>CALQZX010000005.1 GCA_943350175.1 Parcubacteria group bacterium | reverse complement strand
ACGAAAAAAAATAAATAAAACTATAAAAAAAATGATAAATCGCAATATTTTCACAAGTTATGCTTCTCTTTGTGAGCGAGAACTAAAAGTTGATAGAGCTTGGCACTAGCATCTTGATAGAACTGATTTTTAGCCAAACTAACTCTCATTTGCTTATAATTTTTCTCCAAATGAGCGACGCTATCTAGCAGGGTAGTGGAATTCAAAAATTCTTGCTGCAAAATAAGGGCTCCATTAATCTTTTGCATCGCTAAGGCATTAGCCAATTGTTCATCCTGGTAAGTATTCGGTAAGGGAATCAAAATCGCTGGCAAAGGAGCCAAAGATAATTCTAAAACTGAATTCGCTCCAGATCTAGAAATGGCAAATTTAGCATGTTGATAAATCCAAAATAAATCCTCATCTTCAATCCATTCTTTAATAAAATATTTTTCTTGTAGATCCTTTTGTAAATTTTCTTTGAATTTTTCCAGTTGCTTAGAAGAATTTTTTATTTTATTAGCTCTGCCGCATTGGTGAATTATTAGATAATCTTCAAGAAGAGCTACAAGATTGTTTTGAATGCAGTCATTGATCACAAAAGAACCCTGATTGCCACCCATAATTAATAAAATATTTTTTGCTTCTTTTGGCAACCAACTTGGTTTTGCCAAATCTTTGGCAAATATTCTAGCTCTGACTGGATTCCCCGTCAGAACAAAGTCTTTTCTTTTTAAATATTTAGCCGTCTCTTGATAAGAAACTGCCACTTTGTCAGCGATAGTGGCAATAAATTGATTGGCTTTGCCCATCACCACTGTCTGCTCGTGAGTAACCACAGCAATACCGAGACTTTTAGCTGCCAAAGCAAAGGGCACAGCCAGATAAGAACCAAAAGAAAGAAAAAGATCAATTTTTTCTCTAACTAGAATTTTACGCGCATCAGCCACAGTTTTGGGAAAAGATAAAAAAGTAGCAACTGTAGAGAGGAGAGAATAATTAACAAATTTAGCAGCGGAAAAAGGAATAAATTTGACCTCACGTTTTTCTACTTCTTCCTTTTCAACCGCCTTCTGAGCAAGTTTTTCTTGGCTGTACAAACGCCCTACAAACAAAATTTCGTGCTCAGGGTGACTTGCCTTGATGAAATCAATCATCGCCAAAGCAGGAGTTAGGTGAGCACCACTCATTAAGATTTTCATGACTTTTTAATCTTAGCATGGGAAGCGATTGAGAGTAAAACCCCACTTGCAAAAAATGACATCAAAAGAGACGAGCCGCCCTGAGAGAAAAACGGCAAAGGCATGCCGCTAAGCGGCAGCAAAACAACCACTGCCGATAAATTAAACAGCAATTGAATTGCTATCCAACCCAAAATTCCATAATAAAGCAGATATTCATATTTACTCAAAACTTTATTTTTAACCATTGAATTGGCTGCAATGAAATAAGCAATGAAAGCACAAATGATCAAGAAAGAACCGACAAAACCAACTTCTTCTGCCACAATAGCAAAGATCGAATCACTGCTTGCTTCTGGCACATAAGAATATTTTTGTTGAGAGTTGCCGATGCCCCTACCAAACCAAGATCCGCCGCCCAAAGCTAAAGTAATCTGGCGAACATGATAAGAATCCCCTTGAATATTTTCTTCTGGATTTAAGAAGGTGGTCAATCTTTCTCTTCTGTAAGGACTAAATATAACTACCAAAAGCGCTAATAAAAATCCGCCCCCAAAAATAATTGATAGAATTTTTATTTCTCCACCAGCCAAGAAATACATGATAATACTACTGGCTACTAAGACCATCAATGAACCGAAGTCTGGTTGTAATAAAACCAAAAGAATCGGCCAAAATAGAAAAAATAAGAAACTGCCTAAATCTAATTTCTTTGACAAAAGATAGGCATAAAAACTGATCAAAACAAACTTAAAAACCTCCACCGTTTGCAAAGTTCCAAAAGGCAAAGCAATCCAACGGCGAGCGCCATTGAGCTTCAGGCCAATGCCAGGAATCAAGGTTAAAATAAGGAGTAAAACCGCAAAAGCATAAATTTGCAAAGCATATTTTTCAAAAAAGCTGACCTTAAATTTGCTAGCCAAAAATAGCACCACAAAAGACAAGGTTAGCCACAGAGCTTGCTGTCTGAAAAAATAGTACTGATGACCAAATAATTTGAAACTTTCTACAGTAGAAGCTTCAAAAACAAAAAATAATCCAAGCAAAGAAAGGAAAATGATTAGGCCGAGAAAAAGTTTAGAAGACGATGACATATTGGCAGTTAAATAACCGCCAGCCAAACTCCAAAAATTGTCAGCATGATCTGAATCAACCAGGCTCTCTGGACAATTTTTGGCTCGACCCAACCTCTTTCTTGCAAAGTTAGGTGGAATGGAGCGGCAGGCATAAGTTTCTTTTTTAAGTACTTTTTAGAAAGTAATTGAGCCAAAGAAGTAGTTATTTCAATCACAAAAATAAAACCAATGATAAAAAGCGCCAAGATCTTACCAAGCAATAAACCAATCACCGCCAAAGTGGCTCCAAAAGCCATTGAGCCAACATCACCCATAAAAATTCTGGCTGGAAAAACATTAAAGTATAGAAAAGATATTAAAGAACCAAGCCAAAGAGCAATAAAAACGGACAAAGGCACATCTAAAATTGTTGACGATAGAACCCACAAGCCAAATAATGAAAACATCAAGACTCCAGCTGCCAAGCCATCCAAACCATCGGTGATATTGACTGCATTGGCAAAAGCAACAATGACAAAAGTTGCAAAAGGAATGTAAAAATAACCCAAATTAAGCGTGCCGATAAAAGGCACGTGTAAAATAGAAATTCCCAGCTGAAAATAAATCATGCAAGAAATAATAACTGCCAAAGCTATTTGTAAAATCAATTTTTGACGCATACGCAAACCAAAAAACTTACTATCGTCAAAATGAAAAAATTTCTTTATATCGTCATACAATCCCAAAATCGCAAAAGATAAAAAGGTGAAAAACAAAATATTTACCTCTGCCTGAGAATTGCGATGAATGCTGGTCACATCAATGCCGAAGTAGTGCAGAACAGGAATCATAGTAGCGAAGAGTAAAGAAACCATCATTACCACTAATAGACCGCCGCCTACTGGGACGCCAGCTTTTCCAGAGTGGAACTTATCAAAAATAGGCGTTCTGTCACCAAAGGCATCTAAAGTTTCCTGATTGGCGCGACGAAAACGCAATTGATAAAGCAAATTAATGAAAGGTACTACCGCACTGCTAGTTAAAGTGAAAGAAAAAATTAATATACCAAGAAAAAGTGCTAATGATCCCATATAGTTTCATGCCTACTGCGATATAACTCTTTCTATCTTAGCACCCATTAAAATCAATTTCTCATCTATTTTTTGGTAGCCACGCTCAACTTGTTCAATGTTGTGCAATGTGGTCTGTCCTTTGGCACCAATGGCTGCCAAAAGAATGGTGGCTCCGGCTCGCAAATCATGAATCGTGAACTCACCGCCTTTAAAATCAGTAGGGCCAGAAATTTTAATGGCGTGTCGATCATTTTCACTATGATCTTGCCAGTTAAAATTATAAAAATCATCAGGATTTTTGACGGTTGGATTAAAATATTCAATCTTCGCCCCCATAGCTCGCAAATCCTCAACATATTGAAAACGATTTTGCATAACTGTTTCGTGAATAATGCTTTCACCATGACATTGACAGAGCAGAGTGGCAAAAAGAGGCTGCCAATCAGTCATAAAGCCAGGATGAATTTCTGTTTCCAGATCTGTAGCTCTCATTGGGCCTTTGTAGTAGAAGCGAATGCCATAGTCACCAATTTCATAACCAGCGCCAATTTCATCCAACTTGTCTAAGAAAGCTTTGAGATCTTTTTGTCTGGCGTTTTCCACCACGATGTCACCTCTAGTAGCAATGGCTGCACAAGCATAGCTAACCGCCTCGTTGCGATCTGGCATAATTTTGTGAATCGCTCCATCGAGTTTTTCAACGCCATCAATTTCGATTTTACGGAAAGAACGACGGCGAATTTTGGCTCCCATTTGATTGAGAAAGGAAATTAAGTCGTCAATTTCTGGTTCTTCAGCGGCATTTTCGAGAATGGTTTTGCCTTTAGCCAAAACTGCAGCCATGATCAAAGTTTCAGTGCCAGTGTGGGTATTTTTTTCAAATCGATAAGTGCAGCCAACGAGTTCTTTGCAAGTTGCCACTAAAACTCCGTTTTCCTGAGAAAACTTAGCGCCCATCATTTCTAGGCCCATCATGTGGCGCTCTAAAGGACGTTTGCCGATTTTATCTCCACCAGGCAGGGGAACCTCTGCATGACCAAATTTGGCCAATAAAACTGGTATGAAAAGGGTAGAAGCACGGGATTGTTCGCCATGTTTTGCCTGAACTGTTGAAAAGCGAAGGTTGCGAGTATCGATAAAAAAAGTACGCTCACCAACTCGATAAGCCTTGGCGCCCAGCTCATTAATAATTTGAGCCACCAGATCAACATCTGAGATATCAGGTAAATTAAGCAGGCGACTTTCTTTACTACCAAGTAGAGCCGCGATCATTAGCTTATATGAAGCATTTTTGGCTCCACCAACTCTGACTGAACCATAAAGTGGAGTACCGCCAGTAACTACAAAACTTGCCTTGCTCATAATTTTCTTTCTATAAATAATTTTCGTCGAGCGTGACTTTATTTAAAGTGCAAAAACTTAAGTTAAATAAAAAACTTCTTCCTTTAGAATAACATTAAATTTTTCTAAAACCACCGTCTTGACTCTGTGAATTAACTTTTTCACGTCCTCTGCTTTACCTTGGCCAAGATTAACAAAAAAGGCAGCGTGCTTTTCACTAACCTGCACATCGCCCTCTTTACTGCCTTTTAGTCCAGCTTGATCAATTAAGAAGCCTGCTGGCACAAATTCCGCCTCACTGAACTGGGGGAAAAGCTTCTTCAACTGTTCATTATTTGCAGGATTTTGAAAAACACAGCCACAGCTTGGCAGATCCAAAGGCTGAGTCAGCTCTCTTTTTTCTATGGCAGCTCTCACTTTTTCTTTAGCTATATCTGGAGATATTTTTTTTAACTCAAAATATGCGGATAATATAAGAAGGCTCTTGTTCGTTTGGAAAATAGACTGCTCATAAGCAAACTGGCATTTTTCACGTGTGAATAAAGAAATCTCTTCTTTTTCTAAATCAAAAACTTCAACCTGGATTAAGTTGTCACTGATTAAATCTTTTAAATAATGCGCATTGTTATAGATCGCTCCTCCTAAAACTCCTGGCACACCAATGAAACCCTCTAGGCCGCTGCCACCTTTGGCAGCTATTTTGGCAACTAAAACAGAGGTTTTAATGCCAGCATCAGCTTGACAAATTATTTTGTCCTGCGTTTCTTCAACAATTTTTAATTCATTAAAATCAAAACCAATCACCAAACCAGTCAAGCCTTCATCGGCAATAATTATATTGCTGGCTCCACCTAAAATATTGTATTTGATGTTTTGTTTTTTGCAGAAAACAAGCAGATCAATGACTTCTTGGCGATTTTTGGCAGCGTAGTAAACTTCAGCGTTGCCACCTATTTTGAAATAGCTCTTATTTGCCAAAGGATAATCAAAAATAAAATCAAAAGAAGGGAAATTTTGCTTGAAAAGTTGTTCTAGATTCATGATCTGCAATCATTTTAGCACAAGGTCTATAATGTCAAACGTGCTAGATATCAAACCAGGTGTTTATTTGGTAGATAAGCCGAGTGGCCCAAGTAGCCATGACGTGGTTAATTATTTCAGAAAAATAAGTGGGATTAAAAGAATCGGTCATTGTGGCACCTTAGATCCGCTTGCCTCTGGTCTGTTAATTATTCTGGTCGGTAGAGAATACACCAGAGAGCAAAGTCTTTATTTGAAAAAAGATAAAGAGTATTTAGTAACTGCTAGGCTTGGCATCGAAACTGACACTTACGATCAGACTGGTAAAATCGTCAACCAAACAGATTGGCAACAGCTTAAGGACATAAAGAAAGCCGACTTAGGTAAAATAATAAAGCAATTTAAAGGAGAAATTCAACAAACCGTCCCAATTTTTTCCGCAGTTAAAATCAAAGGACAGAAGCTTTATCAAAAAGCCAGAAAAGGCGAGACTATTGAACTGCCTAGTCGGCTAATTGAAATAAAGAAAATTGCTTTAAAAAAATTCAAAAAAGACGTGAAAAATGAAGAAATTAGTTTTGAATTGCTAGTTGCCTGCTCAAGTGGCACCTATATTCGTTCCTTGATTCAAGACATTGGCAAAAAATTAGAATGTGGAGCAAATGTCAGTATTCTGAGACGTCTTAAAATTGGTAAATTTCACGTGAAAAGAGGCATTAAACTTCAAGCAGAAGACTTTAAAATGGTTCTGGATAACTAGCTTTGCCAACCGTACTAATGGCGACCACAGGCCAATATCTAAAGAAAACTCTCCCAACAATCATATCCTTAGTAATTGCTCCCCAGGCTCTAGAATCACTAGAATAAGGTCTATTATCTCCAGAAACGAAGTATTCATTAGGACCCAAATAAACACCTTTACCCTTGGTGGCATTACCTGGCAAGATCAAATAATCACTTGGAATGTATGGCTCTGGTAGCTTTTCACTATTTACCCAAATGGCGTTCTCTTTTACCTCAACTGTGTCTCCAGGAACCCCAAGCACTCTTTTGATAAAATCACAGCCCGTTCCTTCTGGACAGTGTGCATCTGGCGGAGCATGAAAAACAACTATCTCGCCTCTTTGTGGATCTCTCATTTTAAAAGTTACTTTATCAGTTAGAACATGCTCACCACTTTGAAAGTTTGGCACCATCGACTGACCATTAACTTGATGTGGCTGTAAGAAAAACAAATAAACGACTAAAAAAATAGAGAAGGAAATAGCCATGGTCTCTATCAAATCAAGAAAAGTGGCTCCAATTTTTTCAACTGTACTGCTCATAAGAGCTAATATTACTACTTTGCGAAGGTGGCTTGCAAGCAGCATCATTTTTAACTTACAATAGAGTTGTGACCTATCAAAAACACGCTATCGCTGGTTTTAGCTGGCAAACCCTGGAGAAAATTTTTACCTCTTCTCTTAGTTTTTTGAAGATTTTTATCTTAGCTAGATTACTTGGCCCTGAGCAGTTTGGTCTTTTCTCCCTAGTAATGATCGCTCTTGGGACTACCGAGAGTATCACCCAAACTGGCGTCAACATCACCATGTTGCAATCAAAACAGCCAGTTAAATATTTTCTCGACACTGCTTTTGTGATTGCCATTATTAGAGGATTTGTCATTGGTTCAATTATGATTTTGATGGGTTATTTCATGGCCAGTTATTACAACGAGCCAAACTTGTTTCAAATGATTGCAATCGTCGCTCTTGTGCCAATTATTAAAGGCTTTATCAATCCAGCCATTGTTAATTGGCAGAAAAAATTTGAATTTTCCAAAGATAGTCTTTATAAATCTTTGCGTATAACAGTTGAGACAATCGCTCAAATTGGGCTAGCCTTTGCCCTCCATTCCGTCTGGGCTCTTTGTCTTGGAGTAATTATTGGCGCAATTTTTGAGGTAATTCTATCCTTTTTGATGTTGAAGGAAAAACCAATTTTCCATTACATCAAAAGTAGAGGAGAGGCTATTTTCAAAAATGCCAAATGGCTGAGCTTAAGTAGCTTGCTCAGTTATCTCAATGACAATGTGGACGATTTTTTACTTGGCAAAATAGTCGGCACTTACAAACTCGGTATTTACCACAATGCCTATGCCTTGAGTCATAAAGCTAATTATGAGCTTTCAAAATCAGCTTATCACGGCATTACTCCAATCTTTAATAAGATGACTGAAAATCACGAGAAAGAACGTCTCAAAAGAGCTTTTTACAAATCGTTATTTTCTACCTTATTAATTGTTTCGGTTGTTTCTGCACCATTAATATTTTTTCCAAAACTCTTGGTCGATCTGTTGCTTGGTAAAGAATGGCTAGATGCTGTTCCAATCTTACGCATTCTGACTCTAGCTGGCATCGTACATACCATTGCCAATATGACTTATGCTCTAATTATCGCCAAGAAGAAGTATTTTTATTTAAATCTACACATGATTATTTCTTTGGTTTTAGTAGTGGCTGGGATTACTTTTCTCGGCAAGAGTTATGGCTTGGTCGGAGCAGTCTCTGGTATTTTACTTGGTAGAATAGTTGCTCTGCCCGTCGCTCTATTTGGAGCGAAAAAAAGTTTAGAGTAACTAATAGACTTGTAGCGAAATAAAATATGAAATTCTTCTTAATTGCTTTTGTTTTTCTGCTTTCTCTTGGACAATTACAAAGAGTTCAATTGACAAATAATGTCGCTTTTTACTTGCATGATCTATTGATTGTTGGCTTTTTGATGAAAGATCTTTTTGCAGCAATAGTGCAGCGAAAAAAAATTATTCAAAAGTTGAAAAAAATTCAAGATTTTCCAAAAAAAATCATTTTTCTTTTTTTAGGAGTTGTTTTTATATCTTGGATCGTCGCTTTATTTGAAGGTCGCTTTGATTATAGAGCGATTCTTTATTTAGGTCGCTTGCTTGCTTATTTTGTCTTTGTTTTACTGCTCCAAAGACAACTAAAAGATAAAAGTTGGCTGTGGAGATTGGTTTCTTTTAACATTCTGATTCTTGGATTCATTCAATATTTATTTTTGCCAGATTTGCGTTTCTTAATTTACTCTGGCTATGACGACCACCTGTATAGATTGACTAGCACTATTCTCGATCCTGCCTTCACTGGACTAATCTTCGTGTTCAATTTGAATTATTATCTATGGCAAAAAAAGAAAAATTGGGCTGCTATTGCTTTATTCGCTGTAGGGCTACTTTTGACTTACTCTAGAGCATCTTACTTAGCTTTTCTAATCAGCAGTTTATTTATATTTTTTATTGATAAAAATAATAATAAAAAAACAATTCTTTTAGTTCTGGTTTTCTTTTTTATTAGTTTGCCTTTTCTACCCAAGCAAAGTGGCGGCGATGGAGTGAACCTCCTTAGAACTACTTCTACGCAGGCTAGAATCAGCAACGATCAAGAAATCTTACAGAGTATAAGCGGTAAAGATTGGTTAATTGGCCAAGGCCTTTTTATTCCCAATCAAAATAGACAAATTGCAAAAAATATTCCGAGCCACTCTCATTTCGCTGACAATTTAATTGTTTTTTTACTTAGCAATTTGGGAGTTGCGGGCGGTTTATTTTTTTTACTACTAGTAACTAATTCACTAAAGTACAGTAAAAAAGAAAACCTATACCTGATCTCTAGTTTAGTTACCCACGCCATGTTTAATAATGGAATCACCCAAAGCTTTGTGGTCTTAATTTTCCTTGGATTATTTTTGGCGGAAGACTAGAGTTTAAATTCAACTTCAATTGTTCGCTCTGTTTTATTAGTAGCCTTATCAGTCACTATAAATTTAAGTTCGTTTTTACCCTCAGTCAGATAGTAGTTGCTGGAAAAATTTCCCTCTTTATCAGCCAAAACCAAGCGGTCATTAATCATCACTTTAGCTTCTGATTCAGTCTTGCCTTTGATGGTGGTGGTGCGGTTTTTCTTTAATTCAATCACTGAGCCATCCTTTGGTTCTTCTATTTCCAAAATTGGAGCTTCGCCATCACGAGCGATCATATAGGATTTAGTTTTGAGCGATTCATTGCCTGCTTCATCAATACCAAAAATCAATAATTCGTTTGCACCGTCTGTCAAAGCTAACTCATGTTCAAACTTTCCATCTTCAGCCACTTGAATTTCAGCTGTTTTAACTGAGTCGAGCAAGAAAACCACCTTGCTCTTTGGTTCAGCAAAACCACGAAGATTGAGGCTCGCAGAAAAAGTCGCCTCAACTGGAGAACTAGAAAGAATCGGCACTTGTGGAGGAGTGGTGTCTTTTTCTACAAAAGGAGAATCTTTATCTATTACCGCAAAGAAAAGCTTAATCAAATTTGGCACGATTAAAAAAATAAATAGTAGAAGAATTAAAATGCCAAAAAAAAGATAATAAAAAGTTTGTTTTTTGAGTTTCTTTTCTTCTCTTTTTACCAAGCGGGAAGAGGCAAAACCTTTTTTATCATTTTTTTGTTGATACATAGATGAATAATTTTTAGAGTTAAACATAGGTTTTTACTATATTTTATATTACTACTTTTGAGCCAAAGGTGGGGATCGAACCCACGACCTACGGTTTACGATACCGTTGCTCTACCAGCTGAGCTACTTTGGCACTTTGTAAAATTTAAACAAAAATGATCACGCTCAACGGATAATTTTACTACAATTAATTGAAATATGGCACGCCCCACCACTCAATTGGATTTATAAAACGATGATTTTTATTTAGCTTATTAATTCTGTTCATTTCTTCATCAGTTAATTCAAAATCAAAGACATTGAAGTTTTCATCCATGCGTGATTCTTTGATACTTTTTGGAATGACAATTAGACCGCGCTGCATTGACCATTTAATTAAAATTTGTGCAGGGGATTTAGCGTGTGTTCCGGCGATTTCTACAACAACTTCATCACTCAAAGGTTTGTTGTCCAAATCTCCAGCAGAACCAAGTGGAGAATAGGCGGTTACTGCAATATTGTTTTTTTGGCAAAAAGAAACCAATTCAGGTTGACTATTGTATGGGTGAATTTCAATTTGATTGACAGCTGGTTTAATCCTAGCGTAGCCAAGCAGATCAATTAACATCGCGGTTGTGAAGTTAGCGACACCGATTGCTTTAACTAAGCCTTTTTCCACCAACTTTTCCATAGCTTGCCAAGTTTCCTGCGTAGAAACTGCTGCTGTTTTGATAACGCCATCGCTGCCGATTGGCTCTAGATCGCCACCATGTTCAAAAGCAATTCCCCAATGCATTAAATAGAGATCTAAATATTCAAGCTTTAGATCTGCCAAAGTTTGGCGACAAGCTTTTTCTACATTATCGCTGTGATGATCGGTACACCATAATTTACTGGTAATAAAAACTTCGCTTCTTTTGATTTTGTCACTGCTAAAAACTTCATTAAAAGCCTCGCCAATCTCTTTTTCATTTTTATAGACACTGGCGCAATCGATATGACGATAGCCGACTTTTTCTATGGCGTATTTGACCGCTGTTTTACCAGTTCCAGTCAAAGACCTCCAAGTACCAAGGCCGAGGCTTGGCATTTGCTGGCCATTGCTGAGGGTGATGAAATTTTGCATATTATAATTTTATTAATAGAGTTCCGGATGATATTTGTGATGACTCTAGAGTTATTTTAATTTAAAATACAGATATGAGCAAACTTGATTCTGATGCAATTTTGTGTTTTATGGGTGGAGTGACTCTAGATGTACTTCAAGAAAAATACCAGGCGAACCATTTAAGCATCGGTCGCATACTTCAAATTTATAGATTACGAGATGAGGGAATGATTAGTAGTGATTTTCCAATATTAGTTGGTGGTGGACAACATAATTATCACACTGGTAAAAATTATCCAGATGAATCTATGTCCATCACTACATCACGTTTATTAACAGGCTACGACGGTTTTACTAATGTAACTCCAATGAAAGCCGGGTTTGATACAGCCACTGAAGCAGGCGCAATGCTTAAATATATTCGAGAATATCATCCTGAATGGAGGAGGTTTACATATAATTCTGATACTCAACATTACCCACGCATCGAAGCAATACTCCATAAATTTTTTGGGCAGGGTTATTCCTACGAGGCAAATCCATTAAGTAATCCTGCAAATGGACTAGTTCTGCCTGAAAGAGAAAAGTTGATCACAGATTTGTTCAAAAAAGAATTTGCAAGATATCCAGACGGAGCGGTTCCTTATGCCAATGATGAACAGTTTTATCGCGAAAACGAAGCATATTTCACCAAACAGCGCTCGATTATTGAATCTACTTCATCTAGACCTGAAGATTTAGTCGCCTACGATGGTGGGACTGGAGAGAGAATTAGATAAGAGAAACTAAAGCATTTTTGAAGAACTAAATACTAATTTTAAAGCTAAATATTTTTCTCGCACTTCATCTTTGATTTCTTCAAAAAAGATTTTATCGTTGAAATCTCGCTCAAGTTTTTCACCGACCCAAACCAAGAACTCTTGATAAGATTTTCCGTCCGGCATATTTTTCCAAGCGAACTGGACATAAAAATCAGTGGTCAAATGAGCGAGCGCATCAGCAGTTGCCAAAACCTTGCCCTCCAAAGTTTCTGGCATATTTCCTTCGTAGCAGGAGTGGGGAGCGATAATTTTTTCTAAGATTTCTTGAATTTCTTGTGAGGAATAGTCTGCCTTTTGTAAAACTTTAATGGATTCTTGCTTAGAGATTTCTTCATGGTTATCAGCGTGACGACTGACAAAAGCATCGCCAAAGTCATGTAAAAAAGCTCCAGCAACAGCTAAGTCTGCATTGGCGTTAAATTTGTCTGAAAGTTCCGAAGCTTTTTGAGCTACAAACTGCAAATGATTTTGCCACATCCAAAGAGCGATGTTTTGCTTGGAAGAAAGATAAGCTTGTTCAACTAATTTTGCGACTTGGTGATGTCTCATTTAGATTCCTTAAGATTAATTCCTTCGTATAACGATATTATTGTAGTCCCTAATGTTGCCCAAAAAAATGGCATCCAAATTGGAATATTGAAAAGATGCTGAGCTGAATAACTCCAAGCATTTCCAAAATTTACTAAAATAATTTCAACAAATGCTCCTCCAAATCCAACTAATAAATACCAAAATAATTCTTTTTTAATTGGATAAATCTTGTGTTTTGCAAAAGCCAACAAGATTAGGGTTGAGCAAAGTAAAAGAGACTGCGAATTTAATAGCAATAGTGCTAAGCAGGAAAAAATGATAGCCGATGTTGAAACTAATATTTTTTTATTCATCTGGAGCGACCGAAGGGAGTCGAACCCTCACCTCAAGCTTGGGAAGCTTGCATTCTACCGCTGAACTACGGTCGCATTAATTATAAATATTTTAATATTTTTTTCTTGAAAAAGTGTTGCCAAATTCTTTAATTTTTAAATCGTTGAGATGATTCTGAAGTGCAGAACCAGGCTGAGCGATTTCATTAAGCAAAGACTGTGGAATAATTCCTCTATTTCTTGAAATAATACTTGATATGAAGGCATTCCACTCTATAAACGTATTACTTGCCAATAAAAGCTTGGTCATTTCAGTTAAAATTTCTTGAGAAGGCTGCTCTGCACGTGTCGCTGGATTAGTTCTATCTAGTTGCCCCAGCAATATACTTTCCTGTTTAGAATCATCTTCGCACATCAAAAATCCTTCATTTTAATTGCTTGTGTTCACAAAACAATTAAAATATATCACAAATAACGATAAAGAGTCGTATTCACCAAAAATCGGATTCACTTTCCGTCGCGAACTAGTTTCGCCGTCCGACTCAGATTTAAGATCATAAACAAAAAAAGACGCCATTTCTGACGTCCTTCTTTTACTTGGCGAACCAGATATAAATTGGGTGGAAAATTTAAGTCAGTCACTTGAGAAGATTTTAAATGTGATGGGGAATTGGTTTACGCCTGAGGAAGTAGGGTTTGATCTTAATTTAGGTTAGATATTACCTATATGTTTATAGAAACATATTAAAAAGCTAAGCGATTACTCACAGTCATAAATCTCAATAACTTCTAAATAAGCACTTGCTCTACAAATTGGAATTCTTCTTTGTTCTGATAGCAACCAAGTAATTCTTGATCTCCTGCCGTCACTAATACAGTATCATTACTTTTTTTAAATTCCAAAACTATGTAATCACCGCTTTCAACTCCCCATGTTCTGAAAAATGGAGATAATCCCCACATATTATTACTTTTTACAACAAGTGTCCCAACTACTTCTTTTGTTTCAGTGATGAGTTTATATGAACCGATAATATATCTCGAAAATGAACTTGGAGAACCTAAAACTCCACTTGCTGTGGAGGAGCGTGACATTTTAAATCCTATCCATGGATTTCCGGAATCAGTAAATCCATAGTCCTGAATGGACTTACCTTTTCTAATAAGCTGAGGAATTAGAGATTTAACTTTAGCTGCATTAATAGAAGCCCCTCTTAAACCATAGACTCCATGAGCATATCTTTGAATTACTGGTGAATAACCCAGATAAACATAGAATGTTGATTTGTTTATTCCAGAAGATATTGCTGCTTCTTCAAGCTTTTCCCTTTTCATTACAAATCCATTTCTAAATAAAATTTCAACAAGTGTTTTTTCAACACCTGTTAGTGTTTCACCCCAATCTGGTAGATTAATTCCACCTATCCTTTTACCTTCTAGCTCAATATATTTGCCTGACGACAAACAAAGAGAAAGCAAAATTTTACTTGGCAATCTAACGCCATGCATTCTATTGCTGCGACCTGTTCCATTTCTTAAATCTCCAAGATTAATTTCTCCAGCCACAGACATTATTTTCTCAATAGAGTTTAATACCCTGTTCCTACTATTTCGCGTTTTTATCCAAAACCATTTTTTATCATCGTCTAACCAACAGATATCTTTATTAATTTCGAGTATTTCTACTAAATGCTGACTATTTACTTTTATCCCATCTTGTTCCAACTTTAAAACTACATTATCAATATTTAGTGCACCCCAATGATCAATTAATCTAATAATCACTCCCAATATTTTTGGAACATATTGAATTAGTTCATTAGAACCAACTAGCTTTGTTTCTGCATCAAATTCAATTCTAATATTTCTACTAAAAACTTCTGCTATTTTTTGAATTGATTTTATTGAAAACCTTTCTGCGACAACTTTCTCTTTAAGTAACACCATTTGAAGTTTATTTTCATGAATTAAGGAATATTTTGAGATTATTTTTATTGCTTTGTCCAATACAGGGGTCCAAATAGGAAGATAGTTTTTAATTTTTTTTATAGTTTTTGCCTCAATTTGCCTAACTCGTTCGCGCGTAATTCCCATTTTTTGTCCTACTTCTTCTAGCGTTATAGGATCCTCTCCATCCAATCCCAACCTGGCAGTCACTATTTGCCTATACTTAAAGTTTGTTTCAATGAATTCAATAATTTCAACAACCTCTTGTTTTAAATTAAAATTTAACCTTTGTTCATTTTTTAAAATAAAACTTCTAAGTAAATATTTTTTTGATTGCACTGTTTCAACTTGATGAGCTGAAGATTCAATTTTTTTAGCAACCTCAGCTAAAGTTAAATTTTCAAATCCCATATCTAGCAATTCTAAATCGTCTGCAATTCTTGGATCATTTATGTAGACATTCGTTGCCCAATCTTTTTTTGATAACTCTAAAGCTAAATTCGAAAGGGCTTTAGAAAACACTAGGTCGTTATTTTTATTATCATAAGAGTTTTTATCAGTAAATAAATATAGAACTGAAAATATTTCCAATATTCCCAATGGACCAAGATTCTTAACTTTAAATAGGCTTGAAAGTGGAATTTGAGAAAAATCATCTGAATCTTTAAACCCAGATCTCATGAGAGAATTTTTATTACGAATATTAATTTTAGACATAACAAATTTAGCTTTTAAAGAAATTGAAGATATCATGCCATTAATTTTCTTAAGTTCACTATTTTTTTCACCAACACATGCTGCAACAAATCTCCCAAGATCCTCTATGGCATCTGCCGATAAATCCAGCAATTGGATCTGAGCAATGTCTAAAATATTGCTATTAAATTTAATGCCATGCTTTTGACAAATCTCCTCTGGAATAATAATTTTTTCTAAAACTGAAAGAAGCGGCTTTGGAACGAGAGGTGATTTTCTAGATGGGTATTCCATTTTCATATTCAATAGTTGTATTATATGATACAACGTATAAATACAACTATTAATATTAATTATGAGTGAACTAAATCAAAAACAACTTGTCACTTTAGCCTTGTACGCACTTAATGGAGTTAAAGAATCAGTTGATACTGAGAACATTGCTATGAAGGTAGCGGAAATTGCGCCAGGAATATTTTCTTGGAGGAAATTTAAACAAAATATTGATCTAGAGTCAGTTAGAAAAGCTATCGCCGCCGCTGGAAATATCGACAATTACGTTGTTGGTTCTCATAAAAATGGTTGGATGTTATCTCCAATTGGATTGAAATTCTCCAAAAATAATTTGCCTGAAAAATGGTCGGGATATATTAAAAAAAGACCAGATAAAGAGCAAGCTCAGATTCAAAGAGAAAAAGATAGGCTGATGAATACAGATGCTTATCATTACTATTTATCTCACAATGAACATGATCTGTCGATAATTTCAAAAACCATGGCAGATGATTTCTTTCGCTTAAATAATTACATCGATGGCCAAACTAGAATCAATAAAATCACAAAAATTCAAAATCTTTTTTCAAACGACCCAGAGCTTGGTCCACTTATTAAAATCTTAGCGCCGATAGCACAAAAATTAAGGTCTTAAATATGCCAATATTAGTTAAATCTCACATATCCAGAGACTTGCTTCAATCAGCAGGAATGTTTAAAAATGAACGCCTGGTCGTTTGGGAGTATGTTTCGAATAGCCTTCAATATGTTAATAAGGGTGTAAGTCCAAAAATCAGAGTATCCCTAAATAGTAAAAACAAAAGCATTAGTATTCTAGATAATGGAAGAGGAATGAATTGGGCTGACTTAGAAAACTATTTCATTATGCATGGAGAGAATCAAGATCGAAAAACAGGACAACCTGGAAGAGGTTATTTTGGAACTGGAAAATCAGCGGCTTTTGGAATTGCCGACTCTTTAAAAATTACTACAACAAAAAATGGCAAAACATCTGCCGTTCAGTTACTAAGAAAAGATTTAGAAAATTGCTCATCTGGAAGTCCTGTGCCTGTTACAACTATCTACAAAGAAAAGCCAACTGATTTAAATGATGGAACACTTGTCGAGATTGAGAAAATTCACCTAAAATTAATTGATCAATCAAGTGTAATTGAATATATAGAGAGGCACCTTGTAAAATGGCCAAAAGATGTCTCTGTGATAGTTAACAATCACCTATGTGAATTCATAGAACCATCTATTGAAAGAGAAGAAGTTTTTGAAACGTTTAATAAAAAAATGTCTCGCGTTGGAAAAACAAAACTAATTATCAGGGTTTCAAGGTCACCATTAGAGAAAGATTTTCGTGGAATTTCAATTTTTTCCAATGGAGTATGGCTTGAAACATCAATGCTCGGATTTGAAGGTAAAGAAATGGCAAATTTTATTTTTGGAGAAATTGATGTCGAGACTCTCGCAGATGACAACTCAGTACCCTCAGCATTTGATGCTTCTAGATCAATGAAGTTGAATCCACAAAACGAAATTGTAAATGAAGTGTATCAATTTATTGGACCGTTGTTTGAAAAAGTTAGAAAAGAACTTGTTGAAGAATATAAAAATGAAAAAGCTTCAGAAGAAGCTAACAGACTACGAGATGAAGCATCAAAGATTGAAAATATTATAAATTCAGATTTTGATTCATTTAGGATGAAACTAAAAAAAATACAAACAACTGAGCTAAAACACGGTCCTGACACAGGAAATATAGAATTTGGAGAAAAAACTAAAGGAACCAATGATTTTCTATTTGGAGGAAACAATCCAGCAACTATAGAAAATGACATTGGAGAAGTTGGTTTTTTAAACCTAAAAGAGGTACAAAACTCCATGAATAAAGACGAGGAGCCACCGGAATTAAACCCAATAGTAAAGCCTAAAGTGATGGGAGATTCAAAAGGACATTATGTTGGCGATGATGGCAAAAAAAAGAGAAGTGGAGGCGGATTTAGCATTGAATTTTCCCATTTAGGATCAAATATGCCAGATAGAGCAGAATATAAATCAGAATTTAGAACTATTTACATCAATCTCGACCATCCTCAAATTATTGCAGCTAAAAAAGATCGTTCTCCTGAAGATCCTGTATTTAGGCGCCTGGCATATGAAGTTGCCTTCACTGAGTATGCTATCGCTCTAGCATTTGAATTGAATAAATATGATCCGTATGTAGATGTTTCAGATCCAATATTCGATATACGTCAATCAATAAATAGAATAGCTTTGAAGTCAGCTGAAATGTACTCCTAATTGGATAAATTTTCAAAAATTGGGTCGTACTTGAATTGTGGATATTAATCTTAAATAAACAATTATTTATAACCTAAAAAGCTCATGCAACTCAACTTTTAAGGCAAGCGCTATCTTTGCCATCGTCACAACAGATGGATTTCTTTCTCCGCGCTCAATATAGCCAACATAAGCCCTATTAAGTTCAGCATCATAAGCCAACCTCTCCTGAGTAAATCCCTTAAGAGATCTCAGTTCCGCCAATCTTTGACCCAACCTTGCTGATAATTCTTGCTTGTCGACCATGGGTAAATTTTGATGCAATCTTTACCTGTGGTCGACTTACTGGTGGTATATAATAAACATCATTATGACAGAAGAAACTTTATTAATAATAATTATACTTATCTGCGTTGGACCATTAGTCATAAGCAAATTGCACAAAGATAAAATACCGAAATCTGAAACGTCTGGTGTTTTTTGTTCAATTTCATTTCTTATTGGACTTTATGCCATGAGCCACGGTATTTATGATGGAGGAACAATTTTTATGTGGCTGTCTGGACTTTTTTTTTATAGAACATATGCAAAAAATGAACAAGAAAAGAAAGAAAGAATTGATAATATTTTGTTCAAAATGAAAAACCATGAAAATAAAAAGGATTAAACACGATGGCAATTCGAGTTTTATTATTGCCGAATACGTTATCCCCGGCATGGTAAATAAGGTTTTCATTCATACTCTCATCTTTAAAATACTTTGTTTCTTTGATCCAGCCCCTCCATTTCTTGATGAGTTAGAAACAACAGAACAATACGCTATGAGAGTTGAGAATAAATATGCATTACGCCAATTGAATTTAAAGATTAATACTTTGCCATCTTTGGATATTAAGAGAATTAATGAAGCCTTAGAAAAAGCAGTTGAAAAAGTAGATCTAGATTATTATGAATTTCTTAAAAGGCTATTTGTTAAACGAACAAAGCTGGTTCTGTTAAAACAACAGATACTAAAATAAGCGCTTATTTAAAACATGAGTGTAGCCACCTGCCGGCCGGCTTGCTTAGCTCCTTATCTAGATAACAAATCATCAATCGTCTGACAAAGATTACACCCCTCCTACACCTAAAGAGGCCTAAAGGACGTCCTCTATCTATGGACATTCCTTTACATAAATAAGGTAAATTATTTTATAAATTATAGGATAGTTTCTACACTGAAAAATATCGCGTACCAAGGCAGGTTTATAGAGAGCAGTAAAAACCTTAGCCAATAGCTTGTTGTGGGTTGGGGTTTTTAAAACAAATTTAATTATTTTTTAATAGCTTGCAAAAAAAATTAGGGGTGATATAAACCAAATTAGTAATAATTAATAATTGAAAGGTTTTGGGCGACCATTTGATACTATTTAGATGGCATCAAATTACTGCTCAAAACCAGACAATATAGTTAACAGAAGAATTGATCTAAGAATATTTATAAAAGTATTTTTAGATCAATTAATAATTGGGTCAATCACACAATTCTGTTCTCTCATTAATTAATAACAAACATAATCAAACTATTTATTGCTCGTTATGGGTTATTAGTTTTTGTAGACAAATCGATTGTTGATTGATCAGGTTTTTTTGCAGTTCATCTCTTCGTTAACTGGGAAAGGTCCCAGATGACGATAGAATTAGCACGTAAATTGTTGGGGAACAAATTCAATAATTTGTCCAACAATGAAATTGAAAAAATAATTTCCAAACTTCGACAATTGGCCGCCTGTATGGTGGACAAAGTTTTAGAAGTTAGCTATAAGGAGAACTGCTAATGAAAAACACAGTAATCCTCGTTAGAGCATCATCACCAAAACAAGCTTCCGAAGGAGACGGTCTAGAGCATCAGTTAGAACAGTGCCGCCACTATATAAAAAAAGAAAATTTAGAGGAAAAGAAAGTTTTCTCTTTGATCGAAAGTGGAGCTTTAAAAGAAAGAGAGTTCTTCCAAGAAGTTTTAGACCATGTCATCAATAAAGAGAACAAAATCGATATATTGTTATTTAAAAATATTAGTAGATTCACTAGAGGTGGTGGAGTAGATTACTTAAAATGGAAAACAAAACTTGAGCAAAATGGCGTAAGAATAACAGATGTTTACAACACTATCGGAGAAAAAATAAACACTCTGGATCATTTAGGAATTGAGTATGATTGGAGTAAATATTCACCATCAGAACCAGCTGAAATAGAGGCAGCAGAACAAGCCAAAGCTGATAGAAGAAACATCTTAACTCAAACAATAGGAGCTGAAGTTACTTACACTCGCCAAGGTTATCGTATACATGGCTCGGCATTTGGATTTGAATCTAAGAGGATAGAAACTGATAGTGGTAAACGATTTATTCTAATAGAAAACCCAAAAGAGTCTTTTTTTATAAAGAAGATTTTTCAAATGAAAGCTAAGGGCTTTAATTTACCAGAAATAGCAAATGAAATAAATAGACTTGGATATAGGTCTAGAATTAAAAATAAGCGTGATAGAAGAACTAAAAAACCAATTGGCAAGATCGGCGGAAATCAAGCAAGTGCCAGCAGAATAGCTGAGTTCTTGACTAGAACTATTTACACAGGAGTCTTTTGTGAAAAATGGACAAATTACCAGCCTGTTAAAGCCAAATTTCCGGGTTTTATTGATGCAGAGTTATTTAATCAAGCTAATAAAGATAAGATCTTACTGGAAATTTCAGGTGATGAGGTCAAAATCTTTTACGGGAATGAGGCGCAAACAGAGAGAACCAAAAAGCGCATCATGAAGCACAATCCTGAATTCCCATTTAAAAGAGTCGTTCTTTGTCCAATCTGTAATCACGAATTGAGAGGGAGTGCTTCAAAAGGTAGGGGTGGAAAAAAGTATAAATATTATCATTGCCACCAAGGTCATAAGCAGTGGTCTGAAGGAGCCAGCGAATTTAATAAGAATGTTTATGAATTTATCAAACAAATAAAATTTGATGAAAATTTTCATAAGCTGCTGGAGGCTTTGTTCTATGAAGAATGGGATAAAAAAAGATCTGATGTAATTGAAGAAAGCCAGAACAAAGAGAAGTACGTCTCAGACCTCCTAGCCGAGCAAAACGCCATTTTTCAACGCATCAAACAAGTAGATAGCGAATTAGTCAGAAAGGCCTTAGAAGAGGACTATGAGGGAGTAGAAAAAAAGCTAAAATCAGCAAGAGAAATGAGAGACCAACAAGTTAAAAAAGAACTCAATGCTAAGCTTGGTTTCCAATATGCTCGCTATTTCATGGAACACTTGGAAGAACTGCTAATAGACACCGAGAATGTGCGTAGACAAGAGCAACTTTTTGGAATGATGTTTAATGAATTGCCAACTTACAATCAAATTGTAGATGGAACCGCTTACTTAGCCGAGTATTTCAAACTAAGTAAGCAAGAAATCCGAAATGGCGACCTCGATCGGATTCGAACCGACGGTCTTCTCCGTGACAGGGAGACATGTTAACCGCTACACCACGAGGCCATTTCGAAGTTCTTATTATATTTCAGACCCTGTCTTTTTGCAATGCAACGTATTGCAAAAAGCAGCAGGTATATAAAGATGCTTTAGCGAATTTCAGACCCTTTTTTCTGATGGAGTGCGTCCTCCGTCTCCACTTCGGACATTCCCTCGCAAAGCTCGGTCAAAAACCTATTCTTTGTCAGTAGTTACTTTGCGTGAGCAAATGCTATAATAAAATCTCTAATTAACATCTAATAAAGGACCCAATATGATGATTCCTCTCATTATTATCTTAGCTCTCGTCTTCTTTTACGTTGTTGGTGTTTACAACTCTCTCCAGACTCTCAAGACGCAAATCAAAGCCAGTATTCAAGAGATTGGCAATCAATTGAAACGTCAAGCCGGTCTTATTCCAAACCTTGAAGTTGCCGTCAAAGGTCAACTCAAACATGAACAAGGCATTTACAAGCTTTTAACCGAAGCTCGCCAATCTGTCGCCAAAGCTGACTCTTCAGGTTCTGCCAAAGATATCGATCAGGCAGTTAGCAAAATTCAAAACTTACTACCACAAATTCAAGTCGTGGTTGAAAGTAATCCAGAATTAAAAGCCAATGAAGCTATTACTAAATTCATGGATGAACTAACTGATACTGCCGACAAATTGACCTATGCTCGTCGTAGCGTCATTGACCTGTCTCAGGACTTCAACGAAAAATTAGTGGTCTTTCCTTCAAACTTAATTGCCAACATGTTTGGTTTTAAAGAAGAAAAAGGCATTGCTACTTCAGAAACTGGCTCTCATATGGAAGTCAGCAGTGAAGAAGAAAAAAGCCCCAAAGTTAGCCTTTAAAAAAGACTAATAACAAAATATGACTCATTATCAGTTAGTTGCGAAAAACAAGCAGCGATCTTTCTTTATCATTAGCTTATTTATTATCTTCATTGTTGGAGCCGCTTATTTAATGGCCAAAGGTTTTGGCTATTCACTTGATATAGTCGGCTGGGCGCTCGTTTTCTCTGGTGGAGCATCATTTTTCAGTTACTACTACAGCGACAAAATTATTCTCGGTATTTCTGGTGCCAAAGAAGCAAAGAGAAATGAATTCTTTGACTTTTATACCGTCACTGAAAATATTTGTCTGGGTCAAAAAATGCCCATGCCTAAGCTTTATGTCATTGAAGACACTGCTATGAACGCCTTTGCCACCGGACGCAATCCGGAACACGCTGTCGTTTGTGCTACCACTGGCTTACTTAGTCGCCTCAACCGCAGCGAAGTAGAGGCCGTCGTTGCTCATGAACTCAGCCACGTCAAAAATTATGATATTCTGCTCATGTCCATCGTCTCAGTTTTGGTTGGTTTAATCGCCTTACTAGCAGACTGGATGTTGCGCATGTCATTTTGGGGAGGGAACAGAAAAAGAGACAATGATAATGACCAGATTGGCGTTATTGTCACCATCGTCGCAGTCATTTTAGCTATTCTTTCACCAATCATTGCTCAATTAATTCAATTAGCTATTTCCAGACGTAGAGAATTCCTGGCTGATGCCAGCGGCGTAGAAATGACCAAGAATCCAGAAGGCTTAATCAAAGCCTTGGCTAAGATTTCTACAGACAGTGAACCTCTTGAAGTCGCCAATAAAGCCACCGCTCATCTCTACATCAGCAATCCGCTTAAAAATACTACAGGTGCAGTACACGCCTTTGCCAAACTTTTTAACACCCATCCGCCAATCGAAGAAAGAATCGCAATTTTAAGAGAAATGAGCAGAAATTAGTCAAGGATTTGTGTTAAACTAAGCACTTAGATTCATATGTCAGTCAACAACACCCAAGTTAAACATATTGCCCAATTAGCTAACATTCCAGTTACTGAAGAAGAAAGCGTTAAACTAGCCGAAGCTTTCACTGAAACTTTAATTGTCGTTGACCGTCTCAAAAAAGCTGGCGCTAATAAAACAGCCATCACTCATCAAGTGACTGGCTTCAAAAATATTTTGCGCGATGACGTCGTCAAACCTGAACAGAGCTTCACTCAAGAAGAAGCCTTAGCAAATGCCAAATCTACTTATAATGGATTTTTTGTCGTCCCTTACGTTTTACAGAACAAGGATAATTAGTCATGAAATTAAATGAACTCACTCTCAAAGAGAGCATTGATGCCCTGGATAAAAAAGAAGTTAAAATCGAAGAAATCTACGAAGATTTAGATCAAGTTTATCAGGCTAAAAATAAAGATTTAAATATCTATTTGAGTGTTAATAAAGAAGCCCTCAATGAGGCCAAAAAAGCCAGCCAAAAGCCACTTCGTGGCCTGCCTATCGCAGTCAAAGATAATTTTTGCACCATTGGCTTACCAACCACTGCTTCATCCAACGTTCTAGATGGCTTCATGCCTGCATACGAATCAACTGTTACAAAAAAACTCAAAGAAAATGGTGGGGTAATTTTTGGCAAGACGAATATGGACGCTTGGGCCCATGGCTCATCTACTGAAACTAGCGATTTTGGACGCACTTTAAACCCACGTAATATTGAACATTTACCTGGTGGATCTTCAGGTGGCAGTGCTGCCGCTATTGCCGCAGACATGAGTATTGCTGCCATCGGTAGTGAGACTGCCGGTTCCATCAGACAACCAGCTGCTTGGTGCGGCACTGTTGGCTTCAAACCAAGCTATGGTCGAGTCAGTCGCTTTGGAGTTGTTTCCATGGCTTCATCTACTGATAGCCCAGGTCCTTTGACCAAAACTGTTGAAGACGCTTGTTTACTACTCAATGCTTTTGCTGGCCCAGACGAAAGAGATGCTACCTGCAATGTAGAAAAATCTCCAGATTTTACTAGCTTTATTGGTCAGAGTATTAAGGGCATGAAAATTGGCGTAGTTTACCAAGATGTTAAAGAAATCGGTGAAACCAATCAAAAACTACTTCAAGAATTAAATATCCTCAAAGAGCTTGGGGCAGAAGTTGAAATCGTCAAAGCCATGGATCCTCATCACGCCATCGGTGTTTACACAGTGGTGCAGAGAGCGGAAGTCAGTAGCAATTTGGCTCGTTATGACGGGATTCGCTATGGCAAAGATCGCAGTTTCTTTGGTGAGGAAGGTAAAAAACGCATCATGCTCGGCACTTACACCTTAACCAAAGGTCACGCCGATCAATATTATAATTTGGCTCAAAAAGTCCGCACTCTGTATCTTGAAAACTACAAAGAATTATTTAAAAAATATGATATTTTAGTGTCGCCAACTTCACCTTCTTATGCCAAAAAAATCGGTGCCTCACTTGATGCTGCGATGTTTGGAGAATTAGAAGATATGCTCTTGGAGCCAAGCTCCATAACTGGCTTACCAGGCATCAATGTGCCTTTTTACCGCGATGAGACAAGTAATCTTTACCTTGGTGCTAGCTTCGTTGCCCCAATGTGGAAAGAGGAATCAATCATCAAAGTTGCCGATGCTTTTGAAAAAAACACCAAGTGGAATTCATGGAGAAATAAATAATGCCATACAAATTAGTCTGCGGACTTGAAATTCACGCTGAAGTAAAAACAAATTCTAAAATGTTTTGTTCTTGTAAGAACGATCCATTTGGCGCAGAAAAGCCAAATATTTATACCTGTCCAGTTTGTCTTGGTATGCCTGGTGGTTTACCAGTCGCCAATCGTAAAGCCATTGAATTGACTATTAAACTCGGTCTCGCTCTTAATTGTCAAATCAATCTTTTTTCCAAATTCGATCGTAAAAATTATTTTTATCCAGATCTGGCCAAGGGCTATCAAATTAGTCAGTTTGATATTCCTTTCTGTCATGATGGCTATATCGATACCAGCGAGGGTAGAGTTGGCATCCACCGCATTCATTTAGAGGAGGACACTGCCAAGCTTTCACATCAAGAAATTGATTTGGATGGCGACGGAGAATTGGAAAAAGTCACTTTGGTAGATTTCAATCGCAGTAGTGTCCCTTTGATTGAAATTGTGACGGAGCCAGACATTAAATCAGCTACACAAGCCAAAGAATATGGTCAAAAATTACGTCAAATCATGCGTTACCTAGATATTGCCGACTGCGATATGGAAAAAGGCGGCATGCGTCTCGAAGCCAATATTTCTTTGCGTAAAGAAAGTCGCACTGAATTACCTGACTATAAAGTTGAATGCAAAAATATTAATTCCTTTAAATTCTTAGAGGCAGCAATTAAATTTGAAATAGATCGCCAGACTGAAATCTTACAAAACGGCAGCACACCAATTCAAGAAACTCGTGGCTATAACCCAAGCACCGGGAAAACTTTTTCACAGCGCAGCAAAGAAGATGCAGCTGACTATCGCTATTTCCCAGATCCAGACCTTCCGCCAATTGAATTTACACAAGCAGAAATCGACACTATCAAAAATAAAATTGGCGAATTACCAGATGCCAAATCTGTTCGCTTTACCAAAGAATATAATCTTAATGAAAAAAGCGCTAAAGATCTAACGATTAATAGAACTGAGTCGGTTTTCTTTGAAGAAGTTCTTTCCCTCGCTAAAAATGAGAGCTTAGAATGTCAAAAGGTAATTAATAGTTTGCTCAATAAAAAAATCGAATTTTCTTTTGAAGAGAAGGCTGCTGATGTTTTAGCTAGATTCAAAACTGCTACTACGAGTGATACTGTCGATACCAAAGAACTGCAAATCACAATCGATAAAGTTTTATCTGCAAATCAAGATGCGGTAGATAAATATAAAGCCGGCAAAACTGCCGTCGCTGGTTTCTTAATTGGGCAAGTGATGAAAGAACTTGGTAAGAAAGTTGATATTGCCATCGTTAGAGAACAGTTGGTTGCTTCACTCAGTTAAAAATTTGACATAGATTGATATAAGGATTAGAATTCTAATAGTATTTAAGCCTGCCAAAGGAAGATTCTTATGGCTGAAATGGTTTCAATAATTGATGAAGAAAAAGCAGTAAAAATTGCAGCTAAATTGTGTTCTTTTTACGACAGAATGGAAAAGACAGAAAAAAGTAACTTAATTGATGCAATTATGATGCGTGGCGAACATGGAGAGAAAACTAATAAATTAGTTCTAGAACTTTCAGCAAAATACCTAGGAGCTAATGCTCTTGGAGACGAACAGCTAGTAAGAATGGGTTTTTCTTTGGAAGAAGAAGACCATGAAGAAAAACTTCTTAAATAGCATCTAAATTTTACAAATCTCCTCATTAATGCTAGACTTTTCCAGAGGTATGTCTAAGCAAGATTTTGTTCATCTACATGTTCACACTGAGTACTCAATGCTGGATGGTTTGAGTAAACTTCCCGATTTAATCAAAAGAGTTAAAGAGCTCGGTCAAACAGCAGTTGCCATTACTGATCATGGCAATATGCACGGCAATATCGCTTTTTATAACGAATGCAAAAAAGAAGGCATTAAGGCTATTGTTGGCGTTGAAGTTTACGTGGCCAAAAATTCCCGCTTCGACAAGCAAATTCGCATGGGCGCTGATCAATCCCACTTAACACTTCTCGCTCAAAATTATGCAGGCTACAAAAACCTAATGAAGATGGTCACCGTTGCCAACTTTGAAGGCTTTTCCTATAAGCCTCGCGTTGACGATGAAACTTTGGAAAAATATAGCGAAGGCGTCATTCTGCTTAGCGGCTGCATGAGCAGCCGCGCCAATCGTCTCCTAGCCGACGGTAAGGATGAGCAAGCCATAGAGATTCTAGAGAAATACAAGAAAATCTTTAAAGATCGTTTCTACATCGAAATCCAAAGTCATCCTCACATTCCAGAAGAAAAAATTTTACGTGACAAGCTGATTCAAATTGCTCGCCAACTCAATTTACCACTGGTTGCCACTAATGACGTTCATTACTTAGAAAAAGAAGATGCAGAGGCTCAAGATGCTCTTTTATGCGTACAAACTCGCAAGTTAATTGCAGATGAGAAACGCATGAAAATGATTGATAAGCCAGACTTTTATCTCAAGTCTACTGAGGAAATGATTGAGCTTTTTGCTGATGTTCCAGAAGCCATTGAAAACACCGTCAAAATTGCCGAGAGCTGTGATCTGGAGATACCAACCGGCAAATTAATTTTTCCAGGCTATACTTTGCCGGAAGGTGAAACTTATGATTCTTATTTACGCAAACTCAGTTTTGAAGGAGCCAAGAAAAAATATGGCGAAATAACTCCCGAAATTAAAAAACGCTTGGACTATGAAATTGAAATTATTAACGGCAAAGGCTACCCAGCTTATTTTTTAATCACTCAGGATTTTGTGAACTGGGCCAAAAACCAAGGCATTGCTGTGGGTCCTGGTAGAGGTAGTGCGGCTGGCTCGATTGTGTCTTATTCGCTCAACATTACGACCTTAGATCCAATACAGCACGGCTTACCATTTGAACGTTTTCTCAATCCTGAACGCCCTACGCCGCCTGATATTGATATGGATTTCGCTGATATTAAGCGTGATGAGGTTATCAATTATGTGGCCAAGAAATACGGAGAAGATCATGTTGCTTCGGTCATCACTTTTGGAAGAATGGAATCTAGAGTTGCCATTCGCGACATTGGTCGCGTGCTTGGCATGGCCTATGAAGACCCTGACCGTGTAGCCAAATTAATTCCCAATGAGCCAGGTAAAAAAGTCTCTATTAAATCTGCTATAGAAACTATTCCTGAACTGAATAGTCTCTATAAACAAGATAAATTCAAACGTTTAATGGATTTAGCCTCCAAAGTTGAAGGCACCATTAGACACTCTGGTGTGCACGCCTGCGCCATCATTATCGCTGACAAAGGTTTGGATAATTACACGCCAATTCAAAAAGATTCTCGCTCTGGCAAAACCTTGACTCAATTAGATATGTACTCAATGGACTGCAACATTGATGACAACGCCATCGGTTTGCTCAAATTTGACTTTTTGGGTCTGCGTAATTTATCCATCATTCAGGAAGCTCTTAAATTAATTAAAAAATATAAAAACCAAGACATCGAAATTGACAAAATTCCAATTGATGATCAAAAAACTTTTGATCTCTTAGTTTCCGGTGAGACAACTGGAGTCTTTCAACTAGAGTCAGCGGGCATGCGTCGTGTAGCCAAGACTCTCAAACCTAGTGCTTTCTCAGATATTACCGCTATGGTGGCCCTATATCGTCCTGGTCCAATGGATCTTATCCCTCGTTTCATTGAAGGTAAACACAATCCAGATTCGATCGAGTATCCTCATGATTCGCTTAAGCCATTTTTGAAGGAAACTTACGGGATCATGGTTTACCAAGAGCAGATTTTGGAAATTGTCCACTTTATGGCTGGCTACACCATGGGTGAAGCTGACATGTTGCGTCGCGCCATTGGTAAGAAAAAGAAAAAGATTTTAGACAAAAACAAAAGTCGCTTTATTGAAGAATCAGTCAAAAATGGTTACGAAAAAGCCACTGTCGAAAAAATCTGGGGTTTCATTGAAGCTTTTGCTAATTATGGTTTTAATAAAGCACATGCTGCTTGTTACGCTATGATTGCTTACCAAACAGCCTGGCTCAAAGCTAACTATCCAGTTGAGTATATGACTGCTTTGATGAGTGTGGAATCCAATTCTCACGGCATGAACCGTGATGAAAAGATTGCTGTTGCCATCGAAAACTGTCGCAAGATGGGCATCAAAATTCTGGCCCCAGAAATCAATCTTTCTGGTCAGGATTTCACCATTGAGGAGGATAAAACTTCCAAAGAAAATATGGCTGTTCGCTTTGGTCTAACTGCCATTAAACACGTCGGCAACGCCTCCATTGAAAACATTATCGAAACTCGCAAAAAAGAAAAAAAATTCACATCATTTACTCATTTCATTCAATCCACTGATGGCCGTAAAGTCAACAAAACTACTCTGGAATGTCTGATCAAAGTTGGCGCGATGGATAGTTTTGCCACCCGCGCATCTATGCTGGAAAATTTGGAAAGTATTCGTCAGACTGCCAGTCAATTTCAGTCAGAAGTTGATGGCCAGGATCATTTATTTGCCGACGTCGGTGAAAAAAGCGCCGAAATCAAAGATAGTTTCCCCAAACTTAAAGAATATCCAGAAGCTGAGTTGCTGTCATTCGAAAAGGAATTGCTTGGCTTGTATCTAACCGATCATCCTTTAGCTGATGCTCTAAATTTGGTTAATAAAAGATCAAATATGAAAATTGGTGAACTTGATCCAGAATTTAGCCAAGATCAAGTTTTCTTATTTGGTGGTTTGCTCAGTCGTTTCAAAGAAATTATGACCAAGAAAGGTCAAAAAATGGCCTTCGCCACTTTGGAAGATCAATCCGGCAAAGCTGAATTAATTATTTTCCCTCGCACCTATGCTGAACTAGGTTTTCAGCTCGAACAAGATCAAGTAGTTCTGGTTCGTGGTAAAGTTCAACATGAAGAAGAGGAATTTAAAATTATTGCGGAAAAAATTATTATTCCCAAAGATGAAGAAGTGGAATTCGCTCGCGGTCAAGATTTCCAAGAAATTTTTGTGCCCCGCAAAACTTCTCCGGAAACTCTCAAAAAACTTGGGACACTTTTAAAAGCTAATCTCGGTAGCGAGAAAATCGTTATCGTTATTCCTAATGATATCAAAGCTGAAAGAATTGTTTTGCCATACAAAGTCAATTATGATGAAGTATTGATCAAAAAAATTGAAGAAATTCTAAGCTAAAAAATAGAATTAATTAAACAATTAATTATGCCTGCCAATTATCAATCCATCAGCAAAGCTGCCTGGCAAATTCGTCGCGATCTTCTGACCATGATTTATGAGGCACAAAGCGGTCATCCTGCCAGTTCTTTGGGCATGACGGATATTTTTACTGCTCTTTTTATCGGTAAAATTTTGCGCCACGATCCAAAAAGACCAGAGTGGGACAAGCGAGATTATTTTTTCCTCAGCAATGGTCACATCAGTCCAGTTTTTTATGCAACTCTAGCTCGCGATGGCTATTTTCCAAAAGAGGAACTCAAAACTTTCCGTCAAATTAATTCTCGCTTGCAGGGCCACCCACATTTTACTTTTGATCTAAGATACAAAGTCCCTGGTGTTGAAAATAGCTCCGGTCCGCTCGGCCAAGGTTTATCGCAAGCCGCTGGCATGGCCGTCGCTTTGAAAATGGACAAAAAGAAGAACAAAGTTTTTTGTATGATGAGTGACGGAGAACAACAAGAGGGACAAATTTGGGAAGCTTATCAATTTATCATTCATCATCAATTAAATAATTTAATTGGCATTATTGACTGCAATAATATTCAAATTTCCGGGTCAGTTGATAAAACATTATCACTTGGTAATCTGAAATTAAAATTACTGAGTTTTGGTTTTAAAGTTTTGGAAATGAATGCTCATGATTTTGTAGATATTTTCGCTAAATTAGAATTAGCCAAAAATGAAACTCATAAACCAATTATGATTATGGCCAAAAGCGTTCCTGGCAAAGGCGTTTCTTTCATGGAAAATGATTATAAGTGGCATGGCAAGGCTCCAAATGAGAGTGAGTACAACCAAGCTATTAACGAGTTAAATCTTAAGGAAAAAGCATCTGAACAATGAAGAATTAAAAGCTACTAGGGATGGATTTGGCGAGGCTATACTTGAGCTTGGTGCAGTCGACGAGCAAATCGTGGTCTTATGTGCTGACCTTAGCGAATCTTTGCGTTTGGATAAATTTAAAGAAAATTTTCCTGATCGCTTCGTCGAATGCGGCGTGGCCGAACAAAATATGATGGGCGTTGGTGCTGGACTTGCTTTGGCAGGAAAAATTCCTTTCATTGGCAGCTTTGCTGTTTTTAATCCTGGCCGCAATTTAGATCAGTTGAGGGTTGCTACCTATAGTGGTTTAAATATTAAAGTCATTGGCGGTCATGCTGGCTTAAGTACTGGAGAAGATGGGGCCACTCACCAAGCTTTAGAGGATATAGGAATTATGTGCGCACTCCCAAAGATGACTGTCATCGTGCCTGCCGATAGCGAACAAACTTTCATCTTAACCAAACAAATTGCCGCTCATAACGGCCCATGTTATTTAAGACTTGGTAGAAAAAAATTAGAAGCTATTGCTAGTTTTGTCAATTTATCAGAAATAAAAATTGGCAAAGCCCAAGTTCTCAAAGAAGGAAAAGATTTAAGTATTTTTGCCTGTGGATTAATGGTTCAAGAATCGCTCAAAGCTGCTCTGGAGTTGGAAAAAATTGGTCTCTCCGTTGAGGTTATTAACTTGCATACTATCAAACCACTTGATGAAGAATCAATTATTAAAAGTGTGGCTAAAACTGGCGCAGCAATTGTCGCTAGCGAGCATGAAATTAACTCTGGTTTGAATGCTTTAGTGATTCAGACTATCGCCAAAGCTGCTGGAAAACAATTACAAAAACCAATTGCTATTGAAAGTATCGGCACCGACAATACTTTTGGCGAGTCGGGCAAAGATAGTGATTTGCTGCATAAATATGGTTTAGATTATTTAGGCATTATTAAAAAAGTAAAATTAGTTCTAGAGAAAAAGAAAAAACTAAACTCATGAAAAAAATACTTATAGCCATCTTTTTTGCTTTTGTTTTTTTTAGTATTTTTACTAACAAAATAAGTGCTCAATCCGAAAATCAACCAAAAAATTATCAAGGAACCATCACTCAAATTCTAGAAAAGAAAACTTCCGGCACTTTTAATGCTGGAGAAATGTTTCAAAAACTGGAACTGACTATCACCAGCAAAGGAGATCTTTTTGGACAAAAAATCAGTGTCGAAAATCTTGATCCACGAATTGAATATAAAGTCGGAAATAAATTAATGATCTATCAAGCTGATGAAAAGACATTTTTTATTGCCGATCAAGTTCGTACTAATGCTTTATTGATTTTATTTGTGATTTTTATTTTTATGGTTTTACTCATTTCCAAGTGGCGAGGACTTGGCTCTTTGCTCGGCATGGCTTTTTCATTTCTAGTGATTATCTATTTCATTTTGCCAAAAATTGCTGAGGGTAATAATCCAATTTTGATCGCTATTCTTGGATCACTGATGATTATTCCTGCTACTTTTTATCCTTCACATGGTGTTAATCGCAAAACTACAGTGGCTGTCTTTAGTACACTTTTGGCTTTATTAGTCACTGGATTTCTTGCCAGCTTTTTTATTAATTTCGCCAAATTAAGTGGCTTATCTTCAGAAGAAGCCGGATTCCTACAAGTCATGTATCCAGGATTATTAAATATGAAAGGCTTACTATTGGCCGGAGTAATTATTGGTGTCCTTGGAGTTTTGGATGACATTACAGTTTCACAAGCTTCTATCGTGCAACAATTAAAAATTGCCAATCCAAAATTAAAAGCAGGAGAGCTTTATGTGAGAGCCATGCAAGTTGGTCACGATCATATTTCTTCCATGGTTAATACTTTGGTTCTAGTTTATGCCGGTGCCTCTTTACCACTACTTTTACTTTTCAATGATGCAGCTCGACCATTCGCAGAAATAGTTAATTATGAAATTATTGCTGATGAAATAATACGTACTTTAGTTGGAAGTATTGGTCTAATCTTGGCAGTACCGATTAGTACTTTTTTAGCGGTTATTTTTGTTGACAAGACTGACAGTAAAATGTCCCACGACCACCTTGCTTAATTTTGGAAATTTTGGTTTTGCAGCTTAAACACGGTTGACCATCGCGACCATAGACTTTAAGTTCATTTTGAAAGCCACCAGCAAAACCATCGACTCCCACGTATTTGCCATCAAAAGTGGTCCCGCCTAACTCAGTGGAACGAGCAATGATTTTTTGCATCGCTTTGAGCAAAATTGTCATTTCCTTTTTTGTGATTTCTTTGGTTGATTTTGTTGGATTAATGCCGGTTGCAAATAAAGACTCGCTAGCGTAAATGTTACCAACACCACAAAGCACTGCGTTATCCATAATGAATTGTTTAATGGGAATTTGACGCCTTTTAGCAGCGTCTAGCAAATAATCGACAGTCAAATTTGGATCATCAATATCTGGACCATAATTAACAAATTCTTGGTCGACGTCTATTTTGAGGGGCGAGCGAATCCAGCCAAAGACACGCATGTCGTTGAAAAAAAGTCGCGAGCCATCAGTCAGATAAAAAATAACTCTGGTGTGCTTCCCAGGCAGATCATTAACCCAGTCAGCTGATGGGTGACCACCGCCAGCTCTTTGACCATCAATATCCATAAAAATTAATTGACCAGTCATTTTCAAATGAATTAAAAGATCACGCTTGCCATCCAAAACAATTTGCAAAATTTTTGCCCGACGCTTAACTCCCACAACAATATTATTTAAAATTTCCTCACCGGTAGTAGGGAAGGCTAGAAAGCTTTTATCGCGACGGACTTCGATGCTTCTGATCTGGCGCTCGGACAAAATTTGATTGAGTTTGCGCCTTATTGACTCGACTTCTGGTAGCTCTGGCATATTTAGTTAGAAGTTTGCGTCATGCGCTTATTAAGCACCACCTGATCCATGACCATATTCATATCTTGTTCTAGCATAAAGACAATAATTTCTGCTACTTTGTCAGTGTTCATCCAGTCCTGATTGGCTTTTGGATTGCCGGCCTTATCAAACAAATGAGTTTTCATTCCACCTGGATAAAAGCCAGTCACTTTGACGTTTGTTTTTTCTAAATCAATTTTTAAGGCTTCTGTAAAACCTGAGACGCCAAATTTGCTAGCACAATAAACGCTTTGACCGTCTCTACCTTTTAGACCAGAAGTTGAAACCACATTTAGGACATGAGCTTCTGTTCCTTTTTTTAACTTTGGCAAAAAGGCTTTAGTTGCATAAATTACACCTTTTAAATTAATGTCGATTGCTTGGTCAATCCTAGCAATTTCGCAATCAAGAAGAGATCCCTCAATCCAAACTCCAGCATTATTAATCAAAATATCGATCGATTCGATCTTTTGTGCGACTCTCTCAATTTCCTGCCAGTTACTCACATCTGCCACAAAACCATTAGCATTTGAGCCCAACTCTTTAACTGCCGAGTCAAGCTTTTTTTTGTCTCTAGCAATTAGATTAACTAAAGCACCTTTCGCCGATAGTACTTTTGCCAAAGAGAATCCAAGTCCATCTGAGCCGCCAGTAATTACTACTGATTTATTTTTTAATTGCATTTTGACCTTTCTCAATTAATTCAAGTAAAAATGGAAATTTTCTATATTCTTTACCGAAGGTCCCAACACTAAAATGTTTTTGACCTTCTTTAATTATTAACTCACCGTCTAATTCTTTCGCTAAAAATTTAGCATGTTCTAGTGGACAGTAAGGATCATTATCTGAATGAATAAAAACAAAATGCTTGGCTTTATTTTTGATTTTGGCAAAGTCAAAAGGTTCCTCAAACAAACCATTTAGAGAATCCCAATTTAGATTATCTTTAAAAGCACCAACTAAATAACAGGTGTCAACCTTAACTGATTCTGGCAAAGCTTGAAGTAAGCCAAAGATTGCCACTGCTCCAGAAGAATGACCAATTAAAATACTTTCTTCATTAAATTTGTAGGATTTTTCTTCGAGTAAAAAATTATTGTAAGTTTTAATATTTGGGCGATCACAACTTGGCAACTGTGGGACAGCTACAGTGAAATTTAATTTTTCCAATTCTTGGCGCAACCAATCAAACCAATTTTCTGTGGGAAAACCGCCTGTGCCATGGAGGATAAGAGCGTTTTTCATATTTTTATTATCTTTTTCATCCACTCATTCACCAAATCGCAATCAACCGTCCATTCTTCACCGTCTTTTTGACAACACGGTGTTTTTAAACCATAAATAGGTCCATTCTCTTTTCCTGAAATATTAAATCGAAAGAGCAAGCCTTGATAATTTAATTTTGTTTTTTCTACTTCTGGTCTAGATTCAATTTTTTGTTTTATGACTTCAAAATTATAAACTTCGCCATGATTCCACAAGTCAACTGGCCCGACCGATAGCCAATAATTAAAAATGCTCATGTTGCAAGTTTCTGGTGAATTCAAAAACAAATATGATCGACCAATAATTTTTTGATCAAAAAGCTCAATAAAGTTAGTAAAAGTATCGTAATTAAAAAACATCTCTAAACATAAATCTATGAAAATTTTATGGTCTCGAAGCTGACAATTTTGATCTAGAAAAACAGTTAAAACAAAACGTTCATTATCGATCTTGCTGTTCCAAATATACTCAACAATTAGAAGCTCGTAGTTATTTTTACTTAAATAGGCAGAAATGCCTTGCTCTGAAGGCTTGTTTGATTCTAACGGAATTATCCAAGCTTCTTCATATTTGCGATCTTTGGCAAACTGAATTATGTCTGGCTTATTATTGATAGTTTTAGACAGAACAGATAAGAGCATTTCTATTTATCTTCTTCTTTAATTAAACTTCCTGTCAAAACCTCTTTTTTCCTATATTGAGGTCGGAGCGGAACTGGAATTCCAAACAATCTTTTTTGAAGACTAATTATCATTTTGTAAGCATCGTTTGCAGCCCTTGGACTAGCCTCATCGAGACCAGTAACTATGGATTCAAAAAGTTTAATTGCAACACTTGGATCTTGTTTTAAAGTGGAAATTAATTCTTCACCATCAACTTTTGGCAAGGTAATTATAAAAACATTTTTTGAAGGAAAATCCTTAGTTTCAAATATTATATTAAAAGCCAACATCTCTTTTCTTAGTTCTCCAAGCTGCATGTCTGCTATTGCTATACCAAGTTGCTCAGTTCCTCTATTAAACAAGTCTCCTTCAACAAAAGACATTGTCCTATCCATTGCTTCGTTGGAAAAAATTTTTAATGGACCAGCTAATTCATAAACACCAGTTATTTGTTGGTAAGGCAGACCACCATTAATCTCCATGATTTCTCCATTACAAGTAATTTTTGCATCTTTAAAAAGATTAACAAAAACTCCTACTCCGCCAACTCTCAAAATTAGCTTAACTAATTCAGCAATTTTTTCTTGACTAACCATTTTTTCTCGGTCATTTGACATATTTTTACTCCTTATGCTCACTCGCTCCGATCAATCCACATTTCTTATATTTAAGTCCTGATCCGCATGGGCACAAATCATTGCGACCAACCTTGGCATATTTATCTGATTCAGCTTGTCCGCCATTACCAGATAATCCAGACCTAAGATTGTTGCCATTTCCACCGCCCATTTTTCCAAGAGCTGCTGCCAAATCACTAGTTTTGCCATTACCACCAGATCTGTTGGCTGAACTGGAATTAACATTTTCTTGTCTTCTCTCAACTTGCACTGCCTGACCCAAACTTGGCGTGGCTTCTGAGGGGGCTTGGAGCTGCACTTGAGTTGGCATGGTTGATCTCTGCATCATTGGCTGAACGCGGAAAATACGAGCCGCGATGGTACTTTCAACACTAGAAATTAAACCTTCAAACATAGCGAAAGCTTCTTTTTTGTATTCAGCCAGAACGGTGTTTTTATCACCACGCAACCAAATTCCTTCACGCAAATCTTCAATACCATCCAAATGATCCATCCATTTTTCGTCGATGGTAGAGAGGACAACATATTTTTCTAACTCGCGCATAATCGCTTCACCAAGAGTTTTTTCTCTAGATTCATAAGTTTTACTCACCACTTCCAATAATTCTGAAGAAATCTCATCAGTATTGGAAAGTTTACTAATTTTTTGACTTAAACGTTTTTGTGAAGCATCATCAAAAGGAATAATTTTGACAAATTCTTTGCTAATTGCCTCAAATTCTTCATCGGTGAAATTTTCAGGAGCACGCAAGGAAACCAAACCAGTAATTTCGTTGCTGAGATAATTCATGATCTGATCTTTAAGAGTGATCTTTTTGCCTTCCTCATCAATTAAAACAGTTGCAAGCTTATCATCAGAACCTTTGCCTGGCTTAACATCAACTGTCCCTGCTTCCAATAAACGGCGACGGCGTTTGTAAATAATCTCACGATGCTTATTCATGACATCGTCAAACTCCACCAAGCGTTTGCGTTGATCAAAGAAAAAAGTTTCCACTTTGACCTGAGCTGATTCAATCGCTTTACTAACCATTGGATTTTCAATAGCCTGATCTTCATCAATTTTCAAGAAATCCATGACTTTGGCAATTTGCTCACCACCAAAAATACGCATAATTTCATCATCCAAAGCCACAAAAAACTGTGAAGTTCCAGGATCACCCTGACGGCCAGCACGACCACGCAATTGATTATCAATACGACGAGATTCGTGACGCTCTGTAGCTACGATAGCAAGACCACCCACAGACACGACGTCATCATGATCAGCCTGCCATTTTTCCAAAGCGGTAGCATAAGCATCTAAATCATAATTGGCTGGATTGATGGAGGTTGGCAAACCAAGTTTCTCATATTTCTTAGCTAAAACAGTGCGTTTTTTACTACGCTCTGCTTTCAAGAAATCCTTGAGCTCTGGCTTAGCGCCACCAAGAACAATGTCCACACCACGACCAGCGATGTTGGTGGCCACGGTGATGGCGCCTCTTCGCCCTGCGTCGGCAATAATGAAAGCTTCTTTTTCATGATTTTTAGCGTTTAAAACTTGATGAGGAATATTTTTGCGTTTCAAAAAGTTGGCAACGATTTGGTTATGTTCGATGGAGCGAGTTCCAATCAAAACAGGTCTGCCATCAGCGTGAATTTCTTCAACTGCTCTAACAATTGCTGAATATTTAGCAGCGGTATTTTTGTAAACTTGATCTGGTAAATCTTGACGAACGACGGCTTGGTTGGTTGGAATAGACAAAACATCCACATGATAAATTTGATTGAATTCTTCAGCTTCAGTCAAAGCCGTACCAGTCATACCAGAAAGTTTCTGGTACATACGGAAGTAGTTTTGCAGGGAAACAGTGGCCAGAGTACGAGATTCTTGTTGAATCGGCACGCCTTCTTTGGCTTCGATAGCTTGATGTAAGCCATCGCTATAACGACGACCAAACATCAAACGACCAGTGTGCTCATCAACGATCACAACTTGGTTATCTTTAACGATATATTCCTTATCACGGCGATAAAGAGTCGAGGCTTTGAGGGAAGACTCAACATGGTGAATGGTGTCAAAACTTTCTTCATAAAGATTTTTAACACCTAATTTGGCTTCAATACGTTTGACACCAAGATCAGTCAAAGTGGCGGTTTTTGATTTTTCATCCAATTTGAAATCTTGATCAATCACCAGCGAGCGAACCATTTTGGCATATTCAAAGTATTTGTCTGTTGGTTCGCTATCTGGAGCAGAAATAATGAGAGGAGTGCGAGCCTCATCAATCAAAATAGAGTCAGCCTCATCAACAATGGCGAAATAGTGAGGCATATTTTGACGCTGAACCATTTGATCCAAACTTTGAACCATGTTGTCACGCAAATAATCGAAACCAAACTCATTGTTAGTACCATAAGTGATGTCAGCTAAATAAGCATCTTGGCGAGGAATTTCTTGGAAATGCTCCAAGCGCTCATCGCCACGCTCCTCGCTATCAATATCTGGATTGTATAGACGGGCGTGATCATGGACGATAACCGCAGCCTTAAGACCCAAGAAATGATACAAAGGTCCCATCCAACCAAGACCAATTTCTGACAAGTAGTCATTAACTGTAATCAACTGAACACTCTTGCCAAGCAAAGCATTGAGATAGAGCGGAGCAGTGACAGTCAAAGTTTTACCTTCACCAGTTTTCTGTTCAGTGATGTTGCCGTCATTGAGTGCTACACCAGCCAAAAGCTGAACATCAAAATGACGCATACCAAGGATACGATGAGAGGCTTCACGCACAGTAGCGTAGGCTTCTGGCAAAATTTCACTTAAGATGGCTTGTTCTTTTTCCTTGAGATTTTCTTTGCTGGCTCCAGCGACTGCCTCAGCAATTTGTGCTTTGAATTTGGCGGTTTGAGCGGCTAGCTCAGCGTCGCTTAGAGCTTGCATAGCTGGCTCAAAAGAATTAATTTGATCAACTACCAACTGGTATTTATTGAGTTTTTTGGCTTCTTCGTCGAAGAATTTTTTGAGGAATTTAAACATAGAATGAGCTAGATTATAGAGGCAAGGAGTGGTTTTATCTAGGCTAATTTAAGGTAGATTTACTTTAATTTTTCCACATCTTTTGGCAAAAAATTTTCTTCCCTCATCACCTTTTTCCCAATTTCTTTTTCCAACTCTGTTCTGGCTACACCAGCAATCCCACCACCTCGCTTGGCATCAGACTGCAATTTTGGCACGCCACTGGAATCTTCAATTCTGTGAATTTCTGTGGTAGAACGTTCGCCAAGCATGGTGAAGATTAGCTCGAAATCATCCATGTGATCACGCAAGTTTTCTCGCTTGAGACCTTTTAGTTCTTTGTATTCACTCGGTGTGAGACCGAATGTTGCCTTGGATATTTCGGCTGTTAAAATTTCAAAATCTTTTTGTTGCTCTGCACCTCTTTTTTTCCATTCATCAGTTAATTCTTCTCTAATGGTAATGCCACGCATCCTTTTTTCAATCCAGGCATCCGAATAGCCTTTCAACTTGTAAAGTAGTCTTGTTCGTTTGCTGGCTAACTCTGGATTTTCAATCTCTTGAATACGCTCAAAGCCAACTTTGGCTAACCAACGTTTAAAAGGTTCGGCTTTGGGAGAGGGGATGGATTGAATAATGCGAAAAAGACCTTCGGTATTAGCACAATCGGTAGCATAACTTTTGCCATCATTTGATTTCATTTTCAGTTGTTTACAAATTGTAAACAACTGGAAACCATCGTTAGATTCAACTCTAGTCTTCATGACGCTCCAATAAACTGCTGGTTTATTGCTATTCGTCAACACTCTAATCACATCCACCACCGAAAACCACCACTCCCCATCGTGGATAATTCTACGTACCTTTATTCCCTGAAAAATTGCAACCTTATGAATTGGTTGACTGGCTTTTTCTAGCATAATCCAAGTATACCTCGCCAAGATTACAAGAAAGCTACAAAATCTCTAGACCATAAAAGGCTTCAAAACCTCTGGAATTTCCACCGAGCCATCAGCTTGCTGATAGTTCTCAATCACTGCTGCCAATAAACGTGGGGAAGCGGCTACAGTGTTGTTCAAAGTGTAAACAAATTTAGTGCTGCCGTCTTTAGCTTGATAGCGAATGTTGAGGCGACGAGCCTGAAAATCGTTGAAGTAACTAGCAGAGTGAGTCTCGCGATATTTAGCTTGACCAGGGAACCAAGTTTCGATGTCATATTTCTTGCGCTGACCAGCACCCATATCTCCAGAACACATCAGGAGCACTTGATAAGGCAAATTTAAGCCTTTGAGCAATTCTTCAGAAAAGCCCACCATCTTGGTATGCCAATCTCTCGTGACTTCTTCATCTGCTACAGTCAGAACCACTTGCTCAACTTTGTTAAATTGATGAACTCGAATAATGCCTTTGGTGTCTTTGCCGTAAGAACCAACTTCACGACGGAAACATGGCGAAATACCACAAATTTTAATAGGAAGGTCTTTTTCACGCAGCAATTCGCCACCATAATAAGAGGTCAGGGCCACTTCAGCAGTGCCAGCCAAAATTTGACCATCTTGAGTGTAATAATGATCTTCAGCTCCCCATGGGAAATAACCTGTACCAAACATCGCTTCTTTATTGACCAAAATTGGCGCCGACATGGCAGAAAAACCATGCTTCTTCATGATCGAAAGAGCATAAAGGAGCAAAGCTTGCTCCAGAAAAAGAGCATCGTTCTTGAGAAAATATCCTCTGAATCCTGCAATTTTGGTGGCTCGCTCCGTATCCAACCAATCCAAATTTTTCATGATTTCTTCATGAGTTTTTGGAGTAAAGTCAAATTCACGCTTACTACCTTCTTCTCTCACTACTTGATTGAAAGATTCATCTTTACCAATTGGTACATCGGTTGCGGGCACATTTGGCACACCGCTCATTAATTCCAAAAACTTTTCATTAATTTCTTTATCTTTTGGCTCGAGATCCTTCAATTTAGCCTTAATGGATTTGCCATTTTCAACTAAATCAACACTTGGACGACCACCTTCTGCCACCATTTTCTTGATGGAATCGGCATTAGTATTAGCTTCACTGCGCAAAGCATCCATTTCCTTTTGCAAATTACGACGCTCTTCATCTACAGATAGAAGTTGATCGATAATTGAAGAATCAAGATTTTTATTCACACAGGCTTCTTTGACCTGATCTTTGTTTTGGCGAATGAAATTAATGTCTAGCATAACTAGCTATAGATTTTAACATATTTTGCTTTTTTCTGATTAGAAGCACTTCTAAACTTGCTCAAAATACCAAGCCAATTTAGCCACTGGTGACAAATTTAAAGGAGGTTTTTGATCAATGCTGAGACTACTTTCATCATTCAATCTCTCCAACATGAATGGGAAGAATTTTTTGTAACTTTTTTTACTTAGCCTAATTTCTCCACTTTGTTTATAAGCAAATGGCAATTGATAGGCATTTCTAGCCAAATAATTATGGACGTCATCAGAACCCCTTAGATTTACTTGACCAATTAATTGAAATAAATTTTCCAACCTTGGGAAAAGTCTTTCCATTCTTGTTGATCGAAGCAGTCTAATTATGACAAACGGATTAATAATGATTGCCCCAATTAAACGACTAATAGTTTCTTTCAAAGCCAACTCTGGTATTAATTTTTGTGATTGAAATTTTTCTACCGCTTCCACCAAAGAATTTAAACTTACCAAAGTCGACTCATCAGTTTTCATTTCAGAATCAAAAGAGCTAATTCTGGCTTGATTAAGAACCATTCTGCCAAGAGCAATTAAGGAGTGTCTTGGACTGTTTAATATTTCTGGATCTTGAATCTTATCGGCAGGTATACTTTTTTCAACGTGGCAAAAATCACCAGGTTTCTGATCAAGAAAACGATAACCTCTCTTATCTTGTCCCTGATTGTAAGAAATATCCAATTGAAGTGCCTGTAAACTAGAAACCAGGCCTGTGCGCGCGTCAGCTGCTACACCCAAAGGACTAATACGTATTTTAGTAGCACCACGCAAGACTTGATTATTGTCATCATCAAAGAAACCACTGAGAAAAGTGATCACTGACGGCATTGCTTCGTTGCCTGATTTTTGTCTACAGCATTTCAATTTAAAAAATTTTGCTCCTAGAGGAAATAGCTCTACCTCAGTATCACCAATAAAACCATTTCGCATATTTCTAAGCACTTTGAGCTTTGGTAAAGATAACCATTTTGGCAAACCAGACTCAATATTCCAAATTAATTCAAATTCTCCGTTTTGACCGTGCAGGCAATTTACGCCACTGGCACCCAAAATAGAGAACGATTCTAAAATCATTTTTAGTAAATTGCCACTGCTCAAAAGATTGTCCACAACTTGATAATCTTTTGTTGAACATTTCCAATCGCTATTACCAGCCTCATCAATCACTAGATCAACCGCTTGCCTTGCAATCTTTTCTAAATCTACATTTTCTTTAGAAACCATTTTTTCTCTAAGCATCAGCATTAACGTTGGAACACCATCAATTAAACCTTTTTCACTATATAGCCCGGATTGCTGCAACATGGCAGCCATACTCTCTCCACCAGGAGAAAGTAGTCTGCTGCCACGATCTGTATTATGATAAAAAGAGTCAATTAAAACTTCTCTTAATACGAGATCGATTTTTCCAAGAACGTAAGGCGATAGTCCTGCCTTTCGTTCTGAATTGACTTCCGCAGTCTCGCGTAAAATAACTCTGGGTGCTATGGCTTCCATAAAAACCCTTTCCCGCGCTTGGTAATCAAATGTTTTTCACCAAGACCAATTTCTTCTAGGCGATGGCGCAATCTATTAATATGACAGTCTAAAGCCCAATCTGATGCCTCAAGATCATTTTGTTGCCAAATCTCATTCATTAAATCTTCTCTAGAAATTATTTTCTCTGGATTGGCAATCAGTTTCTTCAAAATTCTGCGTTGTTTTTTGGTGAAAAAATTGGTCACATTCTGCTGATCAATGAAAATTTGTTGCCCATCAAACATAGGTGACAGGGGATTAGAAACATATTCTTTAATATATTTTTCTAGCAATGGTAATAAAAGCTTAGTGCCTTCATTATTGATTATTTTAATTTGTTTTAAATACGCAATTACCGTGCTTAAACCACCTGCTTTTTGATTATGAACTACATCTGCCAAAACCAACTGGCTTGACTTTGAGAATTGATTCCAAAATGACTTGAGAATTGACTGTAACTGAGCATGATTTGCATTTTCTTCAAAGCTGGCCTGCGAATTGTCGCGAGCAAACCAAACCATTTCCTTAATTAAGCCGAGTGCTCCGCCAGAATTAGCTATAATTTTTTGGCGTAAAATAGGATCAACTTTAAATTGCCATTTATTTTCCAAGTAATCAATAAATTTTTCTGCATCATTTGGATCATAAAATTGACCAACAAAAACTCTGGGTTGAAATGACTTTAAATTGCTTAAAAATTCTTCGAAATCTGGATCGTATAAATTTTGATCAGAAAAAAGTAATATTTTGACAAAAGGCGAGCGATATAATTTAATGATTTGGTTTATTTCTGCTTCATTTTTAGATGCCAGCAGTCGCTCAAAACCAAAGATGGCTAAGAGCTGATTTTCGTTTTTTGGCTGAGCAGATTCATCGAAATTGGTCAGGGTAATCTCTGGTTCTCTAAAATCCACCAGCTGCCATTTGGCATTTTTGCCAAACATTGACTGCCAAATTTGTTTCTCGTCAGTTAAAAGTTGACTGAATCGTCTTTCATGATCATTCCATGGATAACCAACCACCAGAGAAATCTCCCCGAATTTTAAAGGATTGAGCCAAGCATCAAACTGTTTTTCAAGGCTAGATGGAACAAAATGTGTCAATTTGTTCATGAATGATCTATTTTACTGCTTATCTGTCAAAATGTCAATAAATTGATAGATAATTTGACAAGTATCCTATAGTTTATAGTACTAAGATGTGCAGGTAAAGAAAAAATTAATTATATTGAAAAAATTACTGAAACATTAAAGTCTGAGTACAAAAAAATTAGCGAAGCTATAAGAAAAGCTATGGAAGCCGAACCTGCTAAAAAGGCTGAACCAAACTGGAAAGAAATGAGAGAAGAATTAGATTTAAACATGCGTTGAGCAGAAGCTGGAAAAATAGCTGCAGAAAACTCAAAAAATGCTCTAGAGGATGCAATTGCAAAAAGTAACACATGAAAATAAGCGATTGAGTGTAAAAAATGAAAGATTAAAAACATATGACTGAAGAACAAAAATATCCATGGCAAGAAGAGACAAATATCAATGATTTCCATCAATTCGTTTTAGAATATATGAATACCGCTGGCATTCCAAGCACGTTAGCTAAATTATATGAAGAATTTCTTGATTTTGAATGGAAAAGAAAAATAAAAAAAGAAGCAATGGAAAACGATGACTTTCACAAATTGATGCTTGAACATTTAGGCGCAATTGACATCACTCAATACGGAAAAGAAAATATTCCTCAAAATAAGCGTATTGAATCTATAAGAAGCGCAATGAAGGGTTCTATGTTGATGAAATGGGAAAAAGACTCTGGAAAAAGCGGCAAGATAGTTCCAATTGCACCTCTCAACAGTTTCATGAAAAAAATAAACAAGAGATAAATTATTTTTTTATTTCCCAAAAACCTCTATCAAAAATTCAATGTGTTCATCTGATGTCTTACCAATCAACTCAAAACCTAGAGTAATATCTTCGCGACTAACATTAGCAGCAAAAGATTTGTCTTTGATCTTTTTCTTGACGGACTTAGCTTCCATATCTGCAAAACCATTTGGTCTCATTAGAGACACTGCATTCATTAAACCACTTAATTCATCACAAGCGAACAAATAGCGATCCAGCAAACTCTCAGCTTTAGCTCCAGTTCTACCTGGGGCATGAGCTAAAATTGCTTGTTTCATTTCCTCTGGATAATCGCCAAAAAATTCAGCTACGGCTTTCATCGGATGCTCGTCTGGATATTTTTCCCAGTCCAAATCGTGGAGTAGACCAGTGGCATACCATAATTCTACGTCTTCGCCTAAAAATTCTGCGTAGGCTTCCATGGCTGCCGCGACCATTCTGGAGTGACGAAGCAAAGCTTCGTTTTCCATGTATTTTTTAAGCAAATTCTCACTAGATTCTCTGCTTGGTAAATTCATGATTAAATTTCCTTAAAGCGACTAACTAGTAGCTCTTCACTTGTTGATCTCAACAACCAACCTGCTCTTGGACCAGCTTTTTTGCCGAGCAACAGCAAATAAATACTTTCAAAAGCTTTTCTAGGACCAATGCCATCTTTAGACAAATCAAAAATAGCTTGTTGCAAATCAGCTGGAGATAAATCCTTGTTTTCAGCTAATAAAGCTTGCAATTGTTTCAAGAAAGTACGCTGCTCTTCACTCAAGTTTTTAGCTTCCTCTGGCATCTCTGCTTTTGGACGCAATTGATATTCAGCTGGGGCATAATTAGCCAACCAAATTTCTGCATAACCCTTGCGTTCTTCAAGCAAAGATCTTTCAAGATCATTTAATTCGCTACCTTTAACTTTGGCGAACTCCTCAAATAAATTTTTGTCTGGATACTGCATCCACATTGCTAAATCTCGGAATCTAGGTAGGAAAGATTTCTCTTGGACCTTGGCAACTTGAGCTAAAACAAAAGCGCGAGCCAATCTTTCATCACCTTCTTCTTGTTTCCAAGAAATTCTAGCGCCCTGATCATATTCATCAAAAAGATCTGGAATAGCCATAGTGCTTGGATCGAAATCTATGACTTGAGAATAATTATGACTGGCAAATAAGAAACGGCCGACAGCAGGTGGGAAAAGTTTGGTAAATTCACGAGCAGAAGTACCGACGCCTTTACTCGAACTCATTTTGGCACCACGGATCAAAATCCATTCATAAGGAATATTGAAAGGCACTGGAATTTTAAAAACCTGCTCACACTCGGCATTAGCCATATCACGAGAACCACCGGCGCTACAGTGATCTTTACCAGCACCTTCAATGTTGATGCCCATGGCAGTCCAATGAGCTGGCCAATCAACTTTCCAAAGTAGCTTACCTGTGCCGCCAAATGGGCTAATTTTGGCCTTATTGCCACAACCTTTGGCCCATGTGACTTTATTTTCTTGACACTCAAAAGTGACTTCATTGCCATCCCAGTCAGTGACTAGGGTAGTGCCGAGTTTTCCACAAACTGGACAAATGACTTGGAAAGGATACCAATTTTCTGGCAATTCATATTTAGCCACATCTTTGTAAATCTTTTTCATTGCAGCAACACTATCCAAAGCCAAACGAATTACTTCATCCATTTTGCCAGCCTGGTAAAGTTCATGACTCCAAACAATATCCTGTGAACAGCCTAGAGAACGAAAGGCATGAATAAAATCGAAGGCGTAAATTTCAGCAAAATTTTTGGCATTTTTGAGATCTTCTAGCTCAGATTCGGAAGCTTGACTGAGATCGATACCACATTTATCTAAATCTGGTCTTGGAATTTGAAAAAGTGGTTTGCCCATATGTTCTGCGAAAATGCTTTCATCTAGATAAGCTGGCAAACCATCCATTGGATCCATGTCATTAAAAACATAGGTGTTTTTTGGTTCCACACCTCTTTCACGTAAAACTTGAGCGACGAGATCATGTAATAAAACACCACGAAGTGCACCAGTGTGAACTCTGCCTGATGGAGTCTTCATATCATCAACGTGTAGAGTTGAGATCTGATTCTTTTCTTGCCACTTGAGAATTCCGTCCACAACTTTGTCTAACCAATGTTTGCTTTGTAATGTTTGATTTTCTGTCATATCTTTCCTTTATTATACTCGATGAATTGATTCGAAAAAGCCCCGTTTCTAGCGGGGCTTTTAAATTCTTATTTTCTTAATTTTTATTTAATTTCTAAAATTTTGTAAGTGACTTGTCCCGCCGGGGTTTGCACTTCCACCTTATCGCCCTTGCTCTTCTTGAGCAAAGCCTTACCAACTGGTGATTCAATAGAGATCTTGCCCTCTGCAGGATTAGATTCATATTCACCACTCATTACGTAAGTGAGTTTTTTACTCTTGCCAACTATTTCCAAAGTTACAGTTGAACCAAGAGCAATAATTCCAGCAACGGTTTTGACAGAAGCTGTGACGGTGGTTTTGAGTAAAATTTCTTCGATAGCATTGATACGAGCCTGCAACATGTCTCGCTCGTCTCTGGCGCTATGATAGTCAGCGTTTTCAGATAGATCACCTTGTTCTCTAGCGTTAGAAATACGCTCGATCACTTTAGGCATTTTTACATCTTTGAGTTCGAGAAGTTCTGCTTGAAGCTCTTCGAAGCCTTCCTGAGTAATAGAAATTGTGTCTACCATAATAGTTGCTTAGTATAAATAAATTTCTGTCTTTGGCAATAGCTACTGTCCGAGTACGATGACGGCGCTAGCACTACTAGCGTCTTCCTTCTCAATCCCAGTTTTGAGAGTCAAAGTTAGAGAAGTTGCTTTTTCTAGTTCTTTTAATAAAGATTGATTCACAGCAGTATCTTCTTTGACTAAAAGATAATCGCCTTTGTCATAAATGCCTTTAGCATTCTTGGCAGATACATCTTTAAAGTCTGCTGCCTTAACTTTGGCAACAATGGTAGAAGCATAACCAGCTTTAGTGGTGGCATTTACGACTATAATCTTATAATCAGCTTTCTTGATTGTTGGTAATGGAGCTGGAGTGGCAGTAGCTACGATTGTTGGAGTAACGGTAGGGTTAATTTCAACCACTGGCTTGCTATTGTCGCTGCTATTTGTCCACTTTAAATAGGCCAAACCAATTCCAATTCCAAGAGCAATGGTGACTACAAAACTCAAGAAGCCAATAAAAATCATCTTGGCCACTGAAGAGCCATCATTTTGGTTTTTGATTATTTTTTTCTCTGGAAGATCTGTTAAAGGCATCTCTCCCTTTCCGTCTTTAGCTGGCTGTGTTTGTCCAGCTGCAGACTGTTTGTTTTTGTTAAATACTGATGAATCGATGGCTAAATTGGCAAATTGACTAAAATCTACTTCTTTTTCTTTTACTTCTATTGGTTTTTCTGGCATTTTAAGCTCCTCAACTTTTTCTGGTTCTTTTTCAACTATTTTTTCTTCGACTTTTTCTTCGACAAGTTCAGGCTTATCTTCCACCTCTTCGTCTAAACTTTCTACGGCCACCTCAACCTTTTCTTCAATTTTGACATTGATTGGGGTAGGCGAGACAATTTCACCGATCACTGCTGGTTTAACTAGATTGCTTAAATCTTCGTCTTCTTTTTTATTCGACGCAGCTGCTTTGGCTTCGTAGTTCTTATCTAAAACAAACTGTGGCAATAAAAATTCTGGAATAGAAAAGGTTTTTGCTCCAGATTCAATGATTTGCTTGACGTAGGAAGGCATGTTGCCACCTTCACTAGCCAGATCTGCCAATTGCTGAACTGGTAAAGTTTCTTTAAGTTTTTCTTTGATGGCGTCATCAACCAAACTATTGGTTAATAAATAGACAGTTTGCAAACTTGGCTCAGCACCTTTGAGAGTCTGAACTGTGTCGGTAAAATTAGCAGCTTCTGCAACTTCGACAGCATAGCATTGGTCAACACCGATGTAATGCTCTGCCAAAAACAAATGATTGCCCATTTGTAAGATCGCCACGGAAGGCTCTAGGCTAATTATTGATTTAGTGGTCCAACTAAGTGGGGAAATGGCGTCAATTTTGACTTCTTTGTTTTCCTTGAGAATTTTGGCAAGCGGAGCGACCACTGATTTCTCCAAAGCAGTCAGCTGAACTTTGAACGATCCTTTATAGTTACTAAGAACCGTTGTATCAAGATAATAATCTTCACTATTAATACCAAGTTCTGGCAACAATTTATTTTTTAGATGCTCTTTGACTGCTTCTTCATTATCAAATTCAACATTGATGATGGTGCTGGTAAATAGAAAGTCTGGAAGAATCAATTTATAACTTCCGGCTTCTAATTTAGAAAAAAGTTTAGTTAAATTTGCTTCAAGTAAAATATTTTCGTCCAAAAATTCACCATTGATCTGGCGAAAGTCGGACAAAATGAAATCGTGGGCTTTTTTGCCAGGAATTAATTTGGCTATATAAGCCAAGTCGGCTAGAACATAAAGTAAACGTGTGTCGGTGGGCATGACAAAAATTATAAAGGAAAAAAGAGGGAAGTGCAAACCTACGACAAAAGCAGTTTGCTCAAATTTTCTATCATTTTTTGTGGATTTTTAGTTTCAAACAGCATTGCTTGCATACCTGCCTGTTTGGCTGCGGTAATATTTTCTAATTTATCGTCAATAAATAAAATTTCTGCTGCGTGAAGGTTGGTGCGAGCAATAGCACGACGATAAATTTCTAAGTCTGGTTTAGCCACACCTTCTTCAAAAGAAGTGATTTTTATTTCAAAATCTACTGGTGGGTAAAGTACAGTGATAAAATCTTTTTGTATTCTCTCATGAATTTCACGATTAACATTGGTTAATAAACCTAAGCGATAATGTGTAGCTAGTTTTACAATAAAATCATGCATTTCTTTGATAGGAGAAAAGAACTCTGCGGATTGGCCAGTAACCCAGTATCCTTTAGGAAATACTTTGCCAAATTCTTTATTAAAAATAACTTCCAATTCTTGACCATTTAATTTACCAATGTTGCGCTGATGAGCGACGTTGGCCATAATTTGACTATAGCTTACTTTATCAATACCAAATATTTGAGGAATTTCAGTGCGAGAGCGTTCAAATTCAAGAAGAACTCCGCCAACATCAAAGTAGATAAAATGAATAGGATTGATTGGAGACATATTCTAGGAAATTATACAATATAAAGTGAGGACGAGCTGAGCCCAAACCACATACACGCTAGTTAGGCGACGTATTTCGCATAGGCTGGATTAGAGAAAGAATATCGAGTAAGTAAAGAAAATATTCCAAATGAACACCCCTAGGATGAATACTAACTCTGGAATAGCGCAGAGCCTGTACTTACGATAGGCAATAAGCGTTCCAAGAGCTAAAAATGTGGCAATAATTCCGGAAACGAAACCAATAAAATTATTGGCGGTACCAAGCATAAGCGAGAAAATGATCGCCCAAACAGATAGGATAATAAAAGTCGAATAGCCTAGTGCTTCATGAAGAGGCTTATGCTTGGCATTATCAAATACAGATAATCCCAAAACCATTAAGCCCGCCATTAATGGCGGAAGAATAATCCAATGAAATGGAGCTAGGAGAAACTTGTTGATAATAACCCAAGTGAAGATAACTTGCAAAGTGCCGAATATTGATAGAGCTGGGTTGAATATCTTGGAACACTTATTACTGCCACAATCACACAAAACGTTGGATTTTAGGCTAAGCCCGCTAACAACCCAACTCCACGAAAACAACGCCAAGCTGAGAACTATACTCACAAGTCCCGAATAATTGAGTAGATGTATTAAGATGATAGCCATAAAGCCTATGCGGAATAAGTCGCCAAACGTCGCCTGTATATGCGACGTTTGGAAGGTTAATAATTGAATTCTACTACAACCTGCCACATGTGTTCTCATCAAAACCAGCCTCATTTATAAAAAAACACGCTTGCAGCGTGATTTTTTTATAAAGTGAGTCCGGTGGAGACGCTGAGCGTGCTACGCCGCCTCAGATTATTGAGCATAATGCGCCTCGCTATGCTCATGTGCATTATTTAGCTCAATAACGCGAACCATGTGCTCTCATCAATACCGGCTCTCACATATAAAAAAAGACGCATAAATGCGTCTGTTTTTATATGTGAGCCCACTGTCTTACAGGTGGAACTGCTTTTTGACAGTGTGATCAAGACGTATTATAAACTTCAAGAACTTGGTATCCAAGAGGTAAACGGGAAAATTGTCTATATTGATAACATGGAGGTGAGCCATGAATAACTACAACTCCACTCTCTATGATGAAAAGACGTTCTACAAAGCCTTCTTGAGGGATCTTGACCAAGCTGCCGAGGAAATAATCATCGAAAGTCCGTTTATCACCTCCAGTCGAATGAAAATGCTCTGGCCGAGCTTAAAGCATGCCTACTCCAAGGGAGTTAAAATCTATATTATCACCCGTGATCCCCAAGACCACAGTGATGGCTACGAAGTCCAGTCGGAGAGTGAAATCGAGGCTTGTGAAGCCTTAGGAATACAGGTTTTGCTCTGCACAGGCAATCATCACCGGAAACTAGCAATTATTGATAGAAGCATTCTTTGGGAAGGCAGTTTGAACATTTTATCGCAGATTCATAGTAGAGAAATCATGCGCCGCATGGAGGGCGGCGGCTTCGCCGTAGATATGTTTAATTATTTGAATTTTGGGAGATACATATGAAAGTGTTATACTTCGACCATATGACGCAAAACTCAGGCTACCAAATTACCGAGAAAGATATTGACGGGATTCTCGGATATCTTCGCACGAACAAAGATAAGAACGCTACTCGGGAGGATGCAATCAAGTTTCTAGAGGAAAATGCAGATATGGCTCATGAACTAGCACACAAACTTGTAGAAGACGAACAGTCCGGAAAAATTGATCCAATCAAGCTCAAGAAAGATTAAAAAGAAAGTACTTTCGAGGATTTGATCTTCAGAACCTTACAGATTCCTTTCAAGGTTTCAACCGTAGTGTTTTCCTCGTCTCGTTCAACTCTGGCGTAATAATTCGCGCTAATGCCAGCTTTTTCAGCCACATCAGATTGCGTAAGTCCAAGCCTTATACGTGCTTCTTTTAGTTTTTTACCAATCTTTTCTGGCGACATAAAGTTATTATAGTTCATTATGCATGTTAAAAAAACATACTGCTACTAGTCTTAGTTTCAATCGTTACACCCCAGACTTCCATAATAAATTTGTTTACATCTTCTTCTGTGATGAGTGGTAGTAGATCATCATCTGCTCGATCCATAATTGGTAAAAGCCCGTAACGACTTCTTTTCTTTTCTACAAGACCATGCACTTCCATCATTAGTTGATCATAACTTGGCGAGATTAACTTTCCTTTTTCTGGTGGCCCTTCTGGATACCATTTTTTTCGATATGCATCTTCAAAGGTTTTTATATAACCTTTCAAATCGTCTATAATCTCTGTTTTACCCAATTTAAGAGCCAGCACTCCAATGTAGCAAGCTCTCTCCATTATTCTTGGTTCCGTAAAACCATAACTATCACCTTCACCTAAAGTCATCATCTTAATGGCAAAGTTGTAAAGAATTTTAATTGCATCCTTGGCAGTTTGATCTAACTCTTGTTGCATGGCTCTTATACCTATTTTTGATGCTGCTTCAATTAGAGAGTCAAACGAATTGTTATCTTTGATCTTTTTAAGGTCATGGGTAAACCATTCTGTCTGGAAGATATACCAACCAATTTGTTTTGTGAGTTCTTCTTTATCACCTGCCCATTTCCCGTTTTTAGTCAAGTCGACTAATAAACAACCTACATCGGAAATAATCTCACCAAAGGTGCTGATCAAAATGTGATTGGCTGTCTTCATCTTTTCTGAAAGGTAGCGGAGAGTAGATCTTAACTCCTCTGTAGTAGTAAAGAATGCCTCCTTCCAGTCGTTGATTTCTTCTTCAGTTTTAGCGTTCGTAGCTGCTCTTGCTGTTTGGAAAATCATCGAGGACATTGCTGTGAATGGGTTTGCTAAGTTTGTTTGAACTGAAAAGCTGTTATCAAGAGAGCCAGTCACCATAGAAACATATGCGTAAAAAATAATATTCCTCAAGTGTTCCCATAAAGAACCTAGTTCCATTTCCAAGTTAAAGTATTTTGTCGCTATCAGTTGAGACAGAATCGAAGTGTAAGTATTTATTACCTGACCTAAAACTACGTTATATTTGTTTGTTAGGGCACTCATGGCAATCTTGTCGAGCATGTCATAAATCGATATAAACTCATGGTGGAGATTCTGTTTTATTACGATTGGAATTATTTCTTCATATGCTAATATGCCTTGGAATAGAGCCTCCTGATAGTTAAATTTAATAGCACTCTCAAGCAGTTGGTTTAGGTAGCCTCTACATTGCTCCATTATTGGGCTTTCTACCTTATGTTTGGTCAGATAGTTGATCTCACTGGCTGACTTACATAACTGCACAAAGATAGAAATTACTCGGGTAATCCCTTCATTGTCATTTTCTCTCATGTAATTTTCACCAACAGCCACTAGTCTTTCTAGTGGAGGAGTTAGGAAAGCACAAGAATCGCTCGTGGTGGCTAAAATAAATCCGGCAGGTAGTACGAACGAGGAATCTTTTCTGGTTTGAAAATACTTTTGAAGAATATTGGTTATTACCTGCAGAACACCAAGAGCAGAGCTTCTCTCGTTGGAGGCCACCAATTTTCCATGATAGTCAAAAAGATAGTTGAGTCTGCTATTGATGTAAGCAAACTCTGGTTTCAAATATTGAAAAGAAGTTGCCAATGCTTCCTCTTTAGTGACCTTTTTATCCAACTTTGGCTGTCTAATCAAAACGTCAGCGATTTCTTGAGCTCGTTTATGAGTGAAGTCTAACTTGGCGAAGGCTTGCTTAGAGGCAATTTTTAATACATTATTTGGGTCAAGCCTGTCTCGAACTCTTTGATAGAAGACAAAGGTTAGGTAGAAAACAAAGCCAATCAAAAATATAGCTGACTGAAAAGAGAGTACCGTAAGCCCTAGATTGAGTTTGCTAAATAGTAGTGCAAAAGAGAAGACCACTAAAGAACAAATGCTAATGAGAAAAAATATCACATCGTGCAACCAATCTCTTGCAGCAGTCTCATAAAAACCTACCGGAATACGCTCTGCTGCATTTCCCATCAGGAGAATACTAAGTGAAAAGATAATTGCTAAGATACCACCGATCATGGCCGCTACTGCTGTAAAAAAGGTGATGGCATCACTCCTAGCAAATGCTGGATCAATAAACTGCCCTAATAAAAGTATAGAGCCTATCAGGAGCAAAAAATAAATCAACGAACCAATAAGCATTTTCTTGGCGTTAAGAAAATGGAGAACTCGAAATCTGAAAAATGTTTTTGCTCTCAGCGCAATGAGGTAATAATTGAACGCTATGAGCTTATTGATAGAAATAAATTTTCGGTTGCCATTTCTAAGTAATCTACGCAAAAGACTTTCAACCTTTTTATTAAATAGTCCTTTATTGTTTTTGGTCATGGTTTATTCTTTTAGTCATTATTTACAAAATACCATTTACATCCCAATTATATAACTTAGCTTATAATCTATCTAATATCCAAAAACACCCTCGGATTGACTGGTATCCCATATATATTCACCTGAAAGTGAAGGTGAACTCCAGTAGCCCAACCTGTTTGACCTTGGCCACCAATTACGTCGCTGGTGGTCACCTTTTGGCCTTTAAAGACGTAAATCTTGTTTAGGTGGGCATAGATAGTCACGACATTATTTCCGTGATCAATAATGACATGCTTACCAAATCCCCAAAATATCTCTCCCGCATAAATAACAGTGCCTTCCATAGCGGGGTTCACTGGTTCATCTAGCTTACTGGCAATATCTATGCCAGTATGGAAGACCTGATACATGCTCGATTGTGCAAATTCCAGAGTAATTACCCCTTTGGTGGGCCAGACAACTGTCGGATTAATTTCTTTGACTACCTCTCCAGTTGTTGGGTCTTTGATCTGGATGCTTTGATTGGTCGGATTTTGATCAACCAACTTGTCGGAGATAATATTTATACCCACCTGAGTCAGCAGAATGACCGCAATGACAGGAAGCATGAGGATGGTGAGGAATGCGAGGAGGACGAATTTAAGTTCTTTGCGAAACGACCAGAGTGTAAGTACTAGCTTTGGATTCATAGCTAGATATAGACTTCCCGGGGATCAGTAGTCAGAAGTGGATGTTCTTGCTCTGAGGCCACAATTTTCACTGCAACATGGTTTTGATCGGCAATAATTAAAGCCTCACCTCGATCACAGGTTAGCAGATAGTGTTGTTCATAGGCAGATAAATGGAACTCGTCAGCCACTTTTTTAATAGTTGTCGTATCTTGGCGCATTAGAATTCTCAGGGATGATTGGCTAGCAATGGCTTTGCCATAGTCTTGGTTGAGGAAGTCATTGGCTTGCTGAGTGATGATCGTGACGCCTAAGTAATATTTTCTTGCTCGGCGAACTAGACCTGAGATAAACCTGGCACTCTCTGGTTCTTGCAGGAGCATCCAACCCTCATCAATCACGAGCATTCGTTTCTGGGGATTTTGTTTAACTTCGTTATTAACGAAGTTAGCAACCACCATCATCATGATTGATCTGATTGATTCGTTTAAATCTTTAATATCAAAGACAATTAGACGATTATCCAGTTTGATATTAGTTTGGGAATCAAAGACGGTAGATAACGATCCTTTTACAAATCTCTCAAGTCGGTCGCATAAATCTTTCTGTTTCATTAATTTTAAATTTTTATAGAAATCTTTCAGGAGCGGATACTCTATTGCTTTTGATCTCTTGGCATTTTTACGCGGAGTAAGCTTGGCTTCTTTGTAGGTGAGAAGTAGTGCGCGATCAACTGATGCCCTCTCTTCTGAGGTGAGTGACCCAACCATCAGGGAGATGAGCTCGGTTAAATCCTGAATATGTTCGGATAAATTGTTTTCTTGGGTAACTGAGTGCTCTGAGAACTGAAAAGGATTAATCTTTTCTTTGGATGAGCTAGAGAGTTTGATATATGTGCCGTCCACACTCTTAGCCAGTTGTTTGTACTCGCGCTCAGGGTCAATAATGATGACCTTTGTACCCTGCATCAGGTGTCTTAAAATCTCCACCTTGGCGGTATAGCTTTTACCAGATCCCGACTGGGCAAAAATAATAGAGTTGGCATTATTTAAACTAAAGCGATCAATAATGACCAGAGAATTATTTGATTTGTTGATACCGTACAAGATACCTGATTCTTGGACGAGTTCAGAGGAGACAAAGGGGAAGGTCAGGGCAGCACTTGAGCTATCAAGATTACGTTTTTGAGCTAGTTTATTCTCGGCTCTAGGGAGAATAGACTGCAACCCCTCGATCTGTTGGAAGGTAGCGGGCTTGATGTAGAAAAGTCTTGTCTGCATAACCGTTTCGAGGAGTTTGGTGACTTTATTGAGTTCTGATAAACTCTCGGCACTAATCGTCATATAGATAGAGATTTGGAAAAGCTTCTCCATGCCCCGCTGAATTTTGTCTTTAAGCTCCATAGCCGATTCGAGGGGATCAGTAATTTCGCTCCCTATGACCTTACCTTCTTTAAGCATGGTGCGTTTGGTGGATTCAAGCTCCGTGATCTTTCTATTGAGTTTGGGCAGAGCAATGAGTGGATCAACTTGTTCAATGTGATAGCTGATATCAATATTGTGATTGAAATTAATGAGCATAGAGAGCCAGCCAGTTGAGGCTACATAGGGATAGCCTGAAACAAACAATGTCCTGACGTAGCGATCGTTGATCTGCAAATAGCTGGATTCTTCTTTAAGACCAGCATAAGAGATCATGTCGAGCTGATCTTGCTGCCCGTAGGCAATGTTAATCGACTGGTTGGTCAACTTCTTCTTGAGCTGTTGGCGTTTCCAATTTTTAATTGGTTTTAGATTTGATAGTTTTTTGGTTAGATTAAACATAGTTATTTCGTAGTAACGCCTCCACGGATTCTTTGGTAAGGGGTTGAGTTTTCATGCTCTCACCGTTGTAAAAACCGTAAAAGAGATTGAGGATTTCTATGCCTGAGAGCGATCTCGCTTTCATCTGCATGCGCTCGAGTCCTTTGACGATGATGTCTTTCTCAAGATTTAGATGTTCTTTAATGAGCTTCATGTCTTGATGACGTTCAGTATGTTTGTAGGGAACGATAATATAGAAGCGTCTTGATAGGATCTTATTTCCCGAGACCAACTTCTTCACAAAAGCACAGTAACCCTCAATTTGTTTTTTGTAGGCAGGAACTTTTTCCTTATCTTTTGTTTTAGCGATGTCTTCGAGATATTTATCAATATCCATTTCGCGTACCCTGACGAGAATTTGGATCTGACAGGGCAGAGCATTTAAGAAGTTTTGAAAACTGTCGATGATCACATCCTGCTCTTCTTCACTTTTGAGCTCGAAGTTGACCGAGGAAGTTTCAAGGATCTGGCGGTATTCGTTATTAGGGAGCACGAGGATGTTATCCACCACTTCCTTAATCTGAATTTGTTGGCGACTACTGGTGCTACCTGATTTATGTAGTAAGTTCTTCATATTATTTTTTACTCAGTTGATAGTGTAGGGCGACTTTGCCTGAGTTTATTAAATGCTCAAGCTTAACCTGATCAAGGATATCCAGATCAAAGTTTTCGTTTCGGATAGATTTCTTTGCCTTCTTTTTGACGACAACATTCTCAACTGGTAGTTCTGGTATATCGAGTGATCGATTAGTTAAATCATTTTTGTTAAATAGGTAGTACTTTGGCCTGAGGCGATATTTAAGAAGAACTCCTAACCACTCGGCTACTATCTTGTCTTTGATTCGTAGGGCCAAAATACCCGAGGTTGCTGTGGCAAAAATAATTAATACCAGTTTGAAAGAAGTTAGTTTCATGCTGGGGAAAAGAAGAATGTATACGAGTGCTGTCCATAAAACTGGAAACATCATAATGAGGATTTGAGTCATGTTAAGACTGCCGGCAATCTTGTCCTCAACTGTAGTGATTTGTGCTGGGATGATGGTAGTTCTCATAGGTTTGCACTCCTTCTGGGCATCTTGACTGCTCTCGCGCCCTTGTAGGCTACATTTGAGCTCGAGTCAGTACTTAACACATTGGTGATTTGACTCCCCATATGTCGAACTGCTCCAACACTTCGGGAAAATAGAATAAGTTGCATCATGAAGCTAGGAATTTTCAAGAGAGTGAGTAATAACCCGATAGCCACAGCGACAGAAATCAGAGAGTTATTGGTTTGCTCTGGCAAGGTTAAAAATGTTCCAGCCAGTTGAATAGTTACGACATGAACAAAGATCGTAAATACAGAGACAAGATAGCCTTTAACTGCCATCTCAGCAAAGTCAGCAGTTTTAGGAATAGCAGAGAGTAAGAATATAAAAGGAGAAAGGACAGCTCCAAGTACTATGACGATCAAACGACTGATGTACATAAGCAGTAGTACGATGGCGACAATGAGAAATATCAAAAGGAAAATGAGAATAATAAATGGCGCAGTGCCATTAGTTAGACTAGATATGGTAATAGCGTTCGTGATCCATGCATGATTGAGGCCTCCTGTGGCAGAGATTACCCCAGATACCAGAGCGTTGCTGGCTTTAATTGCATAATCGGCCAAAAAGAGTGAGACATTCGCCCCTAAGAACGCCAGGCCAATTCTAGGAAGTAAATGTTTAAACTCTATCTCTTCAAAGCCAAAGGTGGAGGCACTCATGAATTGGAGGCCAAGGAGTGCGACGACAAGGACAAAGAGAGTATCGGTGATACCGAGCATAATGAGCCAGAATTTGACGATTGAGGCATTTTCAAGAAGCGATGGAGTTGAGCCAAGAAAGGTCATAATTCCATCGACTATTGGCTTAGTAGAACTCTCAACTATATTTTGAATAAATCCGTTGACCGCATCAATTAGTACTTGGGTCAACCCATCACTTGGAGCAACACTCTCAATTTGAGTTAATGGAAGAGTGGCTGTATTTGTGGCAGTGCCACCTCCCACCAAAGCGCCAGATAAAACAGAGACTATTGAACTGGAGGCGAGGACAAGTACTAAACCAATGATAGAGTTGCGAATAGTTTTCTTTGCTTCTTCAAGCGCGTCTGGCTTGCCAGTTGAGGTAATGTAGACATAGCCACCGCGAATTAAAAAAAAGACCGCTGAGGCGGCCGATATTATCGTAATGAGAGTGAGGGCATCACTCGTAAAAGCGGTTACTTCCGATGGTGCGCTACTTGCTGCATAGGCCACAGAAGGGAAGAAGAGTGTCGTAAGTATGGTGATTAGTGCCAGACTCAATAATTTCATAGTTGTTCATAATCCAAAGATTGGAACTATTGAGTAGCTCCAAATGCTCCAGTTGCTAAATCAGAGATGATATTAGTCAAGATGAATGCTCCCAAGACAACGATCAATCCAATGGCTGAATATTTAATCGTGTTTTTTGCCTGATCCAACGCAACTGGGTTGCCCGAACTGGTTATATAACTAACACCACCCCAGACAAAGAATCCAGCGGAAATGAGTCCGGCAAGTGTCACTAAGATTTGGATAATACTTTTGATGAATGTCTCGATCTTGGTTACGTCAGCTGAAGCAGCCAAGACTGGTGACGCAAAGATTAGTGCCATGATGGCGAGAGAAGATGTAACAATTATTTTTTTATTCATAGCCTACCTCCATATAAATCAATAATTTATAACTTTAGGCAGGTCTAGCTACAAAAAAGCCCCTATCGGAGGGGCAGCTCTTGTAAACTTGAGAGAATTATATCGCTCCAGAGGAAAAAAGCAACTAACAGATAAAATATAAAAATTTTGCTTCACCAGTGATGTGTGTGAAAGAGTAGTGGTGGTAGTTAGCTATAAATCACGAGATGTCTAGATCATTTCACGCCCAGGTGGGGCTGGTGGGATTCAAACTATTGCATTCCTTGTAGATTACGAATAATATCTATGTATATGTTTGGAATAGGGGTACAAGAATTTATTGTTGTTTTGGTTATTGTCCTTGTGTTATTTGGTGGCAAGAAGCTACCTGAGCTATCTAGAGGAATTGGGGAAGCTATCAAGAATATTCGATCAGGCTTTAGCGATAACGAAAACAAAAAAGAGAAAACTCCAAAAACTAAAGCTCAAAAATAGTCTTCAAGAGAAACCTATTGCATGTCCGAGGTGGTTTTCTATCTGTTTATAACGTGATTATGCTCAATTACTGAGCCTCCTACTGTACCTTGTACTCCACAATCAATAAAGAAATTAGAGGTCAGGATAACACCATCTGCACCAGCACCAATTTGCATGGGGGCAGATACGCAACTGTCAAAAATATTAGCGTTAACAATTATATATTTATTTGTAGCGTCGAATGCACCGATGCCATACGCGCCTGTTGCCATAATATGATTACCTGACACAACTGTACTTTCTGTTGTGTCAGAAAAGCAGATATGTCCTTCGTTGTGTCCCGTGTTCTCGGTTAGCAGGTTAGATGCGTTGTTGTCTAGCAAATTATTATTTATAAGTCGATTTCCTGTAATTTCATCGCTTACCGATGCAGACAAATGGATTCCATTCCCATTGCAATCGTGAATATTGTTATTTTTTATGACATTGTGTATCCCAGCCATTCCAATGCCTTCAGATTGACCATTGTAAATCTCGCATCCTTCGACTATCGAAGATGTAACTAATAGTTCATAATGCTGCCCCCAGTAACCCCACGCAGCAGCACCTATAAGCTGATTGGCCTTGTTACCGTCTATTCTCAGGTTACGAATCTTGCAACCTGCCCCCGCGTTGATACACGTTGTAGACATGCGCACATAAGAGCCAATCCCCATAGCAGTAGTGAACGCACTATCCAAAGTGAGCACATCACCTGATATATTGGTGATTTTATGACCAGCCAAAGTGAAAGTTGGCTCTGCCATTGAGGGAACGTTATTATCTAGAGATACCCACATATTCACTGCAAATTTAGACGGGTCAGCAACCCGTACCGTTACCCCACTGGGAGCGTTTTCGGCAATAGCTGTTAGAGTGGTAGACACAAGTGTCGTCCCGGCCCTGCGCTGTAGGATTGCATGATTGCCATTTAAAATCGTATTAGCGGTCAGTATGATTCGGCCTGAATAAATATAGGTTTTCCCTGGCTGTAGTGCCATTATCTTGCCACCAGCCGCTGACGCACAGTTTATCAACGCAGTAGTATCATCTGCAGCTCCATCACCTACAGCGCCATAATCTTCGGGGTAGTACACCTGACGAATGGCAGATAATAAAAAGTTATTTGTTGATCCTCCGTTCGAGCTTGTTCCTATCAATTTATCATCTCTGACAGGGGTTTCTTTTGTTGTATATGTTCCTATTTGTGCCATAGTTATCCTTGTTGCAATCTTTCGCCTACCGAGTCTAGCATAAGTTGTTCGCTACTGGCAAACAAAAAAACATCCTCTGGCAATCCTGCGATTAATGGTGTTGTTGAAGCCGCCATTGCCGAATTTATGACTTGTATTTGTGCCAATGTCAAAGTTACGTTATAAGCTATAAATATCTGAGTACGCTTAGCTGAGTAACCACTGGGTGTCAGTGCGGTTCCAGAAAGGAAACAGCCAATTCCCATTGCTGAGGCATACGCGCCCCCAGAACCTGCACCCATTTGTGAACCTCTTGCTACTCCATCTACATATAGTTGCCTACCAGCAATTCCAATAATTCCTCCCAGGGGTTGTTGGAAAAACACATTTAATGCAGTTCCACCGTGCTGAACAGTTATTTTGTCTCCAATCCCAGCGTCATTAGCAGATACCAATTTGTACGATCCCACATCTGCACTGCCCCACCAAGTTTTGTTTCCACCAACAGTTCCATTACTATATCTTTCAATCACTGTCCAATTATCTCCCATACTAAGAGGGCATTTCAGATATTCACTAGACCCGTTGAACGACCATCCATAGGACGTATCAAATGTTGGTGTTACTCCGGGCACGGCATTGTTTACACCTTGGTCAATTAAGTTTACGTAGCTAGCATCGAGTGATGCCGCGCCTAGCGGGTGATAAAACGCCTTAATGTTGTTATAAGTTCCACCTATTGCATACCACACATTGACGTAATTCTGCGCAGTCAGACTACCACCCATCGCCGCAATACTAATCTCCGTCCACGAGTAGCCCGTTTTTGTGCATGTCATCGGTCCAGAAGTGCCAGCGGGAATATCAGTTATTGTAAATGTCCCATCAGCTACGCTTGTGGTGGTAAGTAGTCCAAGAGCGACGGTTGCACCTTCTACGGGCGTTGTACCATCAGCGTCATAAACTGTGCCAGAGATAGAGTAAGTGGCTCGGCCACTAATCATTACTCTAAATAGTCTTCTTCTAGATAATTTCATATGTTGTGTTAATTGCCTAACTCATATTTTGGCCTGAGACAAAGCCAAACCAGTTAGTGCCATCAACACACATGAAACCAAGGATGTCTATTGCACCAACTGTGGTTGTGAGGGTAGGAGCGACTCCACCGTCCCATTTCACGATACTAGCTGGCCAAGTGATGGTGTAACTACCTGATCCACCTTGTTTAAGTACTAATGTAAAAGATTGACCTGCTACGGCTGTGGGGAAAGTGAGAGTACAAGTGGCGGTGAGGGTTAAGTAGTTAATTCCTGCTACGGTTGGAGCTGGGATTGTTTTAGTAGCTCCTGCATCTGCGACGGTGTTGACTACATCAGTCACAAGTCCAGTTGCAAGGCCATGAGTACCAGTTGAGGTATGTTCTGTTTGGAGGTAGTCATTAAGAACTGTTCCCCAAGATCCATTATTTCCTCCAACTGTTGGTATTGCTGTCATATATTTTTATTTAAACTCCGTATGCTCCAGAACCAAAGGTATGTGGAGCAGGCTTTTTAACGACTCTTTTAGTGCTAGTGTTTGATTTAGGACTGACATCTGAGACAAGTTTAAGGAGAGAAGGAATACCAAGGATACCAAGGAATACTACCCCAACATACGTTAAAAACTCAGACCTTGTGAGTTTAACTGAGGACAATTTCCTGACTACACTTTTCATATCTTATTTAACAATACCCTTTTTGATTAGTAATATCAATATGGTTAGCAAATACAGAAGGATGATGGGGGTAGCCATGATCGTTTGATTAACTAAATCAGGGGTGGGGGTCAAAATGGCAGCGATTAGGAAACTTAAGGCAAAGACATACTTGAATTGTTTAAGGAGGGACTTGGCTGAAACTGGCGTGAACAAACTGATGAGATAGATCACAAGCGGGAGCTGGAACAGGATGGCAAATCCCAGCAGGTATCTTGTCACAAATGAAAAGTAATCCTTGGTGGAAATCAGAGACTCTAGTTGATCACTACCAAACTTGCCGAGGAATTCGAGGGAGGCGGGAAATACCAAGTAATATGAGGTGAGGATGCCTGATATAGCTAGTAGTAAGGAAATATGGAGATAGGCAATAATCTTTTTGCCTTTGAACTTGGGACTGACTGGCTCGATGAACTTGATGATCTCAAATAGGAGAATTGGCAGGGAAAAGACAAACCCAAACAGGGCAGACACCCCAAACACCGCCTCAAATCCACCAATGGGTGAGGTATAAAACAGAGGTTTGTGTAGTGGAGTAATGAGCCAGTCAAGGAGTCTGGCATAGTTGAGGTAACCGATGACGCAACCGACAATAAAGAACAGGAGCCAAGCGTAAAAGCGGTGAGCTAACTCACTCAGATGTTCTTTGATCAGGAGCTTCTCTTGAGGATTACTTTTTAGACTTATCTTTTGAAGTTTTGTCTTTGGTTTTTTCATCATCAGAGAATCCGGTACGAATATTTTTAATGGCTTCACCGATTCCCTTAGATAGTTCTGGGAGTTTCTTGCCACCAAATAACACAAGGACAATGACTAAAACAACGACTAATTCTTGTACACCTATTCCAAACATATATATAGAATGCTACTATTAAGTTATGAGGAAAGCAATAGTTGCAGTGTTTGTTGCCATGATGTTATTTTTCCCTAGTGTAGCTTTGGCCAGTACGTACGGAGAATGTAGCTACGGAGAAGCT
>CALQZX010000004.1 GCA_943350175.1 Parcubacteria group bacterium | reverse complement strand
TATTCAGTGGTGCCATCGCCAGGAGCAGCTTTGTAGCCATTGAGGCCTGGATAACGCAAGCTACGCACATCGACGCCGTAGCGCTTAAAATAATACTGACAGAGTAGTTCGCCGGTTACTTTGCTGACGCCATAAATTGTGCTTGGTTCAAGGCTAGTGTGTTGGGGGACATTCTGTTTGGGAGTGGTTGGTCCAAAAGCGGCGATAGAACTTGGCCAAAAGACTTTGATTTTATTTTCTTTGGCAATATCTAGGATGTTTTTGAGGCCATTGACGTTGACTTCCCAGGCTAAATCTGGTTGTTTTTCTCCACCGACAGATAATAGACCAGCGAGGTGATAAATTTCGCCAATATCATATTTTCTAACTAAAAGTTCCATTTGGGCTTTATCGCGGACGTCGCCTTGTTCGAGAATTCCTTGAAAATTGTCATTGATGGTGGAACGGCCAAGAGCAATTACATTGTCTTGTCCATATTTTTTCTGGAGTTCTAAAACGAGGTCGCTACCTACTAAACCAAAAGCACCGGTGACTAGAATTCTTTTCATATTTTTTCCTTAAAAGTTTTTTTAATATCAACTCAATACTATATTAGTCGTTATAAATGCTCAATTTCATTCAATTTTTTTGCATTAAGTTCTGCAAAATAATTAATCACTAGGTCACTGTTGTGAAGATCTTCTTTTGAATGCGTGGTAGTGATCCCGATGCAATAACAGCCTGCTGCTTTAGCAGAAGTGACTCCACTTTGGGAATCTTCAATAACAATGCATTCTTCAGGTTTTAATTGTAATTGCTTGCAAGTAATTAAGTATGGCTCTGGATGTGGTTTGCTATGTCTAACATCATCTGCTGAGATGATTGTCTTAAAATATTTAGCCAACTCGAATTCTTTTAAGACAAGCTCGATCTCTTTCTTAGTAGCACCTGAAGAGACTGCTAAAATATAATGATTGGCTAGTTCTTTTATCAGATCGATCACACCTTCACAGGCTTTTTTCTGGGTCGGAAAAATTTCCAAATATAGTTTTGCTTTTTCTATAAGTAATTGCTCGATAGGAAGTGTTTTTCCAAAATGTTCTGCAATATTTTGATATCCAAGTCTGTCTGTTTTGCCAGCACAGAGATTCAAATAATCTTCGTGAGTAAGGTTAATTTCGAAAGATTCAACTGTTTTTTTGAAAGCGCTCTCATGGATACTTTCATCACTAATAATGACTCCATTCATGTCAAAAAGAATAGCTTTTATCATATGAGGATTTTAGTATAGCAGATGACTATTTGAGAGACAGAGTCTCGTCCCCTTAGGGGATTAACCACGCGCTTCGTAATTCCAAAATAAGAAAATATTCCAAACTCGCTTGGCGGCAAACCTTGCCTTAAAAGAGCTCCAAGTTCCTTTGTCTCCACCAGCAAATACAAAAAAACTGGCATATGGCCAGCTTTTTTGTATTTGTCGGAGAGACAGGACTCGAACCTGCGACCTTACGCACCCCATGCGTACGTTCTAGCCATCTGAACTACTCTCCGATTTTTAATCTATAGACTTAGATTTTACCCCAAATTCAGCCAAAATAAATCAAAGAAACTTGTGTAACACTTCTTGAAACCTGCAAATGTCATAATTCATTATTAGCCAAACAAAAAGCAAATAAGCGAAGAAAAGGCAAAAACTGCTAGTTAAATTATTTTAATAAATAGCATATAACAGATCCACAACTAAAAATTAAAAATAAAAACAAAGAAAGGAGGGAATTCATTTTCGATGCATTAGATCACCCGAGTAAAAGTCTTTACTAGAGGGATCTCTGAGGAGAAGATAAATTCACGACTAAACATGCCTAAGAAAAAAGCAGAAGATGTTTTAGAACAAGTTCCTGATGCCGGTAAAAGACAAGCCGTTGAGATAGCCATGCAACAAATTGAAAAACAATTTGGCAAGGGCTCGATCATGAAGCTTGGCGAATCGCTCAAGAATATGCCAAAAATGCCAGTGATTTCTACTGGTTCTCTATCGCTTAATATGGCTCTTGGCGTAGGTGGTTTTCCAAAGGGCAGAATCATTGAAATCTATGGCCCAGAAGCTTCTGGAAAGACCACTTTGTGTTTACACGCTATTGCTGAAGTTCAAAAAATTGGCGGTGTAGCTGCTTTTATTGATGTAGAACATGCACTCGATCCAGTTCGCGCAGAGAAAATTGGTGTCAATTTGGAAGAAGTTTTAATCTCTCAGCCAGATTATGGTGAGCAGGCTTTGGAAATTGCTGAAACATTAGTTAGATCTGGCGGTGTTGACTTGGTCATTGTTGACTCAGTGGCCGCTTTGGTGCCAAAGTCAGAAATAGAAGGTGACATGGGCGATCATCAAATGGGTACTCAAGCACGCCTGATGTCTCAGGCTATGCGTAAGCTAACTGCAGCTTTGAACAAAACTCATACCACTATTATTTTTACTAATCAGATTCGTATGAAGATTGGCGTGATGTTCGGTTCTCCAGAGACCACCACGGGAGGTAATGCTTTGAAATTTTACGCTTCCTTGCGTTTGGATATTCGTAAGATCGCCAACATTCAAGAAGGTGAAAAAGTCATTGGTAGTCGTCACCGTGTTAAAGTTAAGAAAAATAAAGTCGCTCCGCCATTTAGACAAGCTGAATTTGACATGAATGATTATGGTATTTCCAGAGAAGGAGACGTGGTCGATATCGGTTCTGAAATGGGCGTGATTGAAAAATCTGGTAGCTTCTTTAAATATAATGGTGAGGTGATTGCTCAGGGTCGCGAGGCAGTCAAGGATAAATTTAAAGAAGACAAAAAATTAATGAAAGAAATCGAACAAGCTATTTGGAAAAAAATCCAAGAAGAATAGCCTTGTGTCTTTGACTTTTGAGTCATTTTTCATTATAATCAAAGTCAGTATTTGTTAAAATTTATTATTTAGTAAGAATAAGCTAATTGCTTAAGAATTTTGGTCGAGTATATTTTTTGGAATCTTAACTTTAATTATCAGTATGCAAATTGTTTGCCTGACACCAATAAAATAATCCCGCAGAACTCCTCAAATTTTGAGAAGTTTTTCCAAAATTCATTCAAGCTTGTTCTTACCTAGACGGAAGGTAATCATGTCATTTTTTAGTAATCTATCAACGCTGTTTTCAGCGGAAGATGAAGTCAAGAAAAAAGCCAAAGCTGATGCTAAGGCTTCTTTTATCAAGTCACAACAACAGAATCAGGTTAATCGAGCTAAGCAGGCTAAACCAGCCAAGCCAGTTGCTCCAGCAGCTCCAACACCAGCAATGGTGGCTGATGCTAATTCTTTAATAGAAAAAGCCAAGCAAGAAGCTGAATCGCTTGTGCGTGACGCCAGATCTAAGGCTAGAGAAATCATCGTTGAAGCCAAGGATGAATCTTTGGAAATTCGCTCCAAGATCGAAAAAGAAACTCGTCGCATTGAGCAAGAAATGGCTACTCAGCAAAGAGATTTGCAAAGTAAGCTAGACAAGCTTGATTTTAGATTTGAGCAAATTGACCAGAAAGAAGAGCGAGTTGATCTACTGAAGAAAGACTTGGAAGTTCAAAGAGTCAAGTTGGAAGAATCCAAATCCAAGACACTTCAAAAACTCGAAGAAATTTCTGGTTATTCCAAAGATCAGGCCAAAGTAATTCTTTTTGAAGGTCTAGAGAAAAAATTGAGTCACGAAATGGCTCAAATGGTGGCTCAAAAAGAAGAAAGTGCCAAACTTGAAGCAGATGAAAAAGCTCAAGAAATTTTAATTGATGCTATGCGTCATGGCGCCACTGATTACGTTGCTGAATATACGATTTCTGTGGTCAATATTCCTTCAGAAGAAATTAAAGGCAAAATCATTGGTAAGAGTGGTAGAAATATCCACGCTTTTGAGCGTCGTACCGGAGTGGAAATTGATTTAGATACATCTCCAACTGAGATTAAGCTATCTAGTTTTGATCCAGTTCGTCGTGAAATAGCTCGTGTTTCCATGGAACGCTTGATTAAAGATGGTCGTATTCAGCCAGCCAGAATCGAAGAAATTGTCGACAAAGTTGAACAAGAAATTGACAGAATCACTTTTGATGCTGGTAAGAAATTAATTCATGAAGTCGGTGTTTATAACATTCCAAATGGTTTAATTTCCATGTTGGGTCGTTTTAAATATCGTTTCTCTTATGGTCAAAACATGATCAAACACACCATCGAGGAAACCAAGATGGGTACCAGTATTGCCAACGAACTCGGCTTAGATGCTAATGTGGTCAAGCTAGGTTGTTTGCTTCATGACATTGGTAAGATCTCTGGTAATCATGATGAAAGTCATGTTCAGGCAGGTGTTCGTATTGCCAAACAATTCAACATATCACAAGAGGTCATCGACTGTATTGCTCAGCATCATGAAGATGAGCCTTTCTCTAGTCCAGAGTCCATGGCAGTTTACATTGCTGATGCTATTTCCGGTGCCAGACCAGGTGCTCGTTACGAGAATCATGAAGACTATATCAAGAGATTATCTGCTTTAGAAGCCATTGCCATGTCTTATGAAGAGGTAAAGCAGGCTTATGCTATTCAAGCTGGACGTGAATTGAGAGTTATCTTAATTCCAGAGAAGAGCAAGGATGACGATGTTACTGTTTTAGCCAATAAGATTCGCGATCGAGTGCAAAAAGAAGTGATGGTTCCTGGAAATGTGACCGTGACTGTCATTCGTGAATATCGTGAGCAAGCAGTTACTAAATAAAATAAAAATAGAGTAAAATTGACAATATATGAGCAGTTTTTTGTTAGCTGGCCAGCTTTTTGTATCCATAATTTTAGTCGCACTGGTGCTTTTGCAACCTGGGACTGAGGGTGGAAATGGCTTATTTGGTGGTTCCGGTGAAACCTATCACACTAGAAAAGGAGTAGAAAAATTATTGTATTACACAACTATTTTTTTCTTACTACTTTTTGTAGTTAACTCTATCGCTCTTTTATTGATCTAGTAATTGATCTAAGTAAAATGCGTAAATTATATTGGTACATCAGCAGTTACGTGCGCAAGCATGGCTTGATTTTTCTTTTATCTATTGCTGTCGCTTTATTGTTTTTTTCTTTTTTATTGCCTTTAATTGATAAAAAATTAGCTTTCAAAAAAACTACTTATGTGGCGATTGTTGGTGAATACACACTGACTGATCTGCCAAAATCAATCAAAAGCCAGCTGAGTGCTGGTTTAACTAAGATTGGCCCCTCTTTGCAAGCAGAACCTTTATTGGCCGATAGATGGGTGGTTGAAGATGATGGCAAACAATATCGTTTTATCTTAAAAAAAGACATCAAATGGCAAGATGGTAGATATCTAAAGCCTGAGGATGTCGGTTATAATTTTTCTGATGTACAAACAATCAGCACCCCAAACGAAGTAATCTTTACTCTCCCAGAAGCTTTTACTCCTTTTACTGTTTCTGTATCCGAGCCAATCCTCAGAGTGGAGTGGGAGAAAAAAGTCCTATCTCAGAAGAAAATGAAAATTATTGGTATTGGTCAGTACAAAATGCTTGATTATAAATTAAAGGGAAACAATCTCTCTGAATTTAAAATTGATGGACCAGATGCCAGATATATTTATCGTTTTTACTTGACGGAAAATGAAGCGGTTAATGCTTTTAAAAAAGGTGAGGTTGATGTTCTTCTCAATATCTCTGGTTGCTATGATCTGTGCGATTGGCCAAAATTAGAATTAGCCAAAGAATTAGCCTATGATCGTTATCTAGCTGTTTTTTTCAACAACTCAGATCCTCTGATTACTAAGAATGTTAGACAGGCTTTATCCTACATTTTGACAAAAGATTATCCAGGCTCTAGAGCAATTGGTCCAATCAATCCAAACTCCTGGGCTTATCTGCAGGGTGGGAAGGATTATGCTAAAGATTTTGAACGCGCCATTGAGCGTTTGATGAGTGATTTGCCTAGAACTCCTTTGCAATTTGAGTTGACTACTAGTTCTAATTTTATCGATGAGGCAGAAGCGATTAAGAAAGAATGGGAGGAGTTCTCTCCAAATGCTATTGAGAAATGCCAGGTAAATAAGGATATTAAAGATAAGGCCTTGTGTCAGAATCTAAATATTAAAATTAATATTAAAATTAGCAATTTTCCAGACTTAGGTGATTATCAACTTTTGCTAATCGGCCAAGAATCTTCGATTGATCCAGACCAATACTTCATGTGGCATTCTTCTCAACCAACTAATTTCACTCATTATAAAAATACTAGAATAGATAGTTTGCTGGAAAAAGGTCGCAAAACTCTTGATTTAGAAGAGCGTAGAACCATCTATCAGGAGTTTCAGCAATTTCTACTAGAGGATCCTCCAGCAATATTTCTGCGCTATTTAAATAACTACTCTATTGCTAGGTAAACCATTTTTGTTACACTTCTTGTAATTTGGCCAATTGATAATAGAAATAATGAAAAATTATTTCTTAGGTTTTTTCGCATTTTGTTATTTTTTTAGCACCAAGCCAGCTTTTGCACAAAGGACTTTTAGTGATGATTTTTCTGGTAACTTAGACAAGTGGACCCTTGTGAATGGACTGATGAGTTATTGGCAGATCACTAATCAGGCTTTATACGCGAAGATTTCACAGTCATCTAAATTGAGCACAATTGTGCCAAAAGATGAAGATTGGCAAGGCATGGATGAGTATGAGGTTGATTTCATTTTTAAGGTTTTTGACAACACTGATAAAAATTTTGTAATAGGCATGAGAGATGCTGCAAATTTTTATGATTTTCATTTCTATAATAGCCAGCTAATTGTGGAAGATATTCGCAATGGTTTTTCTCTGCATCGAGCTGGAATACCTTTTGTTTTAGAACTCAACCGTAATTATTTAATGCACCTGCTTTATTCCAAAGAAAAAATTGAATTATTTATCGATGGAGTGAAGATTTTTACTACTGATCAGTTTTGGTCCCCACCAATTTATGGTGGAAAATTTGGCCTGAAAATTTCCACAGGTTCTGTGTCACATTCACAAGCATATTTTGACCAAATTGAGGTGCGCGAATTTAAGTCTGGAGATGTTCTTTTTAAACAAAATGATCCGTCGTGGGCAAATCATATCTACGATCACGCCAATCTATGGAGCGAAAATCCTACAATGAGTAATTGGGCTTGCGCAGTCAGTTCTGCGGCAATGTTGCTGCGGGCTCATGGTTACCAGTTCTTGCCAGACGGCGAGGAGATTAATCCTTGGTCCTTAAATCTCTGGCTAATGGGTCAAAGTGATGGCTATATTGCTGATGGCCTGGTGAATTGGTTGGCGATTAGTCGTTTATCAAAGATATTAAGTGATGAAAGCGGCAACTTATTTCCCAAATTGGAATTTAACTATTTTAAGGAGGAGAGCTCTGAGTTATTGGTCAAGTTACGAGATAGTTTGATTGAGGATAGGGTACAAATTGCTGCGACTAACAAACATTTCTTTCTGATTAGTGATTATTTGACAGAGCAACATGATTTTTCTATCAAGGATCCACTTTTTGAATACGGTCTTCTCTCAGAAAGAACAGATGAAATAGAGTCACTGCGACTTTTTACGCCAAGCTTTACTGACTTGAGCTATTTGCTGTTTGTTCTGCCAAAAGAAGTTATTTTTTCTTTAGCTGATGAAAGTGGTTTGCAGCTTGAACAGCCACAAATTATCACCGAGGAAATATCTGGAGATGTTGGTGATCAGGAAAAAATTGGTGAAGATTATAAATTAATCTATTACCCCAAACCTGCCTCAGCCAAATTTAATTTACTTTTAAACATGGCTGGTCTAAGCGAAGAATTATTGGATGAGATGAAAATTTATCTTTATGATCAGAACGCTAGTTTGCAGCTAGTAAACATTGGTGACTTGTTGGATGAAGCAAGTGATTTTAATAAGATCGATCAGCTGCTGGTCAAAATAGATTATTCTAGAGACTCTTCTAGCCTTGTGAACTTGGAGGTTATTGAAAAAACTCCAGACCAACAGAAAATAGATGCTTTAAATAAATTGGCTGATGAATCAAAACAAAATTTTGAAGCTGGCGAGCTTAGTTTTTATCTCTTTTACCAAATTAATTTGTTAATAGACTCTTTGCGTGAGCATCTAGATTACTTTTTCTTACTAGAAAAGTTTTTGAGCTTCCACTCTATCTTTACCGGATAAGGTATAATGGCAATCAATGAATTTTTGGCAAGAAATACGAGCAGAAAAGAAAATGATTTTGGCTTTGTCACCGATGGATGGGGTGAGTGATTTTCCTTTTCGTGCTATTAATAAAAAATACGGCAAAATGGATATAATTTTTACTGAATTTGCCAATGTCGAAGGAATTTGTCGTAGTAGTTCTGCCAGAATTTTAGACCATTTTGATTTTAATGAAGCACAGCGCCCCTTTGTGGCACAAATTTATGGTAAGACCCCAAATTTTTTCAAGCAAGCCGCTGTTTTGCTTTGTGAGCTAGGTGTTAATGGCGTAGATATCAATATGGGCTGTCCAGCGCCAACAGTAGCCAATCATGGTTCTGGTGCAGCTATTATCAAAAATCCAGAATTGGCGAGAGAAATAATCAAGGCAGTTCAAGATGGCATCAGAGAATGGTCGGAGGGTTTGAAGTTGGAAGATTGTCCAGATATTTCAGACTTGATGGTGGCTGGCGTGGCAGAGAAAAAAAAGAAGTTTTCCTTGGTTGATGCCGATCGCAGAAAATTGCCTACCGTATCAGTGAAAACAAGAATTGGCTATCACAATGAAGAAATTGAAACATGGCTACCTCATTTAATTGAAATGCGGCTCGCCGCTATTTCTTTACATGGGCGTACTCTCAAGCAAGGTTATTCTGGCAAAGCCGACTGGTCGGTAATCGGGCGAGCCGCAGCAATGCTTAAAAAAGAAGATCCTTCAGTTGTTTTTCTTGGCAATGGTGACGTGCTTGATTATGAAGAAGCTGAGCAAAAAGTTGAGGAATATGGTGTCGATGGTGTTTTGATTGGTAGGTCAAGTTTTGGCAAGCCTTTTGTCTTTTTACCAAAGCAAGAGCGTGAGCGATTTTTTAAAGAGCAAAATATTTTTAAAGTTGCTTTGGAACATGCCAAGTTATATGAGCAAACTTATCCAGAAACTGAAGGTTACAGATTTTTGCCAATGCGTAAACATCTGGCGTGGTACACTAAGGGCATAGAGCAAGCTGCTGTAATTAGATCTGAATTAGTTCGTAGTAATAGCTCGCTAGAAGTCGAACAAATTCTAAAAAGTCACAGCTTAATAGATTAATTAGAATATTAATTGCGAATAATAATGACCAATTTTGAATTAGCTTATCAAAGTCTCAATCCTCTACAACAAGCCGCTGTTGATCATATCGAACAAGGTCCACTTTTATTAATTGCTGGTCCTGGAACTGGTAAAACTCAAGTTTTGTCGCTTCGTATTGCCAATATTCTGCAACAAACTGATGCTCGTCCAGATACAATTTTAGCTCTAACTTTCACTGAAGCAGCCGCCAAAAATATGCGCGAGCGTTTGTTAAAAATCATTGGCAAAGATGCTTATTACGTTAACATCAGTACTTTTCATTCTTTTTGTCGCCAGGTGATTGCTGATCACGGAGAATGTTTTCCTCTGCAGCGAGAAAGTGAACATTTAAATGATTTAGATCGTTATCAACTTTTTGAAAATTTGTTGGATGAGTTAAAGCCAGAACACTTGCGACCACTCAATGATCAATATTTTTATATCAACGACATAATCAAGGCAATTTCTGATCTCAAAAGAGAAGGAATTTCTGTGTTGCAGTTTGAGGATATGGTGACGGCGCAGGAGCAAGAACTCGCAGAATTCAAAGAAACTAGTAAAAACAAAACCAAAATCGCCAGTTTTGAAAAAAAGTTTTTAAAAAATAAAAACTTACTTTTACTCTATCAAACTTATCAGGATCGTTTGAGAGAAACTGTTCGTTTCGATTATGACGACATGATTAATTTTGTGGTCGATGCTTTTTCTGCCAATGAAATTTTACTTCGTGAATATCAGGAGAATTTACATTATTTTCTGGTCGATGAATACCAAGATACCAATTCTGCGCAGAATAAACTCATCAATCTTTTGGTTTCTTATTGGGAAGAAAAAGAGGGCATGGCTGATCTCTTCGCTGTCGGTGATCCAAATCAGGCTATCTATCGTTTCCAAGGAGCTAGCATTGAAAATGTTTTAGCCTTCACTCGCAACTATCCAAATGCCACAGTCATCACTTTGGACACTGCCTATCGTTGTCCGCAAAATATTTATGATTTAGCCACTCAAATAATTTCTTACAATAAACTGTCTCAGGCTGGTGGAGTTGATAAAAAGATTCAGTTAGTCACTAATCTAAAAAGCCCTAAAGGTTTTGGTGAAAAAATTAAATTTTTCAAAGCCCCTTCGCAAGTTTTAGAAGCAGTGGTAGTGGCTGAAGAAATTACCAAACTTAAAAAAGCTGGAACAGATTTTTCGCAAATGGCAGTTTTGTACAGAAATCATTCTGATGCCAATGATCTTGTTCAAGCTTTGGAGAAATGGGAAATTCCCTATCAATTAAATAAAGGCAATGATGTTCTGCTTAATGAATATATTGACGAACTAATTTGTTTGATGACGCTGATTTCTAACATTAGGGAAGCCAAGGAAGTCGATCTTTTATACAGAGTGATGAATTTCTCTTGGTTAAATTTGGATTCTTTGGTAGTCATGAAATTAGGCAGAGTGGCTGGCAAGTTGAAGCTGGATCTTTATGACCTAATTGCCAGAGGATTAAGCTTCATCAATCAAGAATTAGTTGGCCAAGAAATCACAGAAGAACAATTTTCATCAATTACTGCATTCCTAGATAAATTAAGAGATTTTGCTGCTAAAGATCAGTTATTAACTTTCAATCATTTCTTTGAAGAATTAATTTCAGATGAGGGTTTTTCTTTCCTAACTTATTTAAAAAATTTACCGGATAGTTTTGAGCAAATTACTATTCTTAATTCTTTATTCGCTGAAGTCAAAGCGATGTTAGATAAAAATCATCAATTAAAACTGAATGATTTTCTGTCTCAAATTGAAGTTTATAAAGATCATAAAATCAAAATTCAAAGCAAAGATTTAATTGCTAATAAAGACGCAGTCTATCTGTCCACCGTTCACAGCGCTAAGGGTATGGAGTGGGAACATGTTTTCTTAATTAATTTGGTGGATAAAAAGTGGGGCAATCAAAGAGACAATAGCAAAATTAAATTGCCATCAGGCATCATAAAAAATACTGATTTATCAGAGAAAGAACGCAATGAAGATGATCGTCGTCTTTTTTATGTGGCTTTAACTCGTGCAAAGAAACAAGTTTATATCAGCTATCCAGAAAAAATTATTGAAAATAATCAAATCAGTGACAAGTTTCCTTCAATCTTTTTGGAAGAATTGAAGGAAATTGAGATGAAGCTACAGACTTCATTTTTAGATGAAGATAAGAATCAAAAAATCATCGATCAAACAGAAACTTATTTAAGCAAGTTGATGTCGCCAAAACCAGTTCGCTCTTTTGCCAACAATGAAAGAGAGTTTCTAGAAACAATCGTCAAAGATTTCCAATTATCAGTGACGGCGCTTAATACTTATTTGCGTGACCCTCAGGAATTTTTGGAAAATAATTTACTTCGTATTCCAAGAGCTAAACAGACTTTTATGTCTTTTGGAACCGCCGTTCACGCTGCTTTGGAGAGATTCTATAAATTAGAGAAACAAACTAAGCAAGTTCCAAACTTAGGGTTTTTGTTGACCGAATACCAGAATGCCTTGCAAAAAGAAGTTTTAAGTAAGAGTGATTTGGAGGATCGACTCAAATATGGCACTACGATTTTAAGTAGCTATTATCAAGATCGCCTAATAACACCAGTCAATGTTTTTGATGTAGAGCGCAGTTTTGGCGGCAGTCGCAAAACATTTTTAGGTGACATTCAACTTTCTGGAAAAATAGATCGCATTGATCTGATCGACGCAGAGCGCGGCTTATTGAAAGTCTATGACTACAAAACTGGCACACCAAAAACTCGCGGTGGCATTGAGGCGGCTAGTAAAACTTATCAAAAAGATTTCTCAGAAAGAGAATTGGCTTTGCCAGAAACAATTCGTGGTCCATACAAGCGCCAGTTAATTTTCTATAAAATTCTTTTAGATTTGGACAGAACAATTAATCCCAATTGGCAGGTTAGTGAGGCAGTTTTCGAATTCATCGAACCAAAGGAAAAAGGCAGTGATCAGCACGTGGCTCACGCCTACATCACTACAGAAGAAGAAGTCGCTGACTTAAAACAATTAATTAAAGAAGTGATGGCAGAGATTCGCTCGCTTAGCTTTCTCCGTACAATTCCTTCAAAGTGATGCTGTCGATGTCTCTTTGTGAAATGATCATTTCTTCTTTGGCGAATGGCCATTGGATATTCAAGTCTGGATCAAAAATGGAAACAGCCAAATCGTCAGCTTTATTTCTCTCATGATAGAGCATGTCAACGCCATAGAGATAATGCATTGGGCCTTCAACTGCGCAGACGGAATTACCAATTTTCTTGCTAATATAAAGACTTTCACCCCATTCATTATTCGGATCGGCGATGAAATCAAAATATTCAACATTTTTATAAGTTTTGGAATCATTACGAACATCAGCTAAAGCACAAAAAGCATGACCCTGAATAACTGTGATTAATTTATTCCAGCCTTCAGTATGAATGCCTCTAGCAATTTTACTTCTAGAAACTGACAAATTGATTTGTTTGATTTGAAAGTTGGGATTAATGCCGGCAGCCTTTATTCTTTCTGGCTCCAAAATTTGGGAGAAAAAACCTCGCTCATCAATAAATTTTTTATAGCGCAAATAAAAAAGACCATCTATTTTGGTTTTAAAAATATTCTCTGCGATTTCTAACTCTTTGCTTGGGGTGTAGTAATTGATTGACATATTTTTTTATTGAAATTATCTTATCACAATTTAGCAAATCTTTAGTACAATTGAAAACCATGTCAGATTCCTATCAACCCCCACAAAATATTATCGACAAGTACGCTCACGTCTTGGTCAACTTTGCTCTTAATTCTGGAGCAGGAGTGAAAAAAGGTGAAGTCGTGCAGTGTAGTGTGCCAGATGTGGCTAAGCCTATGGCTTTAGCTTTGCAAAACACTTTGCTTAAGGCTGGCGCTCATCCCATCATGCGCTTAATTCCAACTGGTTTTGATAAAGATTTTTATACTCTAGCCAATGATGAGCAATTAAGCTTTTTCCCTCGTGAATTTTCCAGAGCTAAAGCTGAATTACTTGATCATCAAATAAGTATCATTGCTGAGCCAGACTCTTCCGAATTATCAGAAGTTAATCCACACAAGATCATGTTGGCTCGCAACACTCAGAAGTCTTATCGTGATTGGTTGGTTGATAAAGAAAATCACGGCAAATTTACCTGGACAGTCGCTCTTTGGGGCGTAGAAGCCAAGGCCAAAGAAGTCGGACTTAGCCTCAAAGACTATTGGCAACAAATCATCGATGCTTGTTTCTTGGATGAGGTTGATCCAGTGGCCAAATGGAAAGAAATCTTGGCCACTCAAGAAGAAGTGAAAAATAAACTCAATGACATGAAAATTGAGTACGTTTTGGTCAAAGGTGAAGATGTCGATTTGAAGGTTAAAATTGGTGCCAATCGTATTTGGCAGGGCGGCAGTGGTCGCAATATACCAAGCTTTGAAATCTTTACTTCTCCAGATTGGAGAGAAGTTGATGGCTGGATCAAGTTTAATGAACCACTTTATCGCTATGGCAACATTATTAAAGGAATTTACTTGAGAGTTGAGCACGGTCTCATCGTCGAAGCCAAGGCTACACAAGGTGATAAGTTTTTGCAGACCATGTTGGAAACCAAAGATGCTAATAAATTCGGTGAATTTTCTATGACTGATAAGCGTATGTCACGCATTACTCACGTAATGGCAGAAACTTTATTCGATGAAAACATCGGCGGTCGTTATGGCAATTCTCACTTAGCCATTGGTATGGCTTACAAAGATTGTTTCCGCGGTGATCCAAGCAAAGTTACTCCGCAAGAATGGGAAGACATGGGTTTTAACGATTCTGCTGAACACACCGACATGATGACCACCACTGATCGAACTGTCACGGCGGTTTTACAGAGTGGTAAAGAAGTGCTGATTTACCAGGATGGCCAGTTTGTGATCTAATGGGTATTATGGAAAATATCTCTCAACAACCGATGACGGTGGAACAAACTCAAGAAACGCAGATTCCAACAACAGAACAAATAAAACCAAAGAAACCAGTTATTTTTCCCTTTTTAACCGCTTTACTGATTATTTTGGCTTTTTTTCTTGGTTATTTTTTCAATAAACAAACTCCGGTGGTTTCTGAAAATATCACCAGCGATCAAGCCGAATTGGCAGAAAATCCAGAAACTTCAACAGCGACCCCCATTGCTCCGGTTACTCAGAAAATAGAAACAGAATTTCTGTTTACCGTGGATCCAAATAAAGATGTGTCTCATGATCTCCAAGCTTGGCTGCTGACGCTAAATGGCGATAAAAAGCAAATTGAATTGCCAGATTTTTATTCAGTTTTTAAATACCCAAATAGCTCAAAAGTTTTCTTCACGAAAAATCCTGCTCCTTCGCAGGCTGATGTGAGTGGAACTATTTACATAAAAGACATTTTGAATGGAGAAACTAAAGAATACGAATTGATTAAACATCCAAAACCAGAAGTGAATGAATCGATAACTATTAATAGTCTAAGTAACATTGCTCCAGACGGCTCAATGCTCGTTTATGGGGTTTTCTTTTCTGAAGCCTGTCCTCCAATGACGATTGAGCCAGGATTTGAAGGTGGTTTTGGTCCTTGCGAACCAAGTTCAGAACCAAATCTGCCAAATGGCGATTATCTTTATGATTTTGTCACTAAAACTAACATCTCACTCGGAGAATCCGTAATTGTTTCCAAGTGGGATTTGGAGAACAAAAAGCTTTATTTCATTAGCATGGAATATCAGAAGAATGGTCTCAAAGTAATGGATCTTATGACCAAGCAAATTTCCATGGTTCATCCAGCTGATACTTTTGGTTATGGAGCCACGCCATTTCTGAAATCAAACTTCATAGTAAAGATTGAGGGTCAAACCGGTGATGTTCCTGGCCAAGCTTCTTCGTCAGTGCTTGGTTTATATAATTTAAATACCAAGGAAACTAAAGTTCTAGATAGCGGTCGTTGGGCTGATATTCAGCCATTTGCTTCAGTTTCTCCAGAAGAGAGTAAGTTTCTCTATATGAGATCAAACCTAGATGGTCAGAATAGAGCAATTGATAGCTTACACTATTATGATTTCAAAACTGGCCAAATCAAAAGAGCGACCCCAGAATCAAAAACAAGCTCTTACTCTATTTATGGCTGGTGGTTAGATGAAAGCACTTTTGTCACTAGTGTCAATGAAACTGGTTCCACCCATGATAATGGCAAAAGCTATTTGGTCAAAATTGATCTCGTGAATGAGCAGTTAACAAAATTGACCGATGGTAACGTTTATAGGTTCAATCAGAATTAATTGATTTGAAGTGTTAAAATACAGATCTAGATTATGATTATTAACTCTGACCATCAATTAGCTAGATACCAAGAAATCGGTAAGAAATCGACTGATATTCTATGGCAACTTTGGCAGGCCACTGTTGAAGGAGCGACCCCTATTGAAATCGATAAATTAGCAGAGAAACTTTGTCAAAAGAATAACGTTATTCCAGCTTTCAAAGGCGTTGGTTCCAGAAAAAATCCTTATCGTTACACAACTTGTATCGGGGTTAATGATGGCGTAGTGCACGGCATTCCAACAGATATTCCCCTGGTTCAGGGTGACATGGTTAAAGTTGACTTTGGCATTATCGAAGACGGTTTCTACACTGATCACTGTTTTACCAAATCGATTGGCCAACCAAGCGAAGAAGATTTGCGTTTGATGAAAGTTGCTCGCCGCAGTGTTCAAGAAGCGGCTCGCAAAGCAATTATTGGCAATCAAGTGGGAGATCTTGGTTTTACTATGGCCAGCGTGGCAGAAAAAGCAGGTTTCAGCACAGTCAAAGAATTTGTTGGCCATGGCATTGGTTTTACCATGCATGATGAACCACAGATTCCAGCTTGGGGAAAAATTCGCAATGGCCTGACTCTAAGAAGAGGTGAAGTTTTGTGCGTAGAAGCCCAAGTAATTGCTTCAGAGGACGATGGTGTTTACATGGAAGAAGATGGCTGGACCATCAAGTCCACTTCAGGTGCCAAAGCAGCGATGTTCGAATACATGGTTGTTGTTCAAGCCAGAAAACCAGTTTTTCTTACTCCAACTTTAGAGTGGCCTTTGTTCTAATTTTTTTATTTCATTTTTTTGTCAAGCTTTTTGCAAGTGGGTTTTCCTCCTTTAGTTGTTGCTTTTTGGCAATCTAAGTGTATAATTATACACTTAGATTCGTAGCGAAATAAAAAACGGTTTCTTAATTTATCTTTTACGTATTTTATTTCTTTTCTTCTTCCTCAAGTAGACTAAGCTACTATCGTCATCAGAAAAGACTAAAATATCGTAAAATCTATTATTAATTAACTCATTTTTATTTCGCTACGAATCTAATCTTATGACCGATAAAACCCCCGACAAGTCAGTAGAAAAAACCCCAGTAGAAAAAGCAGAAAAAGTCAAAAAAATTCCTAAATCTCTAATAGAAGACATCAAACAACTCTTCAAAGTTGCTAGCTCTCGTGGCTATGTCACTCAAGATGAGATCTTGGATGTTTTTGTGGAACCAGAAATTTACGTCGAGGAACTTGATGATCTGTACGATCGTTTTTTCAAGAAAAGCATTGATATTTTCGAATCAGTTTCCAAAGATGAAACTGCTGGTGATGAAGATGTGCTCAAGCAAGAATTGGATGTTCTAGCCAATCTTGGTAGTGTGGGTGTTTCTGATCCTGTCAGAATGTACCTCAAAGAAATCGGTCGTATACCTTTGCTAAATAGAGAGGAAGAAATTCGTCTTGCTCAAGAAGTTGAGTCTGGTAGTGATAAAGCCAAAAAAGGCCTCATCGATGCCAACTTGCGTTTAGTCGTTTCCATCGCCAAGAAATACATTGGTCGCGGCATGACTTTCCTAGATTTGATTCAAGAAGGTAACAAAGGTTTGATTCGCGCTGTGGAGAAATATGATTGGACCAAAGGTTTCAAATTTTCCACTTACGCTACCTGGTGGATTCGCCAAGCTATTACTCGTTCCATTGCTGATCAGGCTCGTACCATTCGTATTCCTGTTCACATGGTTGAAACCATTAATAAATTAATGCGTACCTCACGCCGTCTGATGCAAGATTTGGGCCGTGAACCTACCCCAGAAGAGATTGGTGAAAAGATGGAATTGGAGCCGGAAAAGGTCCGCGAGATTCTCAAGATTTCTCAAAATACCACTTCTCTGGAAACTCCAGTTGGTGACGGTGAAGATGACAGTACCCTTGGAGATTTTATTGCTGACGATAAGCAAGACAGTCCTTATGACACCACCAGTAAACAAATGCTGTCTGAGAATGTCGAAGAAGTTTTGAAAGCTTTATCTGATCGTGAAGCCAAAGTTTTGCGCATGCGTTTTGGTCTAGCTGGCAACAGAACTATGACTTTGGAAGAAGTTGGTAAAGAATTTGGTGTCACTCGTGAGCGTATTCGTCAGATTGAAGCTAAGGCTCTACGTAAGCTCAAGCATCCAAGCAAACGTAAGAAATTACAAGATTTCTTGGAATAATTTCCTCTGCCTATGAAATTTATCTCAATTAACATTGAAGGTAATAAACATTTTGAGCGTATTTTGCCATTTGTGATGGCAGAAAAGCCAGATGTGCTAGCTTTACAAGAGATTTTCGAATGTGATTTAGAGATGATTAAAGAAGCTTCTGGGCTTAAAAATTGCTTCTTTTATCCACAAGCCAATATTATTAATCCCAATGACCACTTGCCCCTTAGAGGTCCATGGGGGGTGGCTGTTTTTGCTAAAGAAATTGTGAGTCATGAAGCTTTTTATTATTTTGGCCATGAAAATGGTGTTTTAGCTACTTTTGATAACGATCATCCATCTTTAACTGATCGTGTAGCCTTGGTCGTCAAGGCTAGGGTTGCTGGGCGAGATTTCCAGGTTGCCACTGTCCACTTCACTTGGTCTGGTGGCCCAATGGTTAACGAAGGTCAGAAGAGAGATTATGTTCTTTTGAAAGAGTTCTTGAATAAATTTGATGATTTGATTATCTGCGGAGACCTTAATACTCAGCGTGGTGCTGAGATTTGGGATGATTTGGCCAAGAAATATACTGATAATATTCCTTTAAACATTGATACGACGATCGATAAAAATTTACATAAATCTGGCAAAGACATTCGTTTGATAGTTGATGCTCTTTTTACCACTCCTCATTACAGTGCTGGAGAGGTGAGAGTTGTCTCAAATACTAGCGATCACATGGCGGTGGTGGGAGAAATTGAGCGAGTTTAATAGCTCTGGTATTTTGTCTGATTAGTTGATAAAATTGCATCTGTTTTTAACAAGTGAACAATCCCCGATAGCTCAATGGCAGAGCAGGAAGCTGTCTTAGTTGGCAGCGTTTCGCAGCAATGCGGAAATGAAAACAGGGTGAACTCAGGGAAAGCTAAATTTACTTTGGTAAACAAGCTGATCCTGAGCCAAGCTCCAGTAATGGAGAAGGTGCAGAGACTAGGTGATTACACCAGTGACAACTCCGGTTGTCTAAGCGCCCTGCTCCTTTATTTTTGTTGTACTTAGGTACGACGACAAATAAAGGATGATGAGATAGTCCGTGCCTCTTGGAAACAAGAGGGTGTCATGTAACTTCAAGGTTCTAGGTTCGAGTCCTAGTCGGGGAGCATTTTTTAAGACAGCTAATTTAGCTTCATATATCAATTCTTTTTCACTTACATAACCCCAGCTGGACAGCTTGATCTAGTGACACGGACTGCATTTATTTGTCAAAATTGTAAGTTTAATTTTTGCGAATAATTTTGCTGGCGAAGTATTTTTTGAAGTCATTGAGATTATTGTCTTTAGCTTCAATTGCTTTGGCCAGTTTCAATACAAAGCTGACCGTGAAATAGGTAATAGAGTCAAATAGTTCAAACAGCCTTTCATCGTTAGTTTTTGGAATTTTTGATTCTGGGAAAGGATCTGCTAGATATTCGCCTATAACAAGACGAGCATTGTAAATAAATTCAGGGAGATCTGAAGAGCTTTTCAATATAATTACTATTGTTTCATTGTCAATATCGCTTTCTTGAAGCTGATCAACTGTGGCGTTTTCAATGGGGATGCCCAACTTTGTTAAGTTTTTACGAACAACTGGACTAGGCCGACCTCCATATTTATCAAGTGTAGCATGTTGGCCAGCGCTTTTAACTTTTAGATTCATGCCTAGTACATCACCAAATGACTGAACGAGAAACTCTGCTATTTGGCTTCTACCTTGATTCTGATCGCAAATCACTAAAATTTTTTGTGGTTTAGCTTGTCTGAGTTTTTCTTTATTGCCGGGGTAGTATGAAGCAATAACCCCAAACAAATGTCTCAAGTTATCGTATGTTATTCTATCACCACCGTCTAATACAAAACTAAAAAGAATAGTATGCAAAAACTCGTCTACCGGATGAAGTTGGTTACGAGGCAATTCATTTTCATCTATATTCTCTTCAATGCTCATACCGCTGGTATATACTACCTGCTCTTATTGCAGGAGAACCGCCGGTGAGGAGAGTGAGGTGTATTTAGAATATGTTATAAACCACCTCACCCACCTTTTCCGTGTAACGGCTTGGTCATGGTGACATGAGCTGTAGGAATCAGATTCTTTATTGGCAATTTTACTTATAATTTTTATTTAATGTTTAACTTGCTTTGTTAATGTAGAATAACAATCTATGGCAGAAGGGATAATAACTGAAAGACTATTTAGAAAAAATGCCAAGGCAATTGGGTTGGATGTCCAAGAAGGGAAGCCAATTAGATCTCCAGAGCCAGTTGCTAATAAACTTGGTGATAATTTAAAAAAAGTTACTGTTCCAGATTTTTACTTGGTGGATCGAAATACAGGGCTGGAGATGCATGTCGAAATAACCAGTGGTAAAGGTGGCGGAAGTCATAAACAGGCGCAAAGAAGAGTCGTGGCGGCTGCTGGGGTTGAAAACTATGTTCAGATTGCGGGAGAAGATGTGCTAAAAATTGATGCTGAACCAATAGTAGGAAGAAAAAAATCTATTTTATTTGCTTTGCTTGGGTGGAAGCTTGAATAGACCAATTCTCTAGTTATTTTCATATTTTTTTGCTCGTGTTTCAACACTTCATTGTTGTCAAAGTATTCATGTGGACATTGTAAAATTTTTTCGTACGTATTATTATTAATTTAGTTATGAATATAATCACATATCTTCATAACTTGAAATATGCTGATAAAAAACGAAGCAGAAATAGTGATATTGATGAAAATGCTGAGCAATAAAAGTAGGCTCAAGATTTTATATATTATTTATAACGCAGAAAAAGACCTGTGTGTAAATGAAATTTCAAGATTAGCACAAATCTCTCAGTCACTAACTTCGCATCAGCTGGCATATCTATCAGCTAACGGTGTAGTTGAGGGTCATAGAATGGGTCAGACGATGTGTTATCTACCAGCCAAGAATGAATTATCAAACGCTTTATCTAAATTATTAAAATTATTTTCAACAGAAAGATAAAAAATGAACAAAAATATTGGGATCGCACTAATAATATTTTTTTTAGGAATAGGCTTTGTTGTTTTTTCTAGTAATAAAAAAGATGTGCAAAATATGGTTGAAGAAGTTGAGGTGGTTAAAGATGAGGTGCCAACAATTGAAGCACAAGCACCAGAAAAAATGATTGAAAAAGGTAGCGCAGATGAGAAAAATAAAACAACTAGGACAGGTTCTTACGAAGCATATGGTTCAGAAAAAATTGCTTTGGCAGCAACTGGCGATGTAGTCCTCTTTTTTCATGCATCGTGGTGTCCAACATGTCGTGGGTTGAGTGCTGATATAGAAAAGAATGCAGCCAATATACCTGATGGGCTTACTATCCTTAAAACTGATTACGATGAGGAGACAGAATTAAAGAAAAAATATGGCGTTACTACTCAGCATACTTTGGTGCAGGTGGATAAAGATGGCAATTTGATTAAAAAATGGAGCGGCGGTTCAAAGTTAGAAAATTTAGTATCACAATTACAATAATATGATCTTTTTACTCATCTCAATACTGGCAGGCATACTAACTGCTCTGGCCCCATGTGTCCTGCCTCTTCTTCCTGTCATCATCGGTGCTTCCGAAACTAATGATCGTCGAATTTCAAGGCGATCGCTAGTAGTGATAGGATCACTCTCTGTATCGGTTGTTATCTTCACGCTTCTTCTGAAAGCCTCAACACTTCTCATCGATATCCCACAAAGTTTTTGGAATGTGTTTTCTGGTGTAGTGATCATACTTGTCGGTCTTGTTATCGTCTTTCCGTCTTTGTGGTCGCGAATATCATTTGTACAAAAAATTCATGACGCCGGCAGCAAGGTAATGGGCGTTGGTTTTGGTAAAAAAAACTACGCTGGTGATGCTCTTATTGGATTGGCCCTTGGGCCAGTTTTTACTACTTGTTCGCCAACCTATTTATTTATTATCGCCACCATCTTACCAGCAGGATTTTTACTAGGATTTGTATATCTCTTAGGTTTCACCATTGGACTCGCAATCTCGCTTTTACTAATCGCTTTTTTTGGTGGGCAACTGGTAAAGAAAATTACTAGTCACATGGGAGCAGCTACTCGCATAAAACAGATATTTGGAGCGCTTATCATTTTAGTTGGAGTGGCTATTTTGACTGGATACGATAAAAAACTAGAAACAGCAATTCTTGATTCTGGTTATGGAGCAACAATCGATTTTGAAGAATCACTGATAGAGCGTTTTTCGCCAGTGATTAATATAAAAAATGAAGATTCTACTATAAGGAATAATATGAATAAAAAAAATTATGAAACAATAACTTTGGCAGGTGGCTGTTTTTGGTGCACTGAGGCAAATTTCCAAGAGCAGACAGGAGTAATAGATGCGGTTTCTGGATATACAGGTGGAAATGAGCAAGATGCATCTTATCTAAAAGTATCAAAAGGTGCTACTTCACATCGAGAGGCTGTTCAAATAACTTATGACCCTCAAGCGATCTCAACCGAAAAGATTCTAGATATGTATTGGTCACACATCGACCCAACTGACGCGGAAGGACAATTTGCAGATAAGGGTCATCAGTACACAACTGCCATCTATTTCCATAATGACAAGCAAAAGGACATCGCTCTTGATTCTAAGAAAAGATTGCAAGATAGCGGTTTATTTGATAATGAAGTAGCTACAGAAATATTGCCTTTCTCTGATTTTTTTAAGGCAGAAGATTATCATCAAGACTACTATAAAAAAGCTAAAGATCACTATGAGCAGTATAAAAATGGTTCAGGTAGAGCTGGTTTTATAGAGGAGACTTGGGCAAAAGATGCTGCAATAAAATTTCTTGAAGAAAAGCAGAAATCTGATTATGAGTATACCGATGAGGAGATGGCGGAAAAACTTAAAAATTTAGATCCACTCGCTTATCATGTCGTAGCAGAAAATGGCACCGAATCGCCCTTCAACAACAAATATTGGGACAACAAGGCAGAAGGAATTTATGTTGATGTTGTTACGAAAAAGCCTCTTTTTTCAAGTACACATAAATATGACTCAGGCACTGGTTGGCCAAGTTTCTGGAGAACAATCGACGACGACTCAGTGACACTTCATGAGGATAATTCTTTATCCACAGCTCGTACTGAAGTGCGAAGTGACGCTGGACATGTGGGTCATGTGTTTAATGATGGTCCTGTAGAAGAGGGTGGTCGCAGGTTTTGCACAAATTCCGCATCTCTGCTTTTTGTGCCAAAAGAGGAAATGCAAGCGGAGGGCTACGAGCAATATCTATATTTATTCTCGGATTAGATAGCGATTTTCTTGTTATTTAAAAACTCTCTCACCCACCTTTTCCGTGTAACGGCTTGGTCGGGGAGCTTTTTTCAAGATAGTAAATTTATCTTTACATATTAATCTTTTTTTTTACTTATATAACCACAACTGGACAGTTTAGTCTGGTGACAGTAGCTGTTAGTGGTCTAAATATTGAGTGTATAATTCCTCCATGTCGCCGTCTTTAAAAGAGTGCTGCACAGGAGCTGAATCTACTCATAAAACCAATTTTATCAAGAGACTTATTAATGATTTGATACGGATTGGGATTGATTCAAGTCTAATCTTAAAACAAATTATCACGTGCGAACTAAGTTTAACTGAAAGAATATTCCGATACGGGAAAATCAGATTTCTTATTGTTTGTGATGAAAATATGGGAAGAAGCCCACTGTTTTTAATTGCATTAAAAAAACACATTACAGAATTAGGGCTAGATAATTTTATTGAGGTACTCAGTGCTGGAACGGATGTTGTAGAAAAAGGATCACGATATAAATATGGTGGAGGAACTCATCCGGTTGTTAAGGCATTAATGGGGCGCATTCCAGGTGTAGATCCTGAGAGTCACCAACCAACTCAATTTGATGAAACCTTAGTAACGCTAAATACGATTCTTGTTTCTCTGAATGATCCCAATAAAATTAGCAAAAAAATTAGGAGGAAATGCATAGCTACTTTGGATTTTAGTATGAATGATCCACACGATGCTGGTGAGGGTACTTTGTACCAACGTTTGTCGTTTCTTTATATGCAAGAATATTACTTGGCCATGTATTTGGGCACACTCATGCAGCAGTCGTTTGAAAATAACAACTTACTTCTTTTTAAATTATGCGAATCAATCCATGTATAAAAATGCATCTTCTTATATAATCTGATTATTATGAGTGGTGAAGAGCAATCTAAATTTCATGATATATTTTTAAATAGAGTCCAAGAGATATTCGGCTCATCGGTATACGCTAAGGTATTAGAGTAATTAAATAGCAGAGATCATGAGAACTCTGTTTGTTCTGGGTTGGCCATGTACCTTTTGGGCATGCAAGATTCAAATAAGGCAGTTAGTATTGATGATTTTCTAAATCAATATGGCTCTATTAGAAGCGAAACACTCAGGGCAATCGGCGATGTGAATGTTGATGATAGGGGCAATAGAGGAAACTCTAATGTCATTGTTTACCTTGATTTTGGTTTACCTACTCATGTCGCTTTGTATCTTGGGAAAATTAATGGGATTCATTATGAATTTGGACAATGGAAAAAAGGTAAGCCAAGATTCGCCCAGATAGATAGCAATCAAGAACTTATGTTCTACAGAATGGAGCCAGTTGGGTAATGATTGGTTATCAAAAACCACCTCATCCGCCTTTTCCGTGTAACGGCTTGGTCGGAGAGTAAAGAAATTGAGCAACCGTCACCATGTTGAAACTTCCTGCTATACTGCCAGGATGAATCACAGAACTCCTACAATTAAAAAACAGTTTTACCATACTCCTATTTGTTTAAAACTGATGTCTAGAGAACAATTTTCGTAGCAATAGCTGGAGAAACAGAAGCCTATTGGTGTGCCATTAAACACCAGCAAAGAAAAAGCTTAGAAACACAGTCTCACACAAAAGATTTTATAGAAAAGAAAGAATTCGAATAGGTTCTAATTTAGGGTATTGAGAATCCTAAAAAGGCGTTACAATGGAACGTAGATAATTAATAATTAAAGGAAGGCGGTCATGATCACAGGATATTGCGTTAAATGTAAAGAAAAAGGCGTTGAGTTGTCAGCACCAGAGATGCACAAAACTGAAAAAGGTGGCTTTATGGCCAAAGGTAAGCACGAGAAGTGTGGAACAACTGTTTGTGCAATGATGTCCAAAGACAATGCTGAAAAAGCACTAGCAAGCGGCGTAAAAAAAGCTTACTAAGCTTTTACTATGATTTCTCTGGAACATTTACGCCAATTTAAAATAGGACCGTTTGCAATTTTTGACACAGTGGTTGCTTATCTGGGTATTCTAATTATTTCACCTATTCTAAATTGGCTAATGTCCAAATTGCACATTAAAGTCCCCATTATTTCTTGGATTTGCTTCACTTTGCCGCTATCCGTTGTCTTTCATTTAATTTCCAATCAATCCACTCCCTTGATGAATATCCTGGCAAATCCTTCGCATTTTCAATTTTACATCGTTACTTTCATTCTTCTTGCTATGACCTATGTTGGTTTTAGAAATTTAGATTAAATACTTCTCACTGGTATTGTAAATCCAGCAGCGCTTACCCTTGATTTGACCCCAGCAAAAAATTCAATAAATGTGCTTGGCGTTTTTTTGTTATCTCTAACAAAATACATTCTTAGGAGAGTATTTAGATTATCGCCATCAGAATTTGTTACTTGTTGTGGAGGATAATGATCTTGTAAAAGCCAAGAGTTGGTGCCATGGAGATGTACGTCTAATGCGTATTGCTTGAGTCTTTCGGCTGTTTTGCTTGTTAATCCATCCGGTATTGCTTTGATCGCTGCTTCATAATCACCTGCTACTATCGCTTCTATTACTTTCTGTTTCCATCCGCCACGATATTCTGCAAGTTCCAATGTAATCTCTTTTCCTCCTCTTGTTTCGCCTTTCAGCCATTTACCCATGTTTTTAAAAAGAGTGCTCGATGCGTCTGATCTAATTACTTCCATTTTTGGTAAATACTGGGAAAGCATTGGATCTAACTCAGCTAATTTTGCAAGAAATACCTTGTCTCCAAAAAATGGAAATAGTGGACTATTAGCTAATAATACTTTTCCGTTTTGAATTGCATCAAATAATGGTTTTGGACAAATACTTTGATCGAATAAGTTATTGGTGCTAAATTGTTTAAATAGTAATCCAATTTCTTTTCCACTGATGTGAATTTGACCACTAGCAGAGACTTCTAAATCTTGCAGTGTTGCAATTTGGCAGCCTATTTGTTGTGCCAGAAGCTGATGATTGGCATGGAAAGCATTGCTTGGGTGAGAAATAATCAAAGGTCTTTTATTTTGAGGCAAGATTTCATTAATGGCTTCTAATAATGCAGGACTTATTGATGAATTGGGATCTTTTTCACCAATTATTTGCCTATTCTGTTCGTCATAGCGTCCCAAAGAAGCAGCTTGTGGATTAATTTCAACAATTTTTATTTCGCCATTTGACACCACGGCATCAACTCCAAAATATAATACGTGATATGGCATTTTTAAGAACGGTTCAATTCTTGTTTTATATACTTCTTCGGTAATGCCAAAAAGATTTTTTGCACTCTCAAAATCTTTAAGTAAGTTGGGTAATTTATCGATTAATTCAGAAATTCTGCCTCCTATCTCAGCAGCCTTTCTCCATAGCTCTGGCGATACTCTTATTGGTTCTAAAAGTTTTCGACTTCTCTCTTCAGAACCGATGTTAACTTTCGGCAAATTTAAATGATCTATAATTTGGAGTCTGTCGCTACTTGTTATAAGAGATGCTTGTTCATTCATGTTCGCTCTATGATAGCATGATATATTTTTTAGCCATTTTTTTGCTATACTAAATATTAAGTATATACAAAGGATCATATGAAACGCTTATTTGCCTTTTTGTTTTTTTTATCAAGTTTGATTTTGAATAGCACTCCTGCTCAAGCTGCAGAGTTTAGAACTGGTTTCAAAGAGAATGAAAATGTCACAGTAGCTGCTAGTGAAAAGTTAAGCAATTTGTATGCTGCGGGCAATCTTTTAACTATTGATGCCGATATTGCCAAAAGTTTATATCTTGGTGGCAAAACCATAAATATTAATGGTGATGTGGAAGATGATCTCAAAGCTGGTGGTGAAACAATTTTAGTTAAGGGCAATGTTGGAGGCTCTGTTCATTTAGGAGGAGGAACGGTTGTTATTGATAGCGAGATTGCCGATGATTTGTTTGTAGGTGCAGGCACCCTTACTATTTCTAGTGCAGCCAAAATTGGCGGAGGTTTTTATGCTGGTGCAGGCACAGTTGACCTGCAAGCTCCAGTTGTCGGTGATGCATTTATAGGTGGCAAAAAAGTAATTATCAATTCCACTATCACTGGCGATGTGAAAGTTGAAGCTGATGAACTAGTTCTGGGTGATAAAGCAGTCTTGAAAGGTGACCTCACTTATAGTTCCCCTCGTGAAGTCGAAATGGCAGATAATGCCACTATTTCTGGTGTCGTTGATTACAAGAAATTAGATCAAGAACGCTTTGGCTCTCAAGGAAAGTTTGAAAATAAAGAAGTTGCTTCAATCTTTGGTGCATTTGCAGTTGGCACTTGGATGATGAAGCTTGTTGGGGCGTTGGTTAGTAGTTTCACAATATTTTTGTTACTTATTAAATTACTTAAAAATTCATCCAAAGAGCTGTCGACTAATTTTTGGTCCAATGCTGTCATGGGTTTTACTTTGATGATCATGCTGCCAATTGCTAGCATTATTTTATTTTTCACGATATTTGGTATTTGGTTGTCTGGCTTAAATCTAATAGTTTATGGTTTGCTGATGATGTTAGCTAAGGCAACTGCCAGCATTATCTTTGGTCTTTGGTTGATGAAATTATTTACCAAAAAGAACGCTGAATTAAGCTGGCAGCCAGTTTTACTTGGTGCCTTAGTGCTGTCAACCATTAGCATGATTCCAGTTCTTGGCGGCTTAGTTTGCTTTGTTTTCCTAACAGCGAGTTTTGGTAGTTACTATCAAATGCTATATAAATATTTGTTGAAGAAGTAACAAGCTAAGCGAACAATTATTTGATTATGTGTGAGAAAGTGCTAACTCTTCCAGTTTACTTGGATTAGTGATGACCGTTTGCTTTTTACGTCTAAAAATAATTCCCGCACGCTCCATTTTTTTTAAAACTGTACTGGCTGTTTCTCTGGAGGTGCCGACCATACATGACAAATCATAATGAGTGAGAGGTAGACTGATGAGAGTACCTCTTTCAATTTTTTGACCAAATCTTTGAGATAATGTCAGCAGTAGAGTGGCGAGTTTTTCGTCTGCATTTCCCAACGCAATTGATTCAATTTGAGTTAAAAAACCTTCCAAACCTCGACCAAGGCGCTGCATGAAATCAATAAGTATCTGCGTGTTTTGTCTAAGAAAACTACAAGTTTCTTCCAACGTGGCGACATAAATTTTGCAGGGAGTAAGTGCCTGATAGAAATATTTACTAGTGGCATTCTTACAGTCTAGAAGTTGTAGAAAGAATAGAATTGTGCCAGTGTTGAAAACCACGAGCGTGAGTTCATTGCCATTTTTAGAGATAGAGTATTGTCTAATTGATCCTTGATAAAGGTAGTAGACGTAATTTATGTTTTGATATGGTTGGAGTAAATGCTCGTGCTTTTTTAAATAGATGTGGTGGTGTTTCATGAAGAAAACATCAAGTTTATAGCGTAAACAATCTGAGTCTTTCATTGTGTCAAGTATATCACAAAAAGGATTGATATTTCAAAATTTGTTAGCTAGTTAACAAATTTTTTGTCCAGCTAATTACATCTATTAATTTAGAAAATTCTTAGCATTGCTTTAGTATAAAGTATCCCAGAAAGGAGGGGGTATATGGTAGGTAAAGTAATTGTTGCTGGTTTGGCTTGGATGCTTCTGGTTGGTGGAAGCGTAGGAACCGCCCAAGCATATGATTGGAGGAATCATCGGGGTTCTACGTTTGAAGTGACAGTGGAAAATAGCGACACCACGGTCAGTAACAACGCAGTTGCAGAAGCCAATACTGGAGATAATGATCAAGATATAGACGCAGTGAGGAGTATGTTCACTCATCGTACGAGGAGCGGTCCTACTCTGACTCAACTGATTGAAACCGGTAATTCTGCAGCAGATGCTCTTGCCGACGCAGTTGTCAACGAAACCTTTATGCAAGTTGACTATGCTTGCGTAACTAGCAGGTGCGGTAGTAATAATTTTGAGGTTGGAGTCGAAAATGACGATACTAGACTCTCAAATAATGCTACTGCTGATGCTGAAACTGGTGACAATGACCAGGATATAGATAGTTGGCGCCGTAATAGCACTCAGACCACGAGAACTGGTGGGTCAACAGCAATCGGAACAGCTACGGCTAGAGTCAATATGACTGATTTGCGCATCAGTCGCTAAAGATATTAAGTTTTGATTTGAGAGGGAGGGGAGCATGTGGCTCCCCTCCCGGGTAAAATATGAAAAGATTTACTTCTCTGCTCATCTTTGTTCAGTTGAGTTTTGGTCAAGTGTGGCTGGAGTTGTTTTTCCCAACAAAAATTTACGCTGATGAGGTTGTATTTGCGATAAGTGAGGAGAGTCCAGCTGCTGTTGTTTCTCCTGATGCTCCGCCAGTAGAAAATGTTGCAGATTTAAAACAATCCCCAGTAATTGAGATCGTTCAAGAACAAACTCAATCTAATCAAGAAACCGTGCTTCCTGAGTTTTCTCCCACTCCTACGCCCACGCCCACTCCCACTCCTACGCCCACGCCCACCGAAACTCAATCTTTGGAAAGCGATCTTTTGACAGCAGAGACAGAATTGGCGCAACAAACCGGTCTAGCAGAGGCGTCTGCGGTGAGCATGGTCTCAGCAAATACAGAATTAGTAAACAGCGAGCTTGAAGTGACTGAGCACAATCTGCAGGCAAGCGATGATGACGTAATGATTTCTGAACCCATAGATTCCACTACTGAGTCTGTTGATGTCAGAGTATCTCAAGACGCTGTGGTGTCAGTGGAAGCGGTGGCAATAGCAAATACTGGAGATAACACCCAAAGTTTAGTGAGTGATGGCTCTTTATCAATGTCGACTGGTGATGCTTTGGCATCCGCAACCTCAGTGGCAGTGGTTAATTCAGTGCTTATCGACTCTACTTTTAAATATGATGTTTTTAATATTTTCTCTGATTATTCAGGAAATATAATTCTTGAAAATCCCAATTATGTTTCAAAATCTTTTATTGAATGGCTCGTGAATCAACAATTTACTAATCAATGTATTGATCAGCTAAATCTAGAAATTGATAATTCAACTGTGGTCAACAACAATGCCATATCAGCTGCGCAGACTGGGGAAAATACACAATTAATAGAAGAATCAGACGACAAAAGCGTCTTAAGACTAAGTAGTGGTAATGCTGATTCCATAAGTGTGTCACAAGTTGAAATGAACAGTGTCTACTTGAATGCTCTGAAGTATTTGGTTAGGTTAAACATCCTCTCTGACTGGGAGGGCCAGGTCTATGGTTGGAATGATCCTAATGATGTTCAAACTTTTGAAGCTGGAGCACATGAGTTTGAATATTTATTCACCGAATTTGATCAATTGAGTTCTAATCAAATCGATGATGTCGGTGAGACTGGTCTGTCGATTGAAGCAGAAATCAACAATGAGGCTAAAGTTGATTCTTTGGCGGTAGCGACAGCGAATACTGGTAGAAATACTCAAAAAATTACTGATGGTGTAGCGGAGCTGGAAACCGGCGATGCGAGAGCAGTGGCTTCAAGCTTTTCCTACATAAATTCCATCCTGATCAACTCGCATTTGTCGCATGTCGATTTAAATATATTGGGCGATTGGAGTGGTTCGTTGATTTTTGCTTACCCTGATTTAGAGGTATTACTTCTAGAGTCATCATCAGGAGTAAAATCTGAGGGAGTAGTTGACTATTTGGTGCAAATTCAAAACAGAGGTTTGATTGCAGCTAGAGACGTGATGGTGACTCAAACTGTGCCTTGGCTAAAAAATTTGAGTGTTGATGGATTGATGCTGAATTCAGGAACAGGAGCTTGGTCATGGCGTGCGGGTAATTTTTTGCCTGGAGAAAAAAAAGTTTATACAGTGCAGGGAAACCTAGAAAGTTTACCAGTTGATGCGAAGCAAATATTGAGTCAAATATCAGTTAGGGGTAGAGACGATGAGAACATGACCAATAATTATTGGCTTTCCGAGATTCCAGTGATTTTTCTAAAAAAAGAGTTGACAAGTACTCAGGAAAATATTGATCAGGAAAAACGAGAGGTTCAAATGCCAAACTTTGAAATTCAGGCAAAAAATAACGTAAATAAGTTTGTGTATCCTGGAGATGGCGTTATTTTTGAGATATTTCTTAAAAATGGTGGCGGAATTAGTCTAGACACACAACTTCATACTTTGCTTTTAGATAGTCAAGGTGAGGTGATTGGTGGCGGAATAGTAGCTTTGGAAAGTGTGATGGGCGGCGAGGATATCAAGTTGAGTTTTCAGATGACAATGTCCAAAGAAGCCTATGACGGCAATTATCAATTATTAGCTTGGGTGAGTGGTCTTGGTGAAAGTGGAGAAAATTATCAGTCAGGATACGCTGCCAGTAGTTTTAATATTAGGTTCTTAAATCACAAACCAACTAAAGTAATTGATGGATCGAATGAAGAAAATGATGAATTTCCCAATGTGCTTGGAGCAATGAATGATGTGGCAGAGAATTTGGAAGTGAAACGAGTTTTCAATGTGTGTAATTTGTTTTTCATTTCAACCTTATCGGCTATTGTTTTTTTAATTTTACGAAGAGGATTTATGGCAGTGCAAATGAGAAAAATACAGATTTATCATCAATGAGAATGTTGTCATTTATGTACAGAGTATGAGTCTTTGTATTATAATGAGCTCATGAAAAAAGAAAACTCATCCCCAGAATGTTGCGATGGCAGCGCTTTCTCTAGAGGTTGCAACGGGCATTGTGGCCACCATAGTCAAGGCTGCTCCAACGCTATCTATGGCTTAGGTGTTGTTGGCGCCTTATTTTATTTTCTTAAGGGTGCCGGCACTTTTGGTTTAGTTATGACGGGCATTGGCAAAGCCTTTTTCTGGCCAGCTATTCTGATGTTTGAATTGCTAACATATTTGAAGATGTGATGATGAATAAAAAGTTACCATTATTCTTAATTCTTCTTCTGGCTGTTGTCTTGCGTTTTTGGCAGTTTGCCAAAGTGCCAGTAGCTTTAAATAGAGATGAGGCTTCTTTGGCTTATAATTCCTTCGCCATCTTAAAAACTTTTAAAGAAGAACATGGTAGCTTTTTACCTTTGCAAATTGAATCTTTTGGAGACTGGAAATTGCCTGGATATGTTTATTCTTTATTACCATTTTTAGCAATTTTTGGCTTAGAAGATTGGGTGGTTAAGTTCCCATCCGCTTTGGCTAGTTTAGGAATTATTTTCACTTCCTTTTATTTGGTTAAAAAATGGAGTAAAGACGAATTATTGGCAATATTGACTGCTTTAATTTTAGCAATTACTCCCTGGTCAATTCATTTTGCTAAAGTGGCTTATGAGGCTAATTTAGCTTTATTTTTTTGGTTACTTGGGTTTTGTTTTTTTGAAATTTTATTAGAGCAAATAAAGAAGAAACAAACTGCCACTAAATATTCTTTGTTGGTGATTCTTTGTTGGAGTTTGACGGTTTTTACTTATCATGCTTTTCAGATCTTCACGCCAATTATGGCTATATATCTATTTGTTTCAAACTATTATTTATTTTTTGATCATTTTAATAAATTTAAAAAATCACTTTTTGTTAATTTAGTTTTTTTATTTTTTTGTGCCGCACTTTTTATATTTTCAGGTTTCAAGCAAGCCAATACCGTCAAATTTTCTGGCTTATCTATTTTTGAAAATGCTCACTACAACGAGCAAATGTTTCAAGATAGACAGAGGTTCAGCAACCCATCTTCTATGTGGGCTAAACTGTACGTTAATGATCTTTCAGTAATCGGTCAGCAGTTAAGCATAAATATTTTTAAGGTTTTTTCTGCTGACTTTCTATTTATTAAGGGTGGCACAAATTCGAGTCACAACGTTAGTAGAGTAGCCAATCTTTATCCTTTGCAAGCCTTATTAATTATAATAGCGCTGATCTTTTTTATTCAAGAAAAGAAACCATGGCAAAAATTAATATTGTTTATGACTTTAGCGGCAATCATTGCTCCGATTATTACTTTTGATGCTAATCATAGTACCAGAGCTTTTGCTTTGCTCATTCCTTTGTCAGTCATTTCAGCTTATGGTTTGCGAAAAATTTGGGATAAAAGATTAATTTTTATTCCAGTGGTCTTCTTACTTGTTTATTCTGTTTATCATTTTTTTATCAATTACTTCTTGATCGCTCCAAAATTAGACCTAGACTCCTCCAATTGGTACATGAAGGAATTAACTTCTCAAGTTTGGCAGAAGAAGGATCAGCGTCAGTTTGTGGTTTTTAGCGAAGTCGGCACCACGCCATATATTTATTTTTTGTACTATTTAAAATACAACCCAACGCTTTTAACCAAAAATCTAACTTACTATAACCTAGATTTAGAAGGCTTTCGATACGCGAAAAGTTTGGAAAATATTTATTTCATCAATGAAAAAGATGTTTTTAAGGATTTGCTAAAAGAAAAAACTGGTGACTTTTTATATGTCAGTAGGGTTGGCGGAGATTCTCTGCACATCAAAGAAAACTATGCTTATGAAGTCGTTGGAGAAGTGGCTGATTCCTTATCAAAAGTCATTTACCAAATTCTAGACGTAAAGAGATAATCAAAAGTGAACTATTATTTTTATAGTTTTTTTTCACTGCCTAGTAGTGCTTCTTCAATTATTCTATCTATTTCATCTCGCTGTATATCAGGCAGGTTCACTGTTATCAGAATTTCTCTAATAAATTTTTTAACATGCAAATCCAGTACAGTTGGGTCGCTACTATCCCGCAATTCATGTAGTTTTCCTTCTGGGAAAACCGTTCCAGTGAGAAGAAAGAACAAGGTGGTAAATCTTTGCCAACCGCCATCTAGAACAGATTTATAATCATGAATAATACTTCCTCTTTGCGTGGAATGAGGAGATAAGTGTTTGAATAAAGCTTGCTGAGCTTTTAGAGAGAATGATTCGCTACGGTAGAATAACAGGCAAGTATCATCTTTTTTGAAACGATAATCCATGTCTTTAGGTACTTTGCCCATCATCATTAAATATAAAGATGCCAAGTGTGCCATTGCAAATGGACGGGCCAATAATTGCCTGGCAAAAAAGGTTTCTGGACGAAGCACTTTTTTTCCAGAAACCTTGCTTTCTACCTTTGCACTATTCTTTCCTCTACCTTGATTAGGATCAATGCGTGATGCGTATGAATTTAATGCAAAAGCAAGACCTAGCATCCATGGTTGTTTGATTTCTAAAACTCTACTTAGCTCAGTTAATCCATCTGAAGAGATTTGTACAAATAATGGTTGATCTGGATCAATTTGTATTTCATCAATATCCACAAATTTTTCAATTGGTCCGCTATGACCGAAGGCAGCAACAGTAGTTGTTTTATCTTCTCGATTATATTTTTCACCTGAATTTACTAATTTTTCCACGTTTTCTTTTGCTGTTTTTGCTAAAACACTCAATAATGCTTCTGGCATGTCTGGTAGCATCGCAGCTTGTGAGTGTCCAACTTGAGGGTCATCAAAATGTTCAATGTGATTGGGTGGTGGTGAGAGTGTAACTATGTCATCAATTTTTTCATCATATGTTGTTACATTCCATTTAGTATCGGCAGCTCTAACCATAAAAAGGCGATTTTCCAAATGAAAAAACATTCCGGCCGTAGCCCGTTCAAAAAATCCCTGATCAATGCCCTTAGCTACTAGTTTTTCATGAATTTTTAAAAGAAAGTAACCAATTGTTTCCCTGTTAATATTGCCTTTATTTTTTGTTTGAAACCAAGAAAGTTCTTCTTCTATTATTCTTGCTAAATCTTTACTAGAAAGGATATCTGCTTCAGCATGTTTAGTATTGGTAATTCCATCTAAAACAATTCCAACTTTCATGTTGCCATCACGAAGTGGCACGGTAAAGTGCATTAAGACGTCGCCAGATTCTTTTCCAACTTCAAAATTAGGCAGACTGTCTGATGTCCCCAATTGTTTCCACTTAACGTGAGGTGATTCAAAAGTTTGAATACACATTGGTTGTCGTGTTTTAGCTCTAGCGGGAACTCTATAAGTTTTTAACCAATCTTTGGCTTCATAGCCGTATTTTTTTAATAGACTAATTCCCATCCCCAAAAATTGTAGAGCTCCTGCTGAATTAGCAATATTTGCAGCTCTTTCCCTATTAATACCAATTTCTTCTGGTGAATATTTACCATTATTTAAGGCAATAAATATTTGATCAATAATGCTTATTAACGCACCGGCACCCATTAAACTCATAAGCATCTCATCGCTATCTGATGCTTGTTCTAGAATTAATCTTCCTGGATTATCAAAGCTAGCTGCTTTTTCTCCCTTGAATTGAGTAGAACGTTCAGCAAATTCATCTGTTGCTGATGGCCCATCAATTCCCAAGCTTCTTGCATTATGTCTACGTCTTGATGACATATGTTTTGATTATAGACTAATAGTCAGAACAATCAATCAAATTCTAAACGTCTCGTATTATATTTAAGTTTTGTAGCATACAATGACGCCGGAAGGTATGTTTATGCTTGTTTTAATTTTGTTTTTATTGGTCGGCTCTGCTCTCGCTTATTTGTCACAGTTCAATCTAACCCCAGTCTCGGTTAATTTGGGACTCTATGTTTTAAGTGATGTTCCACTTTTCTATGTGATCGTCGGCTCTCTAGTTATTGGTTTGGCAATGTCTTATCTAATCAATCTTATTCATGATATTTCAATGTCATTTCTGATCAGAGGAAAAAGAAATGAAATTAGAAAAGGTAAAGACGAAGTTCTTGAATTAACCAAAAGAGTTCATCAATTGGAGTTGGAGAAAGAAAAGCTCAAACACCAGTCTGCTTCTGAGCCTGAGGATTTAAACGCATTGTGAAGCCTTTACTTGCCAAGATTTGGAAAATTTTGCATTTACCTAAAAACGCTCAGCTTCTTGCTATGCGCTTTTTTCAAGATCAATTTTTGATTGGTGTGACGGGAATTATTTTCAATGATAGAAAAGAAGTTCTTCTCTTCAAGCATACTTACAGATCTCACTCTTGGAGTTTGCCTGGTGGTTATATGAGCGCTGGAGAGCATCCGCGAGAAGCTCTAGAGAGAGAAATCAAAGAAGAGTCTGGTTTTATAGTTAGTGTTGATCAAGCCCTCAAAACTCGCACAGATCGAGATTCTGCACGTTTGGACATGTGCTATGTCGGCGTTTTAATCGGTGGTAATTTTGCTCCCACTCATGAAGTTTCTGAATATGGTTTTTTTGCGCAAGATAAAATGCCATTGCTTAGAAAGAATCAAATTTTCTTGATTGATGAGGCTATTCGCCTCTAGTTGCGCTAGACTGCTATATACAATCACTACTGTTAGTTATAGGGTGTGGATACCGTTTAGATTATATTTTTTATTAGTTATTGGTGCGAAAGGAGACTTTTATGTCATTTATCTACTGGATAGTTTTTGGCTTAATTGTCGGAAGCATTACAAATTTTATTGTTCCAGGTCCTCAAGGTGGAATTATCAGCTCAATTCTTTTGGGAATTATTGGTGCAGTGGTTGGCGGTTATTTGGGACAGAGATTTTTTGGAGTTGGCATAACTGGCTTTGATGTGAATTCTTTTGCAGTTGCAGTTTTAGGTGCTCTGTTAGTTATTTTTATTGGCAGAATCCTCTAGCCATAAATAAAAACTTTTAAAAATATGTATCTTACAAAGAATCAAATTATTGAGGAAAAAAAGATGTTGAATGAGAAAAAAATATCAGATGATATTGCCATTGCTAATCTGGTTAGAAAATCTAACAGAATTCTAGTTAGCATCTCTTCACATGCTTTTCCTTTTGATTTCTTTCCAAACACGATGAATATTGAAGAAGGTAGGGTGACGATCATTTATCGTCACTTTCTTTCTTCCGAAGTGCACAGTATTGATATTAAGAACATTTCAAATGTTTTTATTAACACCACGATTTTCCGCTCTCAATTGGTGATCATTTCAAAGACTTTTGAAGAAAACGAAATTAAATTGAGAAACTTAAGAACTCATGAGGCAATTTTTGTGAGAAGAATTATTGAAGGACTTAGAATCTTTGATGCAGAGCAGATAGATACTTCAAATTATTTAGATGAAGAATTGATTAATAAACTCAAAGAACTGAGTATGACGAAGATAGTGACTTAGATAAATGTTGAGCAACTTTCGCCTTTGTTCTTAATACCATTTCTTTAACTACTAGTTCAATCAATTTTTTAGCTTTAATCTCATTGTCTTTTAGCGCCATATTCCAGTCTAAACCAGGCATAGTATTGCCTTCTAATAAGTAGACATTTCCATTGTTGCTGATAACAAAATCAAGCGCGTAGAGTGATGATTTCTGTTTCAAAACCTTGGCAATTAAATTGGCTTTGGTGATTATTTTTTTTGGTATTTCCGTGAGGGGTAGGTAAGTTAAAGAGCCTCCCAGATGTTCATTGCAGCGAAAATCTCCTGTTTTGGCTATTCTGATGTAAGACTGGACAATTTTTCCACCTAGATAAACGAAGCGGATGTCGGTTGTGGCCGGCGCATTTTGATAACTAAAGCCTTGATCAAATTTAACAAATGGTTGAATGATAAACGAAATACCTGTGTTTTTAAGAACGGTTGCTAAGATATTTTTAGAGTTATTGATTGGAAATTTATAGACGTTTTCGCCGCCAGCCCCAAATTGATCTTTCATGACGATGTCAGTGCTAAAATCGTTTGCGCCAGGATGTTTTTTAGATAGAATTGCCAATTCTTGACAAACCTCATTGATGCTGGTCAAGGTATTTTCTTCCAAAGAAACGGTTGGAATAGAATAGCTGCTCAGTTTTTCGTAAGTTTTTTGTTTGTCAAAAAATAATTCAAATAAAAAAGGATCATTGAATGGTTTAACTTTTCTAGATGAAAATAATAGTTTGCGACGCAATTTAATACCAAGATTTGTAGGAGCAAATTTATCAAATATTAAATTGGAGGAACATTCTAAATTGTTTTTTATCCATTTTTTATTTTCAAAACTCCAAAAACTTCTGCATGTTCCTGGTCCAGAAATGTCAGCTGAACTCGTTAAGGCAGCTTTCAATTCAAATTTTTTGCAAACTTCAAGAAAACAACCATAAACTACATTATATGATTCGTTGCCAAGTTTTTTTGTAAATGGTGTCTTATTGTTAATTGAATGATCAGATGCGCTTTTGGAAAACTTCTCGTTATACACAATAAGAACATCAAAATAAATTGATTTTTTCATAATTTAGAAATTTGGGTTAGGAGGCCAAAATAAATACAAATAAATGTATTAGTATATCCATTATAGCACAGTTATGGGATACATTGCGCTCCATTTATGAAGTCAGGTTTCATGATATTATGAACAAATGACTACTTTTTCAGATGCCAGCAATTTTCCAGGTCTTTCAGAATCTGAGGTGAAGAAAATTTTAAAAAATGATGGCTACAATGAATTACCTTCTCAAAAAAAACAAAGTAGTCTCATGCTTTTTCTCAAAGTTCTTTCTGAACCAATGCTCTTAATTTTGCTTGGCAGCGGACTAATATATTTTTTAATGGGCGAACCAAAAGATGCCATGATGTTGCTAGTTGCTGTTTTTGTGGTCATTGGCATTACTTTTTATCAGGAAAGAAAAACCGAAAGAACTCTAGAATCTTTGCGAAGTTTATCCAGCCCAAGGGCTTTAGTGCTTAGAGACGGCAAACAAATTAGAATTGCAGGCAGAGAAGTAGTCAAAGGTGATCTCATCGTTATTCGTGAAGGTGATAGAGTTCCAGCTGACGCAACTATTTTGTCTTGTGAAAATTTATCCGTGGACGAATCTCTGCTTACTGGCGAATCAATGCCTGTTCGAAAATCAGTTTGGGATGGCAAGTTGGAACAGCAGAGGCCAGGTGGAGATGACCTGCCATTTATTTATTCTGGTTCGATGGTAGTCGCTGGTCGCGCAATAGCGAAAGTTATTCAAACTGCCTCTCGCACCGAAATAGGAAAAATTGGCAAAAGCTTGGAAGACATTAAAGATGAAGACACCTTGCTTCATAAAGAAACCGCAAAAATAGTTAGATACGTTGGGATTATTGGTGCTATTTTGTGTTTATTGGTGGTTTTATTTTATGTTTTGGTTAAAAACGATTTAATCCAAGGCTTATTGGCCGGTTTGACTTTAAGCATGGCTGTTTTGCCAGAAGAATTTCCAATTGTTTTGGTTATTTTCCTGACTTTAGGTGCCTGGAGAATTTCAAAGAAAAAAGTTTTGACTAGACGTCCTGCAGCCATAGAGACCCTTGGTGCTGCCACTGTCCTTTGTACGGATAAGACTGGTACTTTAACGCTCAATAAAATGGAGCTAACCAGTCTTTATACGAAAAACTCTTTTTGTGAAATAAGTGATTGTGCTGCCACAGAGTTACCAGCTAAGTTTCATGATTTGTTGGAGTATGGAATTTTGGCCAGTCAAAAAGATCCATTTGATCCAATTGAAAAAGAACTAAGTGGGGTTGGCGATTTATATTTACAAAATACTCATCACCTACATAAAGATTGGAATTTATTCAAAGAATATCCATTATCCAAGGAACTCCTTGCCCTTTCTCATGCTTGGAAGATTGAGGATAAAAAAGATTTCGTTATTGCTTCCAAAGGTGCTCCTGAGGCAATTCTTGATTTATGCCACGTTAGCGCCAAGGAGAGAGAAGAAACCTTAAAAGTAGTGGCGGAAATGTCCGGCAAAGGATTGAGAGTTTTAGGAGTAGCTAAGGCGATTTCATCTAAAAATGAGTTGCCAAAAAATCAGCATGATTTTACTTTTGAATTTGTGGGGCTTTTTGGTTTTATTGATCCCACTCGCAGCGCTGTGCCAAATGCTGTGCAGGAGGCTTATGAGGCTGGTATCAGGGTGATTGTTATTACCGGAGATTATCCTGGCACTGCTCAATCTATCGCCAAGAAGATTGGGATTAAAAATTCAGAAGAATATATTACTGGAGATCAATTAGCCAAAATGAGTGATTCGCAGCTAAAAGAAAAAATTAAGACTGTTAATATCTTTGCTAGGGTCGTGCCAGAACAGAAATTGGCGATTGTTAATGCTTTAAAAGCTAACGGTGAAGTAGTTGCTATGACTGGCGATGGTGTCAATGACGCTCCAGCTCTCAAAGCAGCCCACATTGGCATTGCCATGGGCGAGCGTGGAACTGACGTAGCTAGAGAGGCCGCAGCTTTAGTTTTGTTGACTGATGATTTTTCTTCAATTGTAGCGGCCGTGCGTTTGGGTAGAAGAATTTTTGATAACTTAAAGAGAGCCATGGGTTATATTTTGGCTGTGCATGTGCCGATCGCCGGTATGTCTTTGTTGCCTCTTTTCTTCAATTTTCCGATTGTGCTTTTTCCAGCTCACATTGCTTTTATGGAGCTAATTATTGATCCTGCTTGCTCAACTGTTTTTGAAGCAGAGAAAGAAGATGAGGGGATAATGAAGAGATCTCCCAGAAAAATTAATCAGTCGATGTTTAATTTCAAAACAGTTCTAATAAATTTATTACAAGGTTCTGGACTTTTGATTGCGACTTTTGCTCTATTTGTTTTTGCTATCAAATCAGGCAGAACCGAGATGGAAGCACGTTCTTTTGCCTTTGCCTCCTTGGTTTTAGCTAATCTTTTATTAATAGTGGTCAATCTTTCGTGGAATAAAAATATTTTTCAAATAATTATGAAAGCTAATAAGACATTCTTTGTGGCTGTAATCGGAACTTTGATTGCTTTATTTGCCGTTATTTACGTGCCATTTTTGGCAGATTTATTTCATCTAGCGCCACTTTATTTGAATGATTTTCTGCTGATTATTTTTGCCATTTCTGTTGGCTTAGTGTGGTTTGAGATGCTGAAATTTTTTAGATTCCGTTATATTTCTTAAAACCCATTTCTTGTGGTAAATTTTGTTCGTCGGAAGTGACGAAAAAAAGCATTCTCTTGTCTTCAATGATTTCACTTTTGCCAGTAAATCGATCAGTGATTTCGTTAGTGTCCCACCAACGTTGTAAAAAAGTGTGGATATTGAAAATACGATTACGGTTAGCGAAATCTTTATATGGATCAACTATCACTAATTGTTCTGATTCTTCGTCAAAGAAAACAATAATGCTGTAGTGACCATAATCGGTTTCTTCTTTACCAGCCTCATCTTCTTCTTCCAACGAATTATAAAACAAGCCTTGCCATTCAACACCAATAGCGATGTTCTGTGTTAGTAGATATTTAATGTCTTCTAATGAAGAATAATATTTGTACCAAAAAGTTAAATGTGGCGCAATGCGGTTGCAAGCTAAGGCAATTTGATCAACGCGCATGCCATGCTCATCGATAGTGTCGACAACACCAGCAATTTCAGCAATCATTTCTTGAGAGGTAGTGACGCCATTTGTTTCAAGGAGCATTTGCAAAACAGCTGCACCACAATGTGCTTCAGAGATTTGCGTGATCTGACGTATTTGCATAAATCATTATATTTTTACTGCGTATTTTGACAGCAAGCTCTTGAGCAAGTGAGTAAACTCAATGCCATGAAGCAATAAAACTTCGGTCATTGGCAAACCTTTATCCGGTCCAAGAGCAGTATTAGGATTACAATCAATGAAATAAGGAGTTTTGCTGGCTTCATCATAGCGAATATCAAACTTAGCGTAATCGCGATAGTCCTGGGTTTCAAAGGCACGAATGACTAGAGGAGTAATGCGATCAATGATGTCTTGATCAGGGATTTTATAGAAATAGGCCTTAATGTCCTCATAACTCTCTAGGCTAGTAAAATCATGTTTGCCATCTGGTTGGAGACGGAAAGTTTTTTGGCCGAGGAAAACATGTTTTCTTTTGCCATCGTCAAAAATTGCAGCAGTAATTTCTGGTCCATCAATGAATTGTTCAACAATAACGTGCATTTTGTGCTCTTCCAACATCTTGGCCATTTTTTTGGTTGCAGCTTCCATGGTTTCTTTAACTGCTTTGTTATCAATTCCGACACTGCCGCCACTTTCATTTAATTTAACAATTAAAGGTAGGCCTAAATCTGCAGGAATTCTAGAACGCATGTCTTTAATGAACTTGTAGTTTGGTGTTGGAATATCGTGCGCAATCAACATTTGCTTAAACATATGGCGATCATTGCCAAGCACCAAGCCACGTAGTCCCGAGCCGGTGTATTTAACTGATGAGAGTTCAAGAGCACCAGGAACTGCTGGTTGCAGACCTTCTTTGCCTCTGACGGTATCGACTAAATTAATAACCAGATCTGGTTTATCCACTAAAATATTAGTCAAAAAATATTGATTGCCAGCATAGCCTTTGACCGCTACGCCCAACTTGGCAATTTCAGCGATGACTTCTTCGGCTCGATCTTCCACTTCAACTTCAGCCTCGTAAGAGTCCTCCGTGGGAAAGTCTTCTCTATCGATGTGAGAATAAGCTACAGCAACTAATTTTAGTTTTTTTAAGGCTTCATCATCCACAAAAAAAGGAGTTTGGTATATTTTAGACATACCACTATACTTGCAGATAAATCTTGCTTTGTCTAGAATAGTTTCCTCCAGAGGAAATCTTAGTCAATAAAAGTCAAAGCAATGCCGGTTTTGTCAGCACGACCTGTACGACCAATACGGTGAATATAATCTTCACGAGTTTCTGGCAGATCATAGTTAATGACGTGAGTAACATCTTTGATATCCAAACCTCTAGAAACCACGTCAGTGGCCAAAAGGATTTGAATACGATTGTCACGGAATTGCTCTAAAGCTCTTTGTCTTTGACCCTGACTCTTATTGCCATGAATGGAAGCGACTTTAAAACCTCTTGAACCGAGTTCAATGGTTAGTCTTTCCATGCTGTGCTTAGTACGGCCAAAAACTAAAACTTTTTGGAATGCTTCTTGGATTAAAAGGTCATGCAAAACATCAATTTTGACTTTACCTCTTACGTTAACAATATCTTGATCGATGTTTGGCTTGCTTTCTCTTGACTCAATAGCGACAAAAGCTGGATTTCTAAGGAAACCCTGCATAATGGCTTCTACTTTTTTATTAGTGGTAGCTGAGAAAAACAGAGATTGTCTTTCTTCTGGCAATTGATCGGTGATTCTTTTGACTTCATGAATAAAGCCCATGTCCAACATTCTGTCGACTTCATCCAAGACGATGGTGTCAAAATGAGCAAAATTTAATTTGTGTCTAAGATCCAAATCTTTTAAACGACCTGGAGTACCAATGACGAAGGATGGTCTTCTTTGTAAACGCTCGATTTGACGAGAGATAGAAGAGCCGCCAATCACAATGGCAGAATAGATTGGCAAGTTTTGACTAAAAGTGATGAGCTCGTCTCTGATTTGCAAAGCAAGTTCACGAGTTGGAGTAACCACTAAAACTCTAGTAGCAGGGTTCTTCAAAACCTTATTAATTAGAGGAATTAAGAAAGCAGCAGTTTTACCAGTACCTGTACTAGCAATACCGACCACGTCTCTACCATCTAAAATATGAGGAATAATTTGATCCTGAATTGGAGTTGGAGCAGTATAGCCTTTTTGAGCTAAATTAATTTTAATTTGCTCGTTAATAGCAAAATCATTAAAAGCATGGAGGTTTTGATAAACTTCTGGTTGAGCTTCATCGATTTTATTATCGACGCTGGCTTTTTGGATGAACATAGAAGGATCGAAACTAACGACTTTTCTGCCGCCACGACCTCTATTGACACCGCCATTGCCGCCCCAGCCGCGATTTGAACCGCCACTGTTGCCGCCACCGCCCCAGCCGCCACGACTAGAACCGCCACTGCGAGAGCTTGAATTATTATTTCTGTCACTATGAAAATTAGAACCAGAGCGACGATCGTTGTTATACATATTACTTTCTTTCTTTAATCCTTCAGAGGTTAAAGACAAGAAGCAAATGTTTTGCGTGCTCAACCAAATGAATTATTTTAAATACGAAAGGGTATTATAGCACGAAGTCATTTAAATGCAAACTATAGGACAATTGATTTCAGTTCCTCAAGTCTAAGTTCTTCTTTACAAATAGCGATTTGTGATAAAATAAGTTCCTATCGATTCTAAATAATAGAATCACAATTTATGTCAGAAAAATCTGATCCTATACCTGCTGATCATAAGAAAGCAGAAAAAACAGTATACATTTGCAACTTTTCCGAAGACGTTTGGCCTTTCATCGAAGCCATGAGTAGTTCAAAGCACAGTCGTGCCTTGGAAATTGATTGGAATGCTGATTTATCCGATCGTGATTTGTTTACCAATACTGAAGAAAGTGACTTGGTTTTTATCAATCCAAGACCAATTCAGGATAGTTTTATAAAATACTACAAAGAATTATTTGGCATTCGCAAGTTAGAAATACTTGTTCCCAAGAAACATTCTGGAGAGACTTGTCGCGATGTCTACGAAGATGAAGAATTGTTTGAAAAGCTAATTGAATTGGCTAATCACGTTAAGAAATTAACTTTACTAAGTTACTCTACTAGCGAGCAATTTCTGATTCTAGTGAATAAGCTCAGACAGCGCGGCATCGCCGTTTATACCCCTGAGTCTCCAGAGGAAGAAGATGCTTGGACAGTCAACTTTTTTGGTAGCAAATCTGGCATTCGCCAGTTAGCTCAGCAAAGTGAGGTTGAAGAACCAGATTTTTTGATGGCTGAGGGTTTAATTTGTGTCAATATCATTGATGCAGCCAAGATTGCCGCCAAAAAATACATTAAAGAAGATGGTGTAGTTCTGAAGACCAATAAAGGCCATTCTGGCGTTGGTGTCTTAATTTTGCGTGAAGGAGAATTGCCAACTGATTACAAGGCTTGTGAACAAGCTATTCTCAATATTCTTAAGCAAGATGCTTATTGGGACAAGTTTCCAATCGTTATTGAAAGTTTAATTAACGTTAGCTATGGCATTGGTGGTGGTTTTCCCAACGTTGAATTTAAGATTAGTAAAAATGGCAAGATTGATTTCCTATATTATTGTGGCCTACGTGTAGATAAAGATGGTGGTTTTCAGGGTATAGAGATCAACGAAGATGTGATGAACGATCGCCTAATGGCTCGTATTATTGACATGGGATTTTTCGTTGGGGAGCAATACGTTGCTAATGGTTACCGTGGATATTATGACGTTGATTTGGTGGCTGCCAAAAATGGCGATCTCTACGTCTCAGAGTCAAATACTAGACGCACTGGAGGAACTCATGTTTACAAGACGGCGGTTAAGTTAATTGGCAAAGATTTTTTAAATGACGCTTATGTGTTGTCAAATAATTCTTGGGCACTACCAAAGGGAGTAATCCCATCTTTTGAGGAGTTGATTAAAGCTCTTGAATCAGTCCTTTTTGATAAAAAAACTAAAGAAGGTATCGTGATTGCTTCCGCTAATTTACTTAGGCAAGGATTGCTTGCCTACATCGTTTTTGGTAAAAATAAGAAGCGAGCTTTAGAAATTGAAGCCAAAGCTCACCAAATTATTGCTAATTTATCTTAAAAGTATTTTAGAAAGTATTTCTTGCGCTAAGTTTATAGTGTTTCTACTGTCTGTTTTTTTCGGATTAACTTCGACCAAATCCATTGATATATTTTGCAAAAGAGCTAGTTGTTCTAGAATCGGCAAAACCTGGTTTTCATTTAAACCTCCCCAAGAATTTGGTGTGCCAGTGGCAGCCACTAGTTTTTTTTCAAAAACATCAATGTCAAAACTAATATGCAGATGTTTGGTTTCTTGACTCAGTGATTTGATTCTTTCGATTATTAATTCGGTATTATGACCATCAAAATAGTTGATTTTTGCTTGCTCAATGAAATCAAAGTCATCAGCTTCTAAATCACCGATAATTACCGTATTTTTTGCTAATAGACATTTGCCCTTGATCTTTCTAAGCGCCTTATGATCAAAGTTTTCATCAATTAAGGCGCGTAAAAATTGTCCATGAAAATTTTGACTAGGACTATTTTGCATGGAGGAAGTGTCTGCATGAGAATCAAAATGAACATAGGTCAATTCCTCTGGTTTGTAGCGTTCTAACAAAGCCAAAACTGAGCCAAAAGCAACGCTGTGGTCCCCGCCAATAACAACCTGAATTTCTTGGTTTTTCAATTTTTCATTGATCAAGGCTGCAAATTCTAGGGATTCTTTTGCCATGATTTTTTGATAATCCTCTTTGATGATTTTTTCTGGTTTTGAAAAAGTGTATCGATCAATTTTATAATTGACAAATTTTTTTAGAAAATCTTGATCTAAAACGAAATCAGGAGCGATTTCTACGCCATAATTGAATTGTTGGCTGCCATGAGGAGGGTTGATTAGCCCTAGTCTAGAGTAAGCTTTAAAGAAATGTATTTTTTTCATTTGGTTTATTATAACCTTTCATTGACTTTGAAAAGTGATAAAATTATCGAATAAAATTATGAAAAACGATTCTAATGAAGTAATTAAGTCAGAGCAAGCAGTCTATATTTTCAATATGGCTGAAGATGTGTGGCCTTTTATTTCTGCGATGAGCAACATTGTTGAACAACGTGCTGAAGTTGATGTTTGTGCCAATTTGGCTGATCGAGATTTATTTAGTAATGTAGATGAAAATAATTTGACAATTATTACTCCTAGAAAAATTGATGATGATTTTTTGCAATATGTTTCTCAAATAACCGGCAAAAAGAAGTGGAATATTTTAGTTCCTAACAAACACTCTGGGGAAATTTGTTTAGATATCATTCAGGATAGAAATCTTTTTAAACAACTCGTCGACTTATCCAATGGAGCTAAAAAATTAACTCTGACTAGTTATGCTGTCTCACCACAATTTTTTCAGTTAATTAATGAATTGAAAAACTATGGCATTGAAGTCTATACTCCAGAGGCTCCGACTGAGGAAAGTGCTTGGTGTGTAAATTTCTTTGGTAGTAAATCTGGTATTAGACAATTGGCACAAAAAAGCGCTGCCCTTGAGCCAGATTTAATGATGGCCGATGGTTTAATCTGTGTGCAATCTCTTGATGCGTCTAGAATTGCTGCTCAAAAATATGTTAAAGAAGCTGGGGTGGTTTTAAAAACCAATAAAGGCCACACCGGCATGGGAGTTTTGATTTTTCGCCCTGGAGATTTGCCTGGTGATTACCAAAATTGTCAAAAAGCAATTCTCAACATTCTCAAACAAAACGAATATTGGGATAAATTTCCAATTATTGTAGAAAGTTTGGTCAATGTAAATCAAGCAGTTGGCGGTGGCACTCCTAGTGTGGAGTTTAAGATTCAAAAAAGTGGCCGCATAGAATTCTTATATTATTGCGGGATGAGAATGTTGCCAAATGGTACTTTTTTAGGTGTTGAAATCAATGAGGATATTATTAATGATCGCATTGGGGCTAGGATTATTGATACTGGCTTCTTTATTGCTGAGCAATATGCGTCACTTGGTTATCGTGGCTATTTTGATGTGGATATGGTGGCAGCGAAAAATGGTGAAATTTATGTGTCAGAATCAAATGTGCGTCGAACTGGTGGAACTCACGTTTATCAAATGGCTAACAGTTTAATTGGTAAAGATTTTTTTACTGATAGTCACATCTTATCTAACAATGCTTATGAATTAAAAGCTGGCGCCAGACCAAGTTTCAAGCAAGTTTTAGATTTATTATCTCCGCTTCTATTTAATAAAAAAACCAAAGAAGGTGTGGTGATTGCTTCCGCTAATTTACTTTCTCAGAGCGCTTTTGCTTACGTTGTTTTTGCCAGCAACAAGAAAAAAGCAAATGAGATTGAGAATAAAATGTTTGAATTACTGGAGTCTCTTTAATTAAGCTTTGCTGAGATAGCCATAAAGAGTGGAATTTCAGCGCGAGCGCGATTTTCCATCTTAGCAGCTTTACCAGTGCTTTCTTTGTCAGAAGACCATTCTTCAATTTTTTCAATCATAAAGCCAGCTTGAAAAAGCATTTGACTGTAATCTTGTAAACTGTGGTGAAATGACCAAGTGATTTTTTTGTTTTGTTCTTGATTTTTGTTGTCAGTTTTTTCGCCAGGATTCATGTCGATAGGGATTTTCAAAGGAGATAGATAGCGATTAACGAAGCGTTGTTGTTGCTTATTCTGTTGATCAACGCTCCAGCCAGATTGACGAGGAATACGAAAAGCTGGGTGATTAAGGACGATGACGAGTTGGCCACCTTTCTTGAGATAGTTAGCAGCATTTTTGATGACGTTTTCTGCTAGTTCGATGTTTTGCAGGGCTAAAATAATAGTGGCCTTATCAAATTTTTCTTCTCTTTCTCTTAGTAAATTGCTCAGATCACAAACCAAAAATTCGTAATTTTTCTCACGATTTCTATCTTTGGCTTCCTTAATGAGTTCTTTGGCCAAATCCAAACCTAAGTATTTTTTTATTGTAGGGATGCTACGAGCCAGTACGCCTTGACCACAAGCCAGATCAACCAAAGTGTCTTCGCTTTTTAGATTAAGTAGACGCAAGACGCCAGGAATGACCACATGTTCGTGGTAATAGTGGCCTTCTTTGCCTACAATTTTGTTGTACCATGGAGCAACTTTGTTCCAGGAAGTGTCGTTCATATTTTTTTGCACAGTAAATTTCTTTCACTTATATTATAACTTATAGTATGACCAAACTGATCTTAGTTGAAGATTCAATGCAAAAAGATTACAAATATGAGTGTTCTGAATTAGAAGGTCATAATTTTCAAGCTGATTTTAAACCAGAGCTAAGCCCCAAAGAAATGTTGGAACTTGGAGTTTTTGGTGGCAGATATATGACTGACTGTACTGATGAATTCCCCAAGAGTTGGTTCGCTGATGCCAAGTTATGTCATGAATTTCATGACCCTACATTAAATTTTTTTAAAGTTAATGCAAGTCAACCACTGTCTGTTTGGCAGGCCAAAGGCTGGATTTATAAAGATGATCCAAGAGGTTGGTTCCAGTGGTATTGTCGCTATTTTATGGGCAGACGTTTGCAAGATGGAGAAGACCAAAGACAAATCAAAAGATGGCGAATGTTCCGTCGTCATCTGGTCCAAGTGGAGCGCAATTGCATGCCTGGCGATTTTGCTTGTCGCAAAAGACAGCGCCAGGCTTTATTACACTGGGCTTATGATGCGAGGAATGTTTAGGAGTGTTAAAATTAATTTATGAATCCAGGTATTGATTATCCGGCTATTGCGATCGTCTTTTTTTGCCATGATGGCAATGGCAATTACTTGTTTAGTAAGAGAAGTCAAAACTGTCGCGATGAAAACGGCTGTTATGATCCAGGTGGTGGACTTTTAGAATTAAACGAAACCATTGATCAATTACTTCATCGCGAATTGCGAGAAGAATATAACGCCAAACCAATGAAATACGAATTTTTAGGCATGCGTGAAATGCACCGCTTAAATAAGGGGCAAAAAACGCATTGGATTGCCTTGGACTTCAAAGTTTTAGTCAATCGAAGTGAAGTCAAAAATAACGAGCCTCATAAATTTGATGAATTGATTTGGCGAAAGATGAATGATCTGCCAGGCCCAATGCACTCACAATTTCAAGTTGCTTATGAAAAATATAAGGAGAAGTTTTAAATGAATCAAAACATTTTAGATCATGAAAAATTTATGAATTTAGCAATAGAGGAAGCCAGACAAGCAAAAGCATCAGGCGATTGGCCGTTTGGTTGCGTCGTTGTGAAAGACAATCTAATTGTAGGAGCAGGCAGAGTAACGGAAAAAACTGGTGGAGACATCACTGATCACGCGGAGATTAGAGCAATCAAAGCTGCTTGCAAAAATTTAAACACAAATAATTTAAGTAATTGTGTGATTTATTGCACTAATGAGCCTTGTTTAATGTGTGCTTCAGCAATTTTTCAAGCAGGTGTCGCCAACGTAGTAATTTCTCTTTCCAGAGATGATTTACCTCATTTATTAAGGACTAGAAAAATTCGCATTGATGATTTGTCTAATGACTTAAATTTTCAGGTTAATATCATTCGAGGCATTAAAAAACCAGAAATGCTTAATCTCTTTGAAGGCATTGGCAAGTAATTTTTTATTTTACCGTTACGCTTTTGGCCAAATTTCTTGGTTTATCTGGATCTAGATTTTTGATCAAGGCTATTTCGTAAGTGAGCAACTGAGCAACGATGATGCTACTTAAATTGGCAAATTTTTCCGCCTGTGGCAGCTCGATGAAATCATCAAAAATATCCTCGTTTTTAGTAGCAATACCAATAACTCTAGCTCCTCGCGCTTTGACCTCATGTGCACTGCTAATCATGTCTTCTCTGGTCAACTTATTGACCAAACAAATCACTGGCGTTTCTTTTTCAATTAAAGCAATGACACCGTGCTTGAGTTCACCAGCGCTAAAACCTTCAGCGTGAATATAGGAAACCTCTTTGATTTTAAGAGCAAATTCCAGAGCACTAGCTAGAAGTTGGCCACGCCCCAAGATGTAGAGGTCATTTTTTTGACTGAGTAATTGGGCGATTTTTTTAATGTCGTTCATGATTTTTTCGTTACCAAACCACTCGCCTAATTGTTTGGAAAATTTCTCCACCTCTTTTTTGAAGGAGAAGTTTTTATTTTCAAGATAGTCAGCTAGAGCCATACCAAAAAGCATGTGGCCTGTCAGCGCTTTGCTACTGGCGACTCCAATTTCTGCGCCCACATTGAGCGGATAGGCGATATCTGCCATGTTCATTAAAGTTGAGGATGGCATATTGACGACCGAGACGATAAAAACTCCCTTAGTTTTCATTTGCTCAATAGCTTCAATGGTGTCAGCTGTTTCGCCACTTTGACTAAGCACGATCGCCATGTCTTTTTCGTTAAAGATTGCAGCAAAATCTGCAGAATCATAAGCGGGAACATGATAAACGTTTTTTCTATTTGCTCTCAGATTAAAAACAATACTGGCAGCAGCGTAGCTAGCTGAACCAGCACCAACAACATAAATATTTCTTGATAATTCAATTTTTTCTGCAATCTTTGGAAATAATTCTTCACTTTTACTTAATATTTTGAGGAAGCTTTCTTCTTGTTCGTGAATTTCTTTGAGCATGAAATGAGCAAAGCTACCTTTGTCTATTTCCAAGGCTTGCTGGTCCATGATTTGAAAGATGATCTGTTTAGGTGTCAGATCTTTAGACTGAAAAGATTCTAAATTTTTTCCATCAAAGTGAATGATTTCCTGATTTTCTATGACGCGATATTTTTTTGCATCCAGACTCATGGAAGCTAAGTCTGAAGAAAAATAGAAATCTCCACGTTCTCCTTGGCCAATAATTAATGGTGAACCCTGGCGATAAACCCAAACTTCGCCAGTCTTAGTTAAAACAAGAATGGTATTTCTTCCAGCTAGTCTCTTTATTGTTCTACTAAATTTTTCCAAATCTATTGTTTTTCCACATTCTTTTTCCAATAAAGCAACGATAACCTCAGTGTCAGTTTCTGTTTGAAATTTATAATCATCTTTTTGCAGCTCTTTTTTTAATTCTTGGTAGTTTTCCAAGACGCCATTTTGCACGAGAGCAAAACTGCCATTTTGTGCCAAGTGGGGATGAGCATTTTTTTGTGTAACGCCCCCATGAGTAGCCCAGCGAGTGTGGCCAATGGCGTTATTGCTGTCTGCCAAACTTAATTTTTCAATGGCGCTAATTTTGCCAACGTGTTTTTCAATTTCAATTTCGTCATTACAGATGGCGATGCCCCAAGAATCATAACCACGATACTCAATTCTTTTAAGTCCCGCTAAAACTTTACTAGTTGCGTCAGAATTGCCTAAACAGGCGTAGATACCACACATAGATATTCCTTTTTTATTAAATTAATGATAATTTTAAGATTTTTAAATTAAGACTTTGTTGATTTAATCTTAATTTTTAATGGATGGATCTTTGTTTTTTTGAACTATCAACCACCCAAAGGGTCTCCGTAGATGCTCTGCTTCGTAAATTTGAAATTTGCTTGCAGGTCCGATCGTTGTTCAATCAGCTTGATTAAACAACATCCCTCTTCCTCGTCTCCATTTTCAATAAAAGAAAATGGCCACACGCTCAGTATGAATTTTTATGTTTTTCCTTTCTTATTAAGTTGATAATTATATTTAGTATAACACCGCGGCAAATGTTATACTCAAAAACATGTGGATTTTTTACGCCGCCCTGATGTTTTTAGCTTCCAATGTTTTATATTTATTAATTCGTTTGGCGCAAAAACAAAACATTCCAATTAGTTTTTATTCGATTACTTTGTTTTTGGTGCCAAGTATTATTTATTTTTTTGCTGCCAAAGTCACAGGATTATCCTTGTTGCTTTCTCCTCAGCATTTTTTATTAGTGATAACAGCAGCTTTTTTTTATAGTTATCTTGGCAATCTTTTCTCACAAAAAGCAGTTTTGCTTGCTCCAAATCCAGGCTATAGCCTGATTTTGCAAAAAAGCTATGTGGCTCTCACAACAGTCGCTGCAGTCTTTTTATTTGATTCAGAATTCAGTTTTAAAAAATTTATTGCAATTCTATTTATCTTATTTTTTTCGATGATGATTGCAATTTCCCCCAAGGGAAAGAAGACTCATGATGATAAATGGGTGTATTTTTCTTTATTAGCTAATTTGTGTTTTGCTTTTGGCTCCTTGGTTTTGAAGCACTTCTTAAATTTGGGAATACAGCCATTTGTTTACCTTTTTTATATTACTATTTTTGTCGCCATATTAAACTTTTTTGATTTTAAAAAACAAAAAATTTCTTTAAATTTGTCAAAGAAACAATTTTTACTGGCAATTTTAATTGGAGTTTTTTCAATGGTTGTTAACTTCTCCATGCAGCTGGCATACAGAGTTGCTCCAAACATTGGCTATGTCTCAGCTATTAACGTTTCTTCTATGATGAGCGTTGCTTTATTGTCGGCCCTGATTTTCAAAGATGATCTTTCAAAACAAAAGATCTTCGGAATTATTGGGATTTTAGCGAGCTTATACTTTCTGGTTGTTTAGCTCAAGATTCAAATAAAAAATTAAAGATTAAAGATTCTCTTCACCCCAGTCATGTAGGACTTTGATGATCGGCAAGAGGGATTGACCTTTTTTGGTCAGCTCATACTTAACGTGAGGAGGATTGCCACCAAGGGTTTTACGAGTGATGAGTTTGTTTCTCTTAAGATCCTTGAGCTTTTCAGAAAGAACTTTGGCTGAAATGGGACCAATGGCTTTTTTAAGATCATTGAAGCCGGTTTTTTCTTCAGTCAAATGCCACAGAATTACCATGTTCCATTTACCACCCAATTGTTCAAGAAATTTTTGAAGAGGACATTGTTTTTTTGCCATGATTGTTTAAGTTACTTTTTAGTACCTACTTTATTTTTGTAACTTTATAGCTTATTATAAAACAATCATTAAGAATTAACAAGGAAAAAACACATGTTTGATCAGATATATAGTAAAAAACAACTTAAAGAGTTAGCTCTCAAAATGAAAGAAAGAAATTTTGAAGTGGAAATTGTTTCTTCAAAAGCGCAAGCTCTAGAAGCAGTCAAAAATTCTTTGCCAGATAGTAGTGAGGTTATGACTGGCTCATCAACAACTTTGAATGAAATAGGTTTAAGTGATTACTTGGCTTCAAAAGATTCTAAATTTGTTTCACTACAAGCAAAAATTGGACAGGAAAATGATGAAAGCAAAAGACAAGATTTGCGTCGTAGTTCTCTTACCGCCGATTATTTTATTTCCAGTGTTAACGCTGTCACAGAAGACGGAGCGTTAGTGGCCGTTGATGCTACTGGAAGTAGAGTTGGAGCAATGCCATTTGCTGCCAAAAAATTGATTTTAGTCATTGGTTCACAAAAAATTACCAGAAACATCGAAGAAGCAATGCAACGAATCAGAGAATACGTTTTTCCAAAAGAAAATAAAAGAGCCATGGCCGCTTATGGCATGGGCAGTATGCTTGGCAAATGGATAATCTTTGAAAGAGAAGCTGCTCCAGGCAGAGTGAAAGTAATTTTAGTCGAGGAAACTTTGGGTTTTTAAAGATTGCTTATTTGAGTCTTTTATAATAAGCTTTAGTCCAACTATAAGTCTAAATAAAATATGAAACAAAAAATCATTACTCTTGTCATTGTTGTTTTAATCGCAGGATTGATGTCTATAGTGGTTGTTGGTAGTAATAATAAAGAAAAACAAGTGACTGTAGAAAAAATTGAAGCTCTGAGTAATGGCGAGCCAATTCTTTACTATGGTGATACTTGCCCCCACTGTAAGGATGTTGAGGAGTGGTTAAAAACTAACAAAGTTGCAGAAAAAGTCAAATTTTCTCAAAAAGAAGTTTGGAATAACCGCCAAAATGCAGCTGAACTAGCTGAAGTTGCCAAAAGTTGCAACATGGATACTTCTAGCATTGGAGTTCCATTCTTATATGCAGAAAATAAATGTTTAGTTGGTGTTCCAGACATTGAAAAGTATTTTTCCGATAAAGCTGATCTAAGCGACAGTGGTGAAGCCAGTCAATCCGGTATTTCACCAGAGGGGACTTCAAGTGCAATTAGTAACTAGCCTCTTATTGTTTTTAGTAGCTTTTCTGTTTTTTGCTCCCCAAGCGCAGGCTGTGTGTCCTATTTGCACTGTTGCCGTCGGAGCTGGTCTGGGTTTTTCTCGTTATCTTGGAATAGATGATGTTGTAACCGGTCTATGGATTGGGGCCTTGATTCTTTCTAGTGCTCTGTGGACAGCTAATTGGTTAGAAAGTAAGACATGGAGAATTCCTTATAAGACGGCTTTTTCCATTGTGTTGTTTTATCTCTTAGTCATTCCTCCATTGTTTTGGATGGGCATGATTGGTCATGAGGCAAATAAATTCCTCGGTGTTGATAAGATTCTGTTTGGCACAGCCGTTGGATCAATAGTTTTTACGGCCGGTGTCTTTTTAGACAAATATTTGCGCACTCTCAATGAAGGTAAAGTATTTATTTATTTTCAAAGAGTAATCTGTCCTGTTCTTTTACTTAGTATCTCTAGCGTGATCTTTTTCTTGATTACACGCTGAAAGGTTTTATGTCTGACGCTAAAAAAACAATGTCTTTGGATATCGATGGCTTCATGGACAAAGTCAAAAAAATGGAGCATGGTGAAAAGCTCGATTTATCTTCTGATGAGGATTTATCGATTGCCATCATGAACTTAATCAGCATCGAAGAACATTTGTTTTTTACTGCCAATAAGACTGGTAAATCAAGTTATTATGATTTACTCTACGAAGTCAGAGAGATCCGCAAGCAGTTACTTAAAAAAATCATCAAAGAGTATGAGGGTGAAGTTTGGTGCATCAGTAAACACTTGTTAGCTTCCTCGATGCGTTTGATGGAAGTTGGTACAAAAGCTTTGACCAAGGGTGATAAAAAAGAAGCTGAAGATTTGTTCAAAAAATCTTACGACCTCTACTCTTTGTTCTGGGGTTTAAATATGGGCGTTGTTAATCTTGGTTCTTCTACAAAAGCCGGCAATTCTCAAGCCAGCAAAATGTCAGATAAAATTGAATTAATTTCAGAATCTACTCCAGCCAAAAGCAAAGGTAGCGTGAGTGTCTTCGATAAACTCGGCGCCATGGTGAAGAAAGCCATTGATTGTTGTATTGAATAGTCTGTATACTGGACTCATAAAATATACAAAGGAGTCTGCCATGAAAAAGTTTCCAATTGTTTTGTCTTTGATGATTCTCTCTTTATTTGTTTCTGTTAATTCTTCTTATGCTAAAGATGGAGAAGATGGTTCTTCTGAAGTTGAGGTGAAGGAAGAGCAGAAATCAGAGGATAAAGAGGAAAAAAAAGAAGAGATTAGATTTGAAAAAGTAGAGAAAAAAGAAATAAAGATGGAGAAAAAAGAAGAAATCAAAAGTTCCATTGAAGAAATTAAGAAAAGAGAAGAGAAAATTAGAGAGCAAGCCAAGGAAACTAGAGAAATCAAAAACGATTTAATTGAAAAGAAAAAAGAAGTTAAGGACGATCTCAAAGAAAAAAGAGAAGAAATTAAAGACGAAGTTAAAAAAGAAATGAGAGACGATTTGGATAGTGATGATGCTAGCGATTCTGCCAGAGGCCGTATGAGCGAAGTTGCTAAGCAGGTTAATATCCTTTTGCAGACCAAAGAAGATGACAAGGGCATCGGTAAAAAAGTTAGAGAAGTTGCAATGGAACAAGTCAAATCTCAAGAGAAAATTGCAGAAAAACTAGCCAAAATGGAAGAGAAAAAAGTTTGGTTAAAGAAAATGGTTGGTTACGATAAAGAGGCAGTTCTAGGGGTAACAGAAGAAATTGATGCTAACCGTTTGAGAATTCAAGAGCTGATTAAACTACAAGAAGAAACTACCGATAAAACCGAAGTTGCGCAGTTAGAGACAGCAATTACTTCTTTAATAGACCAAAATGCTGCTTTGCAAGATACTGTCCAAGAAGAAATGCAAAACCAAGGCGTCTGGGGTTGGTTTAGAAGCATGTTCAATAGAAGTTAAATTTGGCTTTTAATAAAGCTCTGCATCTCTGTCCAATTGTTCATCCCAGCTTTAGGGATAACGATAAATGCTCCAGCGCTGGATTTGCTGCTTTGAAGGACATTTTCAGGAGTAAGATTGATGCTTTTCATTTCAAATTCATCAGCATTGGCTAATAGAGGTGCTAAGTACTTAGCACTTTCCAGATCCAAATTAGTTGTGACGTGTTCTGAGAAAGCTTCATAAAATTTTGGAATAGCCTTGAGAGCCTCGAGCTTAAATAGTTTATTGCGAATGGCGGTCAGTACTTCTACCTGACGACGACTGCGATCATAGTCGCTAGAACTGTGGCGCGAGCGTACATACGCGAGCGCGTCATGACCTTCCATCATGACCTTGCCTTGTTTATAGAGCAAGTGTTCATATCTGCAAGCGAATTTACTTTCCAATTCAAAACCACTGTAATTGGCAGTAAAACTAGCAATTTCTTCTGGTGTATAGCCACATGGATCAAGCTGAGCGCCCTCGAGTGGATACCAAGGATCCTCTAAAGTTTGCGAGACATCTACTTCAATGCTATTTAATTCATAGCCAACGGTTCTTTGAAAACCAACGAAATCAGTGCCGATGTAATATTTGATTGGCAGACCTGTGATTTGTCCGATGCTTTTTTGCATTAGTTCAAGACCAGAGCTAATTCCATCGCCTTGATTCATACCGACGCTCATCAAGTTATTAACTTTATAACCTTGTTGGTCTTGGGTTAGCAAATAGAGGTCTCTTGGAATCGAAATAAAAGTAATTTGCTTTTTCGGAAAATCAAAATGAGCGATTTGAATGATGTCGCTTAAGAAACCGCCCTGATGCCCAGCTCCTCCATAACCAGCTAGCAAAACATTAAGAGTTTTTTTATCTTCTTCTTGAATTCCGCTTGAAACGAGATTAACTTCTTGGTTTGGATCAAATAAATCTACTTTAGCTGTGTCTATGTCATTTGCATTATTTTTTTGGCCAAAATAACGGTAACTAGCAAAAGCAGAAACAGCTAAAACCAGTAAAACTATAATATAAAAAACACAGTAAACAATAATTCGCTGTTTTTTTTCTAGAGCTTTTATATTTCTAAAATATTGAAACATTTATTTAATTATTAAATTTTTCTTTAATCTTTTTGAATTTTTCTTCCAGTGCATCAATTTCTTCATCGCTATCTTCTTCAATCTCAATTAACTTATTGCTGGCTGCTTTGGTTACTTTTATTAATTCATCTAGTTTCAAATGCATGGCTTTTGAGTCGCGATTTTGAGTGTTCTGAATTAAAAAAACCATTAAAAAAGTAATAATAGTTGTGGTGGTGTTGATGGCAAGTTGCCAGGTGTCAGAATAATTAAATAAGGGCCCGCTGATCAGCCAAACAACAATCATTGATACGGCTAAGACGAAAGTGGAGGCTCTTCCAGCGATACTGGCGACTTTGGCGGAAATTTTGTGAAAGATTTCATTCATAAAATCGAGTATAGCTAATAAAGGCATCTAGAACAATATACATGATCCATAATTATTTCTCAGGATTTTCTCAGCTTACGTGCATATAATGGAGTGTTATGAAAAAAGATGATAAAAAATCCAAGAAAAATTGGCTAAAGTGGGTCTTGATGCCTTTATTAGTAATTTCAATTTTTGGAACCTTTGAATTTATGAAATTCCAAAAAGATTCGCAGTTGCGCAGAGAAGCTGCTCTTGCCCAGCAAGAGAAAATGCTTGAATTTTGGAAAAATGAGGGTTTGAATCAAGAACAAATTGATCAAAAATTAAAAGAGCAACGTAATCAATTTGTTAGGAATGAAGATTCGTCTATTTTTCAAACAGTATTTCGCACAGTTAGACATGCCACGGGCACGGGTCCTGGAACTGGCCCTGGTCCAGGAATGGAAAGACGTTAAAAGAAAGAAATACTTATGAAGTTAATTAAAAATATAGTTGATAAATTTAAATCTCTTAAAAAATGGCAAAAATTTTTGTTATTGGCAGTAGTTGCCCTGGCTATTTACTTGTTGTTCTTTAGATCTAAAACTACGACTAGTACCGCCAGCTATCAGTTTACAGAAGCGAAAAAAGGTAATTTGCAGCAAATCGTCTCTGAAACTGGAGAGCTTTCTTCAAGCAATAAAACTGAAATAACTGGCTCCATAAATGGAGTCATAACCGAAGTTTATGTAAAGAATGGCGACTCTGTAAAAAAGGGAGCTAAGCTTTTCTACGTAAATAGCAATGCTACTGAAGAAGAACGCAGTAAGGCTTATTCTGATTACTTGAGTGCTAAAAATAATTTAGCTTCTGCCAAGGCTAAAATGGATACTCTAGATTCTTCGATGTGGAAAGCTCATGAGGATTTTGAGGGCAAGGCTTTGGACACTGAATTGTCAGTCGACGATCCAGTTTACATTCAAACCAAAGGTGATTGGCAGGCAGCTGAGGCAAATCGTCTCAATCAAGATCAGGTTATTAGTCAGGCTCAATCTGCTCTTAATAATGCTTCTTTAGCCTATCAAGCTACTTCTAGTGGCCCTGTCAAGGCTACAGCTGATGGCCAAATAGCCAATCTTAGCGTTGCTGTGGGTCAAAGTGTCACCTCTACTGATGTGGCGGCTGTGATTAAGACTACCAATGAAAGTTGGGTTTCTGTAGCAATTAATGAGAACGACATCGTTGGAGTTGCTCCAGGTCAAAAAGCCTTGGTTTCTATAGATGCTTTGTCTGGCTTAGAGTTGCCAGCGACAGTGCAGAGAGTTGATGAATTTGCCACGATTAGTTCTGATGTTGCCGTCTATTATGTCTATTTAACTTTGGATAAAACAGATCAACAGTTGCGTCCAGGTATGACTGCTCAGGTCAACATTACCACGCAAGAAAAGAACGATATTTTGCTAATCCCAAATACAGCTATTAAGCCATACCAGGGTGAAAAAGCCGTCCAAACTTTTGATGAGAAAACTCAGACTGCAGTTTATCAGCCAATCAAAGTTGGTCTTTCCGGAGACATTAGTAGTGAAGTTTTAAACGGCTTAAGTGAAGGACAAAAAATAATTTCTGGAGAAGCAAGCAACAGCAAAAGCTCTTCCGGAGGTGGATTTTTAGCACACTAGATGTCAAAAACTATTAAAAAAGCCAACAAAAAAACCACCAGAAAAACCATAATTTCTTTTCGTAATATTCATAAGAGCTATCAAACTGGACCAATTACTTATGAAGCGCTGAAAGGTGTCTCTTTTGACATTGTTCAAGGTGAATTTGTAGCCATCACTGGTCCTTCTGGCTCTGGTAAATCAACGATGATGAATATTATTGGTGCTCTGGATTTGGCTACCAGTGGAGAATACTATTTGAGAGAACGTTTGATTGATGCCTACGACGATGATGAACTTTCAGAAATTAGAAATAGAGATATTGGTTTTATTTTTCAATCGTTTAATCTTCTAGCTCGTACTAGCGTGCTTAAGAATGTTGAAAGACCAATGATGTATGGCAAAGTGCCAAAAGCAGCAAGAGAGGCTAAAGCCTTGGAGTGCCTAGATCTGGTTGGTTTAAAAGATAAAGCCAATAATATGTCTAATCATATTTCTGGAGGACAGATCCAAAGAGTGGCAATTGCTAGGTCTTTAGTGATGAATCCAGCTATTTTGCTTGCCGATGAACCAACTGGTAATTTAGACACCAAGACTGCTCATGAAATAATGGGCTTTTTTAAAGAGCTTAATAAGCAAGGTCACACTATTATTTTAATTACTCATGAAGATGATATCGCCGCCTTTGCTAGCAGAGTAATTAAAGTTAAGGATGGTCTGATTGAAAGTGATAAATAATATGGAATTTATAGAATTATTTATTTTAGCTATTAATGCTTTGAGAACCAATGTTGTTAGGACGGTTCTAACAATGCTCGGAGTGATTATCGGTATTGCTTCAGTGATCATTATTATGTCTCTGGGTAGCGGAGCGACCCAATCTATTGTGGGAGAAATTTCTAGTTTTGGGGCAAATATTTTAACTGTTCAAGCAGGGCGTAACGTTAGGGGTCCAGGAGGTGGAGGTGGTAGTACTGTTGATACTTTAGTTGAGGATGATGTTAAGGCACTGGCTTTATTGCCCAATATAACTAGCGTTGCTGGATTGGTTAGCACTAACAAGCAGATCACTTATGATGGGACTGCAGTCCAGTCCTCGATTAGTGGCGTTGAAGAAACATATGCGCAAATTCATGAATTGAGTTTATCGCAGGGTTCTTTTATTAGTGAATCTCAAGTAGCCACTAGATCCAAGGTTGTGGTTCTAGGGGATCAACTCGTGGAAGATATTTTTGGAGTTGATGCACAAGTGGTTGGAGAATCGGTGAGAATAGATGGCAAGTCATTTCGTATTATTGGAGTAATTACTGACAGCTCTAGTGCTTTGGCTCCACTTTCTACAGTGCAAAAAGTTATTCTGTCCCAAAACTATTTTAATAGCATTGAGGTGTTGGTTGATGATAGTGAATTGGTGACTAGTGCAGAAACAGCTGTTTCTGACACGCTTTTACTGCGTCATGAGATCAACAATGTTAATGATGCTGACTTCAGCATTCGCAGTGCTCAGGAAATGATTGATTCGATTAGCTCAGTGACCGGCACGCTTTCAGCAATGTTGGCAGGAATAGCAGCTATTTCTTTACTTGTTGGTGGAATTGGTATCATGAATATCATGTTGGTGACGGTGACAGAGCGCACCAGAGAAATAGGTTTGCTAAAGGCTATTGGAGCCAAGCAAAGAGATATTCTTTGGCAGTTTCTAATTGAAGCAGTGGTTGTGACTTTAATGGGTGGCTTAATTGGCCTTTCGCTTGGAGTTCTAGTTACTTTTGTTGCCACCAAATTCTTAAGCATTCCCTTTGTAGTTAGTCTTTCTTCTATTCTTCTAGCGATAGGAGTTTCTACTGGTGTTGGAATTGTTTTTGGTTATTATCCTGCCAAAAAAGCTGCTGCGTTGCAACCAATTGATGCTCTGCGCTATGAGTAGCTTGGTGATACAATTGTCTCATGAGTAAAATTTTTCAAGCTAAAGAATTTGTTTTTCCATATGACCAAGATCGTTTTCCTGGACAGGCTACTGATGAAAAAATTCTTTACATAACAAGAGAGCATGAGCTATTTTTATTCTCTAGAATGTTTTCTGTAATTTTGATTGCTGCAGCAATTTTTTTGACTTCTTATGTATTTTCTTTGGCTTTTAAAAGTATTTTTTCTTTTAGTTCTTTTGCTTTCCTTTTACCGCTGACTTTAATCTTAGCTGGCGGCTTTGCTGTCATTGGTTTTTGGTGGGTTTATAGTTTATGGGTAAAGAGTTTAGCTATTTTAACCAACAAACGTTTGACCAAAATCGTCTACACCACCCCTTTTAATCGTTATAATCAAAGCTTGCCTCTAGAAATGGTGGTTGATACGAGCTGTAATAATCAAGGCTTTTTTGAAGGTGTTGCTCACTCAATGCTACAAGTTGGTACTCTGACTGCTAGATCCAGCGCTTCTAGCTCTGGTGTTTCTACTGAAGACACAGATAGAGTTAATAAAAAATATTTCTATCTAGAAAACATTAAGTATTGTGAAGACTTACAACAATATTTGAATAAAATTTTAAGTGTTCTTAGTCATAATCCAGAACAACTAGAAAACTTTAGACCGTTTATTCCTCATCTAAAAGGTGAAAGTAGAGAAAAATTCATCCAAGAAAATTATAGTAATAAAAGCGAAGAACAGAAAACGCAGTAAACTCTCAGCTGCTTTTCAGCTAATTATTATAATATTCATCAAGAAAAATGAAAATTTTATTAGTTGAAGACGAGCTCCGCATCAGTCAATCTATCAAAAAAGGTTTGGAACAGGAAAAATTTTTAGTTGAAACTGCATTTGATGGCGAGGCTGCTTTTGATTTGGCTAGCTCCAATGAATATGAAGTTATTATTCTCGATTTAATGTTGCCCAAAATGGATGGGGTCAGCGTCTGCAGAAAATTAAGAGAAGATATAGTGCACACTCCCATTCTGGTTTTAACGGCTAAGGGAGAACTTGAAGATAAGGTTTCAGTGCTTGATTGCGGGGCCGATGATTACTTGGTGAAGCCTTTTGCTTTCGCAGAACTTTTGGCCAGAGTAAGAGCCTTGACTAGACGTCCCAAATTACAAGAAAGCGCCATTCTTAAAATCGATGATTTGCAGCTCGACACAAGAAATTTTGAAGTTAAGAGATCCGGTAAAAGCATTGATCTATCAAGAAAAGAATTTACTTTTCTTGAATATCTAATTCGTCATAAAAATAGAATCCTAAGTAAAGAACAAATTATTGAAAACGTCTGGGATTATGAAGCAGATGTCTTATTCAATACCGTCGAAGTTTATATTGGATATTTAAGAAACAAAATTGACAAACCTTTTAAAGATAAAAAACCGCTCATTCACACCGTTAGAGGCTTTGGTTATAGAATTGGAGATTAGTTATGTTTAAATCAGCCCGTTTAAAATTGACTTTATGGTATTCCTTGACAATCTCCTTTATTTTACTTTTGTTTACCGCCTTGATTTATCGAGCTGGATCTGTCTTACTTTTTGAAAATCTGAATCGTTTTCAGCTCAGACTAAGAGCTCAGGAGTTAAATATTAATCTGCCTCAGCATTTACCAAGAAACTTGAGAGATGCCGATGTTGGGCCTTTTGAGATTAATTCAGAAGAATTTAAACAAGATTTCGAACTAGCCAGAAGGAATTTTCTACTTAGTTTAATTTTTATAGACCTAGGAATCCTCTCGATTTCTACTTTTTTGGCTTATTTATTAGCAGGTAGAACCCTTGCTCCAATAGAGAAATCTTTGCTAGCTCAAAAAAGATTCACGGCTGATGCGGCTCATGAATTGCGTACTCCTTTGACGGCGATTAAGACAGCTTTGGAAGTTAATTTGAAAGATAAGAAAATTAGTAGAGAAGATGCATTGTCTATCTTAAAAGATAATTTGAAAGATATCGAGGGTTTGGAAAAATTAAGCAATGATTTACTGCTTTTATCTAAAGCTGAGCGCCGCGCAGAAGTTCTTGATCAGCGCATGGTCGCATTAGATGAAATATCAAATGAATTAACTAGTAAATTTAGTGCTTTAGTCAAAACTAAAGACATTAAAATTATTAGTAAAGCCAAGCATGACTTAGTTAAAACAGATTATGATAAGTTAATGCAAATTTTATCGATTTTTCTGGATAATGCCATTAAATACACGCCTAAATCTGGCAAAATTACCCTTAATTTCTTTATGGAAAAAAATAAGGCTGTTTTTCAAGTTAAAGATAGCGGAGTTGGCATTGGCAAAGAAAATTTACCTTTAATTTTTGATCGTTTCTATAAAGTTGAAAGCTCTCGCAACAAGAGTAAGTCAGCAGGTTTTGGACTAGGTTTATCCATTGCAGGTGAGATCTCAGAGCTTCTGAATGGCAAGCTAAGTGTCACTAGCCAGTTGGGTAAAGGCAGCACTTTTAGCCTTCATTTATGATAGACTAAGCCCATGTTTGACGAAAATATTAACGATATTTTAGATAAATACGATTACCCTCTGAGTGAGGATAAAATTGCCAATCAACCAGCTTTTCCTCGTGACCATTCTAGGCTTTTGACAGTAAATAGATCGAATGGTGAAATCAAAGATCATTTTTTTTATGAATTAGCAGATCTTCTGACTAGCAATGACGTTTTGGTGCTTAATGAAACCAAAGTTTTCAGTGCTCGTTTGCTTGGTAAGAAGCAAAGCGGTGGTAAAGTTGAATTATTGCTCATCAAGCAAATTGATTTGGATACTTTCTCAGCCATTTCTAAGCCAGGTTTAAAGCTCGGTCAGAAGCTTTTCTTTCCCAGAAGAAGCTTTCTAGAAAGTGATGGGAGTTTATCTGCAGATCTGGACTTTAGTGACTTTTTGCAGGCAGAAGTGATCTTTAGAGACGAAGACAGCGCCAAGGTGCAGGTCAAATTTAATCAGAGTGCTGCTAATCTTCTTTCTGAAATTGATTTATGCGGTTTTACACCGCTACCGCCTTACATTCACCCGACCCAGTCAGAGGAAAAAATCAAAGAAGAATATCAGACAGTTTACGCCAGAGAAGAGGGTTCGGCTGCAGCACCCACCGCTGGACTGCATTTCACCGATGAACTTTTGTACAAACTAGAACAAAAAGAAGTGCAGATCGAAAAAGTTACTTTGCACGTGGGACTCGGCACCTTCGCCAAATTAACTAGTGAAAATTTAAAAAACAAAACTTTGCACAGCGAATATTATGAGGTTGATGTTGAAGTTGCCAGTAGACTCAATCAAGCTAAACAAGCTGGTAAGAGAATCATTGCTGTTGGTACCACCAGCACCAGAACTTTGGAGTCGGCGGTTTTGTTGAGCCAGACCAAAAAAGAATTAGTAGCTGCAGCCAAAGAAACCAATATTTTCATCGATCCGCCTTATCAATTTAATTTCATTGATGTTTTGATTACTAATTTTCATTTACCAAAATCGAGTTTACTCATGCTCGTCTCGGCTTTTTGTTCCTCACCAAACACCAATCAAGAATTTACTACTTTCTTGGAGACTAGCGTCGGCCAAGCTTACTCACATGCCTTAGAGAATGATTACAGATTCTTTAGTTTTGGTGACGCAATGTTCATCGAGTAATTGCCGATTTAAATATGGATATTTCTTCCGATAAAAAACTAGCTTTAAAACAAATCTTATCTTGGGAGGCTGCGGCCTCTACCAATCCTGCCAGCAAGCAATTTCTGACTTTAGGCGGTTACGCTGGAACTGGCAAAACCACATTGATCGCCATTTTGCGCAAAGTCATTTTTCAACAAAATCCAAAAATTAAGGTAGCTTTCGCTGCTTTCACCGGTAAAGCGACTAGAGTTTTGAAAAATTATCTCAAAGAAAATGATGTTTTATATAAAGGCGACAGCGTTGGCACGATTCATTCTTTGATTTACAGTCTGATCGAAAATGAAAATCACGAAATCATGGGCTGGAAACGCAAAGAAGAAATTAAGGCTGATTTAATTATCATTGATGAGGCCTCGATGGTTGATCAGAAAATCTGGCTAGATCTGCTTTCCTACGATGTTCCAATTTTGGCAGTGGGTGATCATGGCCAACTGCCACCAGTTAGTGGTCAATTCAATCTCATGGAAAATCCAGAGATCAAATTAGAAGAAATTCATCGCCAGGTAGCCGACAACCCAATCATTAAACTTTCCATTGAAGCCAGAAAACATGGCCAGATCAAAATCGGCAATTATGGCCAAGGTGTGCGTAAGTTGTCCAAGAACGACCCAGAATCTCAAGAGATTATTGAGAACTATCTCCAGCAATATAACCAAGATACTCTGATTTTATGTGGTTACAATAATACCCGCATAAAACTAAATAATTATTTAAGAACCCTGCTCGGCTACGAATCGCCATTGCCCCAGGCAGGAGATAGAGTTATCTGTTTGCGCAACAGACAGCAGTACGCCATTTTCAACGGTATGCTGGGCACGCTGCAGACCATCAACAGTAAAGATGACAACTTCTATGAAGTCAAAATCATGTTTGATGACGATGATCAAATTTTTGAAGGTTTAGCCGTGAAAAAGCAATTTGGTTCCAGCACAGCCATGAACTTTGGAAAGGAAACTCGCGCTTTGACCATGCATGGTGAGCTCTTTGATTTTGCTTACGCTTTGACTGTTCATAAGGCTCAGGGTAGTCAGGCTAGTCGAGTCATTCTCTTTGAAGAACGCTTTAAACAAATGTCTGATCTAGATTGGCGCCGTTGGCTTTATACGGCCGTAACTAGAGCAGAAGATGAGTTAATTATTCTGGGAGATTGAGTTTTTTCGCAATTTTACTTAATAGCCTAGTTGACTGTTATAATACTGATTAGACTTTCGCACTTTGAAGTCAGTTCATTGAAGGAGCTGATTAACAGATTTCAATAAACATTTGAGGCCGATAAACAGCGACTTCACTGAGCGAAAAGAAGATTGTCAGTTTTTTAAAGTACACATTTTTAGTGTAGCGTGACTGACTCAAAAGTGTGAAAGTTTGATATGAAAATCCGTTTAAACAAATTTCTAGCTGATCTTGGTTTTGCTTCTCGTCGTAAGGCTGATCAATTAATTGATGATGGCAAAGTTTTGCTCAATAACAAAAAAGCTAAATTAGGTGATAAAGTCGACCCAGAAAAAGACGACGTTGTCTTGGCTGGTCAAAAAGTCGGCGTCGCTGCCAAAGAAGACTTTGAATATTGGTTGCTCAATAAACCACGCAACGTCGTTTCCACCGTCAGCGATGAAGCTGGTCGCAAAACTGTTTTTGATTACGTCAAAAGTAAAGCCAAAGCCAGAGTCTATCCTGTTGGCAGATTAGATCTGGAATCAGAGGGTTTGCTGCTTATGACCAACGATGGAGAATTGGCCAATCGTCTCACTCATCCAAAATATGAAGTCAAAAAAGTCTACCGCGTCTGGGTAGATGGTATTTTTGCTCATTCCAAAGTCGAAAGATTGCTTAGAGGTGTTAGATTAGCTGAAGGTCAAACTGCTTTTGACGAGCTAGAAGTGATCGAGAAAGAAGGCCGTGAGATGGTCTTGCGCGTGGCGATTCATCAGGGTGTTAAAAGAGAAATCCGTCGCGTCTGCGCCAAGGTCGGTTGGGAAGTGACTAAACTACTCAGAATTAAACTCGGTAATTTAAACATGGTTGGCCTTTCTGTCGGCAACGTCAGAAAGCTCAAGCCAGAAGAAATTACAGATTTAAGAAACTTAGTTGGTCTAAATGATGAAAACACTGATCTTTGATTTTGACGGTACGCTAGTCGATAGTATGGCCCTATATATTGATGGTTTTAATCAAGTGGCCAAAGATTTTTCTCTCCCTTTAATTAAGAAATTAGATCTCGCAGAGCTAAGACAACTATCCATGCGAGAGTTGGCAGATAAATATAAGATTGGTCCTCTCAAATTAGCCAAAATTGTTCTCACGGTCAATAAAAATTTGCACCAAGAGTTTGTTAATTTAGAATTTTTCCCCAAGATGAAGTCCATCCTTAGAGAGCTATCCAAGAATTATCAGCTCGGCATTCTGACCTCTAACAATCTTGAAAACATCGAGGCTTTTCTGGCCAAGCAAAATTTTACCGATGTTTTTGACTTTGTTTATGCTAGCAAGAGTTTATTCGGCAAAGACAAAACCTTCAAAGCTCTAATCAAAAAACATAAATTAAATAAAGCTGAGATTCTATATTTTGGTGATGAAGCGCGCGACATTGAAGCCTGCCAGAAAGTTGGTGTCAAAGTAGCTGCTGTGACTTGGGGTTTTAACTCTCCAGAGCTCCTAAAATCCAAAAACCCAGATTTCATCTTTTCTTCCCCTGAAAAGATTGCTATTTCTTAAGTAAAAGAAGTATGCACAGCATCTTCCGTACCAGCTGCTTTTTGCAACGTAATACATTGCAAAAAGACAGGGTTCGGAATATAATACCTTCTTTATGCAAATCAGAAACATCGCCATCATCGCTCACGTTGACCACGGTAAGACTACCTTGATCGACGGTATGTTAAAACAGACCCACGCTTTCCGTGAAAATCAGTCTGAAATGAACCAAAGTACTATCCTTGATAGTAACGATTTGGAAAGAGAAAAAGGTATTACCATTCTCGCCAAGAACACTGCTGTTTTTTACAAGAGTGAAGCTGGTGAAGATTTCAAAATCAACATTATCGATACCCCAGGGCATGCAGATTTTGCTGGTGAGGTAGAACGTGTCATCAGTATGGCTGATGGTGCCGTCCTTTTAGTCGATGCTGCTGAAGGTCCATTACCTCAAACTCGTTTTGTTTTGGAGCAAGCTCTTAAACAAAAACTCAAAATGATTGTTATTGTTAATAAAATCGATCGTCGTGATGCTGAACCAGAAAAGGTTTTGGCTCAAGTAGAAGAACTTTTCTTGAATTTAGCTGATGATGATTCTCAATTGGAATTCCCAATTCTTTACGCTGTCGGTCGTGATGGTAAAGTTTGGAATGAATTGCCAAGAGAAGAAGTCGGCAACGCCGAATTAATTGCCAAGCATCCTGGTGATCTTCGCCCAATTTTTGAACAAATCATTCGTACCATTCCAGCTCCAAAAGTTAATGGTGAGCTACCTTTCAAAATGCAGGTTTCTACTCTGGATTTTGATACTTACAAAGGCACTTACGCCATTGGTAAAGTCACTCAAGGTTTGGTCAAAAAAGGCCAACGTTTGGTGATCTTAAATGAAAACGAAAAAGTTGGTGAAATGTCTGTCGCTCACTTGATGACTAGTGACGGTCTTGGTCGCCAAGAAACTGAACTTAGTCAAGCTGGTGACATTATTGCTATTACAGGTGTGGAATCAATTGCTATTGGTCAAACTCTAGCTGCTCTTGGCGAAACTGAAGGTTTCCCAAGTATTAACGTGACTGAGCCAACTTTGAAAATTCGTATTGCTGCTAACACTTCTCCTTTTGCTGGTAAAGAAGGCGACTTCTGTACCATTCGTCAAATTGCAGAAAGACTTCGTAAAGAACAAAAAACCAATCTCGGTCTTCGTATTGAAGGTTTGGAAGGTGGTTCTTTCAACGTGGCTGGCCGTGGTGAATTACATCTGGCTATCTTAATTGAAACCATGCGTCGTGAAGGTTACGAAATGGAACTTTCTAAGCCACAAGTCATCATCAAAGAAGTTGATGGTGTCAAAATGGAACCTTACGAAGAAATGACCATCGAAATTGCCAAAGAATTCATGGGTGTCATTACTGAAGAGTTGGGCAAGAGAAAAGCCAATTTAACTGACAGTATCACCAACGATAAGGGTATTACCAGAATGATCTACGAAGTAAGTAGTAGAAATATCTTAGGTTTTAGAAGTCAAATTTTGACCAAAACCAGAGGTAACGGTCTATTTAGTTCTCGCTTCTTGGAATATGCTCCTCTCAGTGCTGAATTACCTCAAATGCGTAATGGTGCTTTGATCGCTACAGAATCAGGTACTGCCACTGCTTATGCCTTGGAAACCATCCAAGAGCGCGGTAGAACCTTCATTAATCCTGGTGACATGGCCTACGAAGGTCAAATTATTGGACTTCGTAACCAACAAGAGGATTTGGAAGTAAACGTTTGTAAAGCCAAGAAATTGACTAACTTTCGTTCTAATGCTGACTTTTTGACCGTTTTAGACACTCGTATCGAACTCAGTCTCGAGCAATGCTTAGACTTCATCGAAGACGATGAGCTCTTGGAGGTTACTCCAAAGAGTTTGAGAATTCGTAAGCGTCATCTAAACAAAGTCGTCCGCAATAGACAAGCTCGTTAAGTTTTTCTTTTTGACAAAATTATTTGCCGTTGCTATACTTGCTTTTGACAAGTAAATCCTTATACGTGGGCTTCCGGATGGTTGCTCGTAAATAGCGTATAGGGTTTTGTTTTTTAAGGGACCATTTTTGTTACACTTGTTGTAATATTTGAGCTAGAATAAGCCTACAATGTCCGATCTCTCTAAGCCTCTCGCAGCTCTGATCCGTCCTGAATCTCTTGAAGATTTTATTGGTCAGGAACATCTTGTCGGCTCTGGTAAGCCAATTAAGGCTGCCATGGATCTGCAGGCAGTTTTCTCGATGATTTTCTGGGGTCCTCCTGGGGTTGGTAAAACCACTCTAGCTCGTATCATTGCCAGAGAGAGTGATCTAGAGTTTATCGAGATCTCCGCAGTTTCTGCGGGAAAAGCAGACATCAGAAAAATCGTTGAAGACGGTCGCAAGCAGAAAGGTTTACTGCAAGATTATCGCGCCCCAATTCTTTTCATTGATGAAATTCATCGTTTTAATAAAGCCCAGCAAGATTATTTATTACCTTTTGTGGAAGAGGGTATTTTGATTCTAATTGGCGCCACCACGGAAAATCCTTCCTTTGAAATCATCTCACCACTGCTTTCGCGAATGCGTGTTTTTATTTTCAAAGCTTTGACGCCAGAAGAGATGAAAGAAGTATTAAAAATGGCTGTCAAAAAAATTCATGAAAATCAGAAATTAACAAATAAAAAAGCTAAAAAAATTGGTATACCAATCAAAAGCGAGGAGTTTCTTCTCAACTACAGTGCTGGGGATGCACGCAAACTTTTGACCTTGGTGGACAATACTTTTACCCTTTACGCGAATTTAGAACTAGAGTCGCTCAAGAATTCTTTGCAATCTAAGCACCTCAGTTATGATAAAAAAGGTCCAGAACACTACGAAACGATTAGTGCTTTTATCAAAAGCATGCGCGCTAGTAATGCTGACGCTGCAGTTTACTATTTAGCTAGAATGGTTGAAGCAGGCGAGGATCCTTTGTTCATTGCTCGTCGCATGGTCATTTTTGCTTCAGAAGATATTGGTCTAGCTGCACCAACTGCCTTGGTGGTGGCCAATGCTGTCTTTAGCGCCTGCCAGATTATTGGTTATCCAGAATGTGCTATCAATCTAGCTCATGGAGTGACTTACCTGGCCAATGCACCGAAAAATCGCAGTTCCTATGATGCCTTGAGAGCTGCCCAAGCCGATGTTCAGGCCTACGGCAACTTGGAAATTCCTCTTAATCTCAAGAATGCCGACACCAAGCTACTCAAAGAAATTGGCTATGGTAAAGGTTATGAAATGTATCCTGATAAGGAGACGAGTTTGTTGCCGGATAAATTAAAAGGTAAAAAATATCTAAAGACCAAAGCAAAATGAAGAAAATTTTAATTAGTGGTAGTTGGCGTTATCAAGATGAAAAACTAGAGGAATCGGTGAGAAAAACCGTTCGTGAAGTTCTTGATCGTGGCGATGAAATTATTGTTGGTGGAGCACTCGGTGTAGATTTTTGGGTTTTGGATGAAGTCTTTAAACTTGAGGCAATAGATAAGATTCAGGTTTTCTTGCCTAGCCCTTTGAATTGTTATAAAAGACACTATCTAAAGAGAGCAGTGGAAGGAGTTATTACAAAAAACCAAGCCATCGAGTTGATTTCTCAGCTCAAAAGGTTGAAAAAAATAAATAGAGTAGCCTTAATTGAAACGATCGGTGTGACAAATCTCAATCAAGCTACCTATTACGCTCGTGATAGCAAAGAGGTTTATCATGCTGATGAAATGATCGCTTTTCAAGTTAATCAAAGTAAAGGCACACAGGATACAATTGATAAAGCTAGAAAAAAAGGAATCAACGTGCAAGTTTATCAATTTACGCTATAATATCCTAGTTCTTTTACAGTCGACTAAATAAGCACCCATAGCTCAGTCTGGATAGAGCGTTTGTTTGCGGAACAAAAGATCGTGCGTTCGAATCGCACTGGGTGCACAGCTTTAATAAAATTTCATCATGACGAAAACAAATACGCTTTCAATGATTATCAATGAAAGCCCTATCAATGTGACAAAAATTGATGGAGAAGATTACATTTGTTTAACTGATATGGCCAAAAGTGCCGGATCAGATCGCGCTTTACACAGTTGGCTGCGTACAAAGAACACCATTGATTTCCTTGGATTTTGGGAACAAATTCATAACTCAGATTTTAAAGTACACGAATTCGTGTACTTTAAAAATAATGCTGGAGCAAACAACTTCAATCCTTCTATTGGTGAGTGGATAGAAAAAACCAATGCCAAAGGAATTATTGCTAGAAGAGGTCGTTATGGAGGCACTTATGCTCACAAGGATATTTCATTTGAATTCGGCACTTGGCTGAGTCCAGAGTTCAAATTATTGGTAATAGTAGAATTTCAGAGACTAAAAGAACAAGAAAAAAAATTAGTAGAGTGGGACTCTCATCGTTATTTATCAAAGGTCAACTACAAGCTTCATACCGATTCTATTAAAAATATCTTGCTTCCAGCTTTAAACTTAATAAAACTAAAGCAAACATCTGTCTATACTGATGAGGTAGACATACTTAATGTGCTGGTTTTTGGACAAACAGCAATTGAGTGGCGAAAAGAAAACCCTAACTTGATTGCTGGTAACAAAAATCAACGTGACTATGCAACGATCGAGCAGCTGGTTATTATGGCAAATTTGGAAAGCCTTAACGCCCACTTGATCTCCGAAGGGAAGACGCAAATCGAACGCATTCACTTGTTGGCAAAACACGTGACCATGCAGTATCAATCTTTTACCAAGCAAGAGGAAGAGCAAAAAAGATTAGTTGATATCGCGAAAGCAGATAAATGACTGAAAAATCCAAATCAGCTTTCCTCAATGTCTTTCTATTTTCCTTGTTTTGGGCTTTGCAAATTCTTGTCAGTAAAATGGGTTTTAGTGCTGGCGCCAAAGCCATTCCTTTTACCCTGCAATCAGCCGTCGTGGCTTTGATCTTTCTAAGTGTGGTGGTTTTACCGAAGAATTATAAAGAAATTGTTTCTTTACCGAAAAAAGTTCTGCTTGGTTTGCTTCTGGCCAATGCTATTCACTTCGGTCTAGGTGGCTTTTTTAGTAATTCTGGCGTAGCTCTGACTTCAGCTGTTAATGCTGGTTTCTTGGTCAAATTCGCCTTGGTGACGACGATTGTTCTGGCTTGGATCTTCCTCAAAGAAAAAATGACCTGGATCAAAGCTCTAGCGGTCTTGATCATGGTTTTTGGCAGTTACCTGATTTCCACCAAAGGCCAACCCATCGTCCCTCAAATTGGCGATCTCTTGATTGTTTTGGCTTGTCTTTCTTGGTCTACGGCAAATATTCTAGTTAGAAAAGCCATCAAAGACACGGCGGTCAGTGGCGACGTCGTTTCTTTCCTCCGTCCAATCGCTGGCATTCCTGTGCTTTTGCTATTTGTCCTATTTTCACCTTTATATCCAGCGCCAATCCAAAGCGTCTTCGCTGCTAATTACTTTGACTTTACTTATTATCCTTACATCATTGGCAGTGGTATTTTCACGGCTTTATTGTGGATCTTTCTCAATCGTACCCTCAAAGTTGCCACCGCCTCCTACATGACCATGATGTCGATGATGACTTCCGTCTTCGTCGCCATCCTCGCAGTCCTGATCCTGAAAGAACAAATCGCTCTCGCTCAAATCCTGGGCGGTATTCTAACCATTCTAGCGGGTATAATAACTCACTACTCAGGGGTAGATAAAAAATAATTTAAAAAAGGAAGGGTCGCATAGCGGCTATTGCATCAGCCTCGAAAACTGACGCCTTCGGGCACCGCGGGTTCGAGTCCCGCCCCTTCCGCAA
>CALQZX010000003.1 GCA_943350175.1 Parcubacteria group bacterium | reverse complement strand
CACTTCCACGAACTTGATCAATGATTAAGGTTTGGTTCTCTAGAGCAAAAGCTTTTTGATTGGAGAGGGTGAGGAAAAAAATAAAAATAAGAATAATTATCATTTTGTCATTTATTTTAGCATCTCCAGCAGGAATTTCTTCCTCTGCACATTTTTTTCTTCATATGGTAAAATCACTCCCTGTTATGAAAATTCATCTACACAAATATCCAGTAATAGCCGGTTATGGTCACAACGTTTCTCACGCCAAGAATCGTACCAGGAGATCATTCAAATATAATTTGCATGCTGCTACCGTCATTATTGATGGCATTAAGAAAAAGATCAAAGTCCCAAGCAGAGTTCTCAAGCAACTCAAAAAATTGGGTTTGACCACTCATTTCAAAAAAGCCGCTTAATTTTTCTTTGAAATTTTGAATTTAAACTAGAGTGTTTTTTGACTCGTTCCATTTTGATGGATTCTTACCTTCAATCTGAACTTGATCTAAAACTAAGCACTCTTTTTCCAGATGGCAGTCTAGAATTTTCATTCTGCGCTCACCATTATTGGTTGGAATCAAAGTCCACAAGCTTGGCCAAGGGGAAAAAGCTTTGCTAGCATTTGAAACTAGCTTGATTTGAGATGTTTTATCTTCAAAAAACTGTTTAACTTCATCATCTTTAAATAAATTTGGCAAAATTTCTGCTTGATCAATTTTTTGGCCGGCCATTAGTTGTTTTAGGTTTTTCCAATCCATAAAACTATCATCTTTACTTAAGCGGCGAGCGGCGATGGTTGAACTTTGAGCTGGTTGATTTTGAGCTTGGATTTTTTTAGTAGCAAAATCGCCAATTAAATCGGCTAATTTTTCGCCCATCAACTCAAAAGCGTGCTCATAGTATTCGACTTGCGTCCATTTCTTCTCAATCTCAAATGGTAATTGAGCAATAATCGGTCCCTCGTCCATTCCTTCGCTCATGATCATTAGGGTGACGGCTGATTCGTGCCCAAATTCGTTTAGATCTTGAAAGAGTAGGCAGAATTGACCTGGGGAGCTACCACGCCATTTTGGTAATAAAGAAGGGTGAATGTTGAGTGGGGCGATTTTTGGTAATGTTAGCAACCATTTGGGAATTAAATAGCCAAAATCAACAACTAATAAAAAATCGATCTCTCCAATTGCGGCAAATTCTTCCAGCATGGTTTTTTCAATTTTTTTATCAACTAAAAAGGTTTTTAGCTGTTTTTTTTCTGACCATAAATGCAATGGATTTTTGGTTAAAATTTGTTTGCGGCCAATTAGTTTGGGAGTTGGAGAGAGAGTGAAGGAAATTTCGAAGCGTGGATCAGCAGCAATAGCTTCTGCCATTTTGATTGTATTTTGAGTTGAACCGGCGATAGCGATCTTATATTTCATCTTAAAGTAAGGATAGTATCTCTTTTTTATTTTTAACTTCTACCCATTTGCCATCCTCATCAATGTAGACGGGCAGGTTATTTTTAAGGATTAGATCAGTGAAAAGAATGCCATCTAGATGGTCGTATTCATGTTGAATTACTCTGGCATCAAAGTCCGTGAATTTAGCTTTTTTGCTTTTTATTTCTGGCTGATTTTTAAGATCTAGAGTAGTTAAGCATTGATACTCGATTTCGATCCACTCATGGCGTGGTACTGGGCCATAAAGCAAGGGAATGGACAGACAACCTTCAAAACGTTCTCCACCATCAGCTGCTCCAAGGATTTTTTTATTGCTAAACTTGGTAATTTTTGGATTGATGAAAAACTCGATGACAGGCTTACTGCTATCTTGATTTTTTTCACCCAAAATAGCTGCAAAAACGCGAACTGGCTTGTTAACTTGAGGAGCAGCAAGAGCCACGCCTTTTGGCTGTTCTTTTTTAATTAGAGTATCTGCCAATTCATCTAAGAACTTAAAGAATTTCTTGTCAAAAACAGTCACTTCTTTGGCAATTTCGCGCAAAGTTGGGTGTGGAGCGGTAATAATTTTCATTTTTATATACCTGCATTATATAACAAGACTGTTATTTAGTTTTGGCGCTGATACTGGCTTCTATTATCTTCAATTTTTCTTTGATTAATTTATCGTTGGGAGCAATTTTTTCTAAACTGAAAATATACTGGTCTTTTGCTTTTTCCAGATCTCCAGAGCTAAAATACATGCGAGCCAGCTCGTTTCTAGCTTGTAGATAGTTGCTTTTGATAGAGACAGCATGCTCCATGTTCTTTAGAGCCTCATCTTTATTGCCCATGATTTCTAAAATTAAAGCAAGGTTGTAGTAAAGTTTGGCATCTGTAGGAGCAAGGGCGATAGCTTTTACTAGAGATTGCTCGGCGTAAGAATAGAGTTTGGGGTCAAGTTGACCAAGTTTGATGTAGATCCTTGCCTGGCTTTTATAAAAATTAAGATGGACGGGATTGAGGCTTAGGGCATAACGATTGCTTTCGATAGCGCTTTGAGCAAGTGCGGCGCTGGCAGTACTTTGTTTCTCATTGGCAAAGGCGATGCTGAGCTGAGCGTAGTCGCTGGCGAGCTCATCATAAAAGAATGCTTCTTTTGGTGATTTTTTAATCGCTTCTTGAATAGCAGGTAGACCAGCTTGATAGTTGCCTTTTTCAAAGGCATTCTGGCCATTAGTGAATAAGTAGTCAGCTTGCCAGATCGACCAAACCTTGCTGATTGCAAAGAGAGCAACAACTAGAATTAAAGAATACATATAATATTCATTATTTGATATATGATCTTTATCATCAATCTTTTTTATAGTGACATTTTTTTCATTTTTTTGCTCTTTCTCTTCTAGAATCACAATCGCAAAGAAGCCGAATAAGAGTAAGTTGGTGACTACCGTAGAAAAGCCAAAGAAGTTGGAAATGAACATAGCAACAATGCCAGCTAATAGTGCCAATAACTCACTTTGATTCTTATCTTGTAGAAAATGCTTCAGTCCTAGATAAAAAACCCCCGCAAATAAGGCCAGGTAAGTCAGGAGTCCAGCTAGACCAGAATTAGCCAAGGTGTTCAACAGTTCATTGTGCGCTTTGTTATAGAGAAAATCCCATTCTGAAACTAAATTATGAGCTAAAGGACGATCTAAATAGTAACTATAGGCAAATGTTTCAACGCCAGAGCCAAAGATCGGATAGCGCTGCCAAACTTTGAGTGCTCCCTGCCAGACTATTTTTCTGATTTCCTCTGATGGAGTACCACCGCTTGGAATTTCTTCTGCAACGCTTGTTTGCACCATCATCTGTCCTTTTGCCAAGTCAGCTAACTTGGGGGTGTAGGGTGTTCCAAAAATTAAAGCCAAGGCAATCATTATTCCAGCTAGGCCGCTTAATTTGAGGAAATTGTTGAAGCGCTCTTTTTTGTCTTTATTAGTAAAAATTTTAAAGATAGCGTAAAAAACTAAGCCAGCTCCTAGTCCGAGTAATCCAGATCTAGATTTGCTAAATAAAAGAGCAGTAATGCTTGCAACAAGCACAAGAATTAAATAGAGATTGCTGGATAGCTTTTTTTCCTTGAGAATTTTATCTATATTAAGAGGGATGATGCTAATCAAAAAGGCAGCCAACCAATTTGGTTGGCCAAAAGTAGCAAAAACTCTATTTTGAACATCTTGAACCCAACAGCTAACGTTGAATTTTTTCGTCACGAGATAGCAGCTCGGAGAATGGCCGAAATGCTCTGGTGTGGCGTAAAGACTAACCATAAGAGCGGAGAGAAAAAGACTGCTGTAGATAGCCTGGACTTGAGATTTTTTAATATTGGAAACGAAGGCATAATAAAGGGTGATGTAGGTGATAGTTGATAAAAGTCCGCCATTAAATCTGGTGTAGTAACCGAACCAAGATGTGCGAGTGTGTAGAGAAAAAATAGTGGAAATTATTTGTGAGGCCAAAAAAGCTAAGATAAAATAGTCGAGTTTGCTTCTTTTGAGAATTATTTTTCGCTCCGTGACCATTCTAGCGATCCATAATGAAGTAATGATTGTGGTTCCAGCATAAACGAAAAGCATTTTGCTAAATTCGAATAATTCTTGATTCATCCAAGTAAAAATAAAAGGAGTGAGGAAAAAAAGTAGATTGAAATTAACGAAAATTAATTTTTGTAGAAAGCTGCTGATTTTTTGACGATTTAATTGCATTGTGTATTTGGCTATGCTAAATTGGAATTGTACATTATTTAAGTTTGTTATGGAAACCTGCCTATGATTCAAATTCAAGACAATTCTGCCAATCAAGTTGTCGCTCCTGTCGCTTCTAACGCCGCGAGCTCTACTGGACAGATGTATCAACAATTAATTCAAAGAAATCAATCATTTCAACCTGCTCAATCGGCCCAGTCATCTCAGCCAGTTGTCGATAAAAAAGAAAATGATAACTCAGCTGAAATAGATAGACTTCTCGCTGAATTAGATAAGTTGTCCAAAGACTTGGAGGAGAAGCCATCTTCTACGGTGCCAGCAGCTCCCGTGTCTTCAGTGCAAGCCGCTTCCTCAGTTCAAGAACCGGTTTTAAAAGAAGAAGCTCAATCTTCTGAAAAATTCGATTTTGATTCATTTTTGAGTGATTTGGAAAAGAAAATAGATCAAGAGAGTCTTAAAAATAAAACGGTTACAAATGACAACTCAGTAAACGATGGCTCGGTGATGACAGATTTTCCTGATTCAGAAGAATCTGTAGAAGATTTTAGAAAAAATCGTCCAGCTGCGGATTTGCAAGATAATGCAGATTTGCAGAGTAGTAATGAGGAGCCTGTTTCAACCACATCTGTGGCTGAGTCCGCATCTAGTGACGAAGATTCAGCAGCTCTAAAAAACGATGCTGAAGAACTAAAATCTCAAAATATTTTTGAAATGCTTGGGATAATGGACATCAGTGATTCTGAAAAAAATCAATTCCTAGATGAACTGGAAACAATGATTTGGGATGATTTTATCTTTCATGATCTGGAATTGTTGCTGACTAGTGAAGAATATACTGGAGCTCGTAACATTTTGGACGATCAAAATAAAAAGGAAGATGAAAAAAAAGAAGCCCTAATCATTTATTTAGAAAAACTAATTCCCGATCTAGATGAGGTTCTGTATGAAAAGGCTCTAGAGCTTAAATCTGAAATGATGGGTGAGCGCTTAGTCAAAATGAAAGAAAGCGATGACCAAGCTGTTTTAGCTAAGGTTAAAGAAGCAGAAAGCTTAATTAGTCAAAATCGCTGGAAATCTGCCGCCTCATTGCTTAATCAATGAACTTATCTTTGGATTTCAAACATCTCTTATTAATAGACTGCAGCAGCAGTGGACTGTCTTTTTATTTGGCCAAAGATGTTAGAGATCTATCTTCAATTGATTTTTCCAACTTGACCTTATTGAAGACAATTCATAACGTCGATATTTGCAAAATGAATTTCTTGGCTAACGATAAATTACTGAAGAAATTCTTAGATGATAGCTTAAGCGCTTTTGATCTAGAGCAATATTCTTTAGTTTTTTTACTTGGGCCTAGCTCTAGTGAACTGGAGAAAAAGTTTTTTGAAGGTGTTTCGCCCTTTTTGAAAAAAGTTTCTTTTGTGGATCGCCATTTTTTTTACAATTTCTATCTACTGCAAAAAAGAAATTTTTCCAAAGCCAAATTTTTGGTGAATTTGTTTGATGATTGTGCAGAGCTAAGTTTTTTTGACCAAAATAAGTTGCTGGCTTATGAAAAAGTTTTTCTACGCGACTTAGCTCTTGAAAGTAAGCGGTTTCTAAAGAGGGTTGAGGAAAAATTTACTTTTGAGCAACCTGATTGTTTTTATTTTTTCATTAATAATTTAGTAGACAAACCAAAGACTGCTAAATTAGCTAAATATTTAAAGATGGAGGCCATAGAAATCGATAAGTTATGTTGAATCAAAAAAACAAGCAATATTTATTTGCTTTTTTAGCAATTTTTATCTTGTTTTTCCTGCAGTTTTTGGGTTTTTCAAGCTTTCCCTTTTTAACTGATGGAGCTAATCTTTGGAAAGAAAAAAATTTTTCTTTTTTGCAAAAGATTGCTTATCCTTTTAGTAGAGTTGCAGAGATGTGGAACCTAACAGCCAGATTGGAAGATCTGCAGTATCGTTACAGTGAAACAGCGGCAATTTCAATCAAAGTGGAGGCTCTAGAAAAAGAAAACCAAGAATTGCGTAAAATTTTGGAAAACAGTGATCGTTCTTATCAACAAACAATTATTGCTGCACCAGTCATTTCTTTTGCTCAGAGTTTCGTAGCAGCTGGCAGTCAATCTGGAGTTAAGGTTGGTTCGGCAGTTTTATATAAAGGCACTTTGCTTGGTTTGATCGATAAAGTGGAGGAGAGGCAATCTTCGGTTAGGCTTTTATCACAATTTTTTGATGCCGGAGTTTTGGCAGAAACAAATGCGGGAACAAAAGGCCTCTTAAAAGGCAATGGTCGAGAGATTATTCTAACTGAAGTGCAAAGTGAGGCTAATTTGGAAGTTGGCCAATTGGTTTTCACCACAGCGCAAGCTAACTTAGAAAAAGGTTTGCTGATTGGGAGAGTCGCTAGAATTTTAACGGAAAATCAGGCCTTGGCAACCAAAACTGCGATCATCGAACAAATGCTTAGTTTTTATGAAACTAGCCTGGTGGAAATAAAATAAGCAAGAAAATTATATGCTCTATTATTTATTTTTAATTATTGTTTTAAGCTTTGAGTCGGTCATCGGCTTGCCACTTTTTTTTCTTTATTTGTCTTACAAATTAGTCAGTCGTCGCAGCAATGAGTTTGTTTTGGTAGCTTTATTTGTAATGGCTTTATTGCTGGCGATTTTTTATTCACTGTCTTGGCCAGTTCTGGCACTTTTATTGGTTTTGCATCATCTTTTATCGCAAAAATTTTCTGGCCAAAAGCTTGTGCAAGTTGGTTTGTTTATTTTGCTAAATTCATCAATTTTTTTAATGGCCAGAATTCAACTTAATTATTTTTATTTAGCTGATTTGCTGGCTTTTTTGCTTTACTTTTATCTTGCCAATTTTAAAAAATATGCGGCTTAAGTTTTTACTTTTATTTTCTTTTTTACTGCTAGTTTTTAGTCTTTTGTTGGCGCGCTTAGTCGACGTAGAGATATTCAAAGGCGAGTATTTTTATAATTTAGCTGAAAACAATCGCTATTTTACGAAAAAAAACCCAGCAGAAAGAGCAATCTTTCTCGACCGCTATGACCAACCTTTGGTGAGAAATGAGAAACAGTATTTTAAATACCTGCAAAAAGACAAACTCTACAGCGAAAAGGAATTTCTAGCAAAGGATGAAGCTTTGAGTTTATTAGCCACTGATAGTGCCAAAATTGGTTATGAATTTAATAGAGTTTATCCATATAAAGAAGCTCTAGCTTCGGTGCTTGGCTATCTTTCGCCCGTAACGGCAGAAGATTTGGATAAAAATCCCAATTTAGCGATCTCTGGTCGCTTGGGCAGGATGGGCTTGGAGCAATTCTATGACAAAAACTTACAATCCAAAGGTTCAGTGATGAAATTTGAAATTAATGCCCTTGGTCAAACGCAGCGACTAGTCTCAACGATAGAACAGGTCTATGGACAGAACATTAAAACTACTTTGGATTCTTATCTGAGTTCGCTCGCTTACAAAGCCATGGGCGATAAACGAGGTGCCGTCGTAATTATGGATGCTAGTAATGGAGAATTACTGACTTTAATAAGCACGCCGAGTTTTGACAATAATATCTTTGAGGAGAATTATCTAAATAGTCTCTTCAAAAGAGATGCAAAAGACAGTGCTGTAAAAATCTCAGACTATTTCAAAGATGAAAGACAAATTTTCTTTAACAGAAGCACTTCTGGAGCTTATCCGCCGGGATCAGTTTTTAAATTGGTAACAGCACTAGCCGCCTTGCAGGAGGGAGTGATTGATGAAGATACAGTTGTGGATGACCAAGGAACTCTCAAAGTTGGCGGCTCGGAATTTGCTAACTGGTATTTCACTCAGTACGGCAGAGTGGAGGGAGCAATTGATGTCAAAAGAGCTCTAGCTCGCAGCAATGACATCTTTTTTTATAAAGCAGCTGAGTGGTTGGGCCCGACAAAATTAGCGGAATATGCAAGAATGTTTGGTTTTGGTAGTCCAACGGGTGTCCAGACCAGTCAGGAAGTCGATGGCTTGGTTCCAGATCCACAATGGAAAGAAAGCCAAAGGGGAGAGAGCTGGTATTTAGGCAACACTTATCATTTTGGCATTGGTCAGGGCGATGTCTTGGTGACGCCAATTCAGATTGCCAATATGACTCAAGCGATTGCTAATCATGGGAGTCTTTGTAAGGCTTCATTTCTGCCAGCCTTGCAGCAAAATTGTCGAGATTTGGCCATTGATGCTAAAAATTTGGAGATAGTTATTTCTGGCATGGTCGGGGCCTGCAGCCAGGGTGGCACGGCTTATCCGCTTTTTCCTTACAATACTGCGGAACCGGGGATAATTGCTTGTAAAACTGGAACAGCTGAGTTTGGTGGTGCCGATGAAAGAGGCTATCGCAAAACTCACGCCTGGACGACGGCAATTATTGATATTGATGAGGGGAAGATTGTCGGCGAGGCGAGCGAGAGCGGAGAGTTGAGTGAAAATTTGGGTGAAAATTTTGGCGAAGTTGAGAGTGAAATTCAAAGCGGTGGTTTAATCGTAAATGAAAGAGAAAAATGGCAGGAAGCAGTTCAAAAGTATGGTTTTCCAGAGAAGATAGTCATTACTGTTTTAATGGAAAGTGATGAGAGCAAAATTTATTCTGAAGGTTCTCAGGATGCTGCACCAGTGATCAAACAAGTTTTGGACGGGATGATGTAGCAGTTCTTGCAACCTTGCTCATAGATAATATTCTTATCTATGAATCATGAAGTTAATCGCAAACGCAAGGCTTTCCTGATTGGTCTTGTTTCAATAAATGGAATAGGGCATAAAACTGTCTTTAAAATCCTCAAAGTTTGTCAAAAAAGGCAGCTCAGTGACGAAGAGTTTTGGGCTAATAAAAATCATATTTGGCAAGAGATGCTGCTTTCTGAAAAGATTGTTGAATCAATCAATAAGTTCAAAAAAGAACATAATTTATTAGACAATTTAGCTAAGTTAGAAGTTTCGGGTATTCAGACTCTGACCTTTGAAGAAAAAGCCTATCCAGCACTCTTGTTGGCGACAGAGGATTTTCCAATAGTTTTGTTTGTCAAAAGTCATCTAAAAGTTGGTGATGAGATTTGGCAAAATGCCTTTAGTCAAACAATTTCTGTAGTTGGCACTCGAAAAATAACAGCTTATGGTCAACTAGCGATCAAACAACTTCTACCGCCACTAATTGCTGCCGGAAAAGTTATTGTTTCTGGCTTTATGTATGGAGTTGATCTGGCGGCAGCACAAAGTGCAATAGAAAATAACGGCCAAACTATTGCCGTGCTTGGTTTTGGTTTTAATCATTGTTTTCCTTCTAGTCAGAAAAAAATTATGCAGGAATTTCTGGAGCGTGGGGCGATTTTTCTAAGTGAATTTCCTCCAGAGACGCAGGCCAAAGCAGCTCATTTTGTCATTCGCAATCGCATCGTTGCTGGCTTATCTAAGGCAACTTTAGTCATTGAAGCCGCTGCACGCAGCGGCTCTCATATTACTGCTAGTTATGCTAATGACTATGGTCGCTTGGTGATGGCTGTGCCTGGGCCGATCACCAATCCTTTCAGTGAAGGAACAAAGGCCCTGATTTCTCAGGGAGCGATTTTGGTGAACAGTGCCGCTGACATCCTCACTGAAATAGGCGGTGATTATCATTTAGATTTTTTGACAAAGGGTACGGAGAATTTAGCAGACAAGCCTACCGAAAAATTATTACAAAACCTAACTTTTTATCCTGAATTGGCCTTTGAAGATCTTTTGAAAAATACCGAGATAGACTCGGAAAAGTTAAATCAGCTCTTATTTGATTTGGAATTACAAGGTAAAATCATCAAAAAATGGGGCAAGTATTGCTTAGTGAGCTAGAATACAGCTAGAATGGGCAACTGTTGCATGTTTTTGAAAGAAAGTTAAATTATGGATCTAGTCATCGTCGAGTCACCTACTAAAGCCAGAAAACTAAAAGACTACTTGGGTAGCAAGTATGCCATTGAGGCTTCTGTGGGCCATGTTAGAGACCTGCCAAAGAAAACTTTGGGCATTGATCTAGAGAACCATTACCAACCTGTTTATGAAGTGAGTGTTGATAAAAAGAAAGTGGTGGCTACTTTACGTAAGTTGGCCAAGACTGCCGATAAAATCTATTTGGCGACTGACCCTGACCGAGAAGGCGAGGCAATTGCTTGGCATATTAAATTTTTGCTTGAAGATAGTAAGAATAAAGATAATTTTTATCGCTCTACCTTTCACGAAATTACCAAAGAGGCAGTCAAAGCTGCTATCGAAAATCCAGGAAAACTTAATTTGGATCTGGTCAATGCACAGCAAGCTCGTCGTGTTCTTGACCGCTTAGTTGGTTATCAGGTTTCTCCAGTGCTGTGGAAAAAGATTCGTCGTGGTCTGTCTGCTGGACGTGTTCAGTCTGTGGCTTTACGCTTAATTGTAGAGAGAGAAAAAGAAATTTTGGCTTTCAAGCCAGAAGAATTTTGGGAATTATCAGTGGCTTTGGCCAAAGACGGTTTGTTAAAAGAGCAAAAGGCTTTCGATGAAGAAGGTAAGCCAAAAGAAAATTTGGATCAGAATATTTTTATTGCCAACTTAGATAAGGTTAATGATAAAAAAGCTGTTATTTCCAACGCTGCTGATGCCGATGCAATTACCAAAGATTTATTGACTGCAAATTATTTGGTTGATAAAGTTGAGAAAACCGAGCGTAATCGCCAGAGTTTACCTCCTTTTACCACTTCATTAATACAGCAAGCCGCTGCGACGAGTTTTGGTTATTCAGCCAAGCAAACCATGAGTTTAGCGCAAAGGCTTTATGAAGAAGGTTTAATTACCTATCACCGTACTGATTCTTTCAACTTGTCCAGCGCCGCAGTAGATAAAGCTCGCGAGTACATCGCCAAGCATTTTGGTAATGATTATCTGCCAGCTAAAGCTAGAGTTTTTGATAAAAAATCCAAAAATGCTCAAGAAGCTCATGAGGCTATTCGTGTTACCGATCTTTCAATTGATAGAAACAACATTGTCAGCAAGGCAGCTTCTTTGACTGAGCAACACATCAAGCTTTACGACTTAATTTGGCGTCGATTCTTGGCTTCACAGATGAACGCCGCGATTTACGATCAAACCACTATTTTGGTCAAAGCCAGCGCTAAAGAGAACAAAAATATCTACATGTTGCGTAGCAGTGGTTCAGTGGTGAGATTTGATGGTTGGAGAAGACTCTTCTCAATTGCTGAAGATCAAATTTTGCCAAATCTTACAGAAAAAGATGCTCTTGCTTACTTAGATCTAGCTTCTTTGCAGAAATTTACCCAAGCTCCTCCAAGATACAATGATGCTTCTTTGGTCAAAGAACTAGAAAAAAAAGGCATTGGTAGACCTAGTACTTATGCTTCAATTATTTCAGTGATTGTTGACAGAGCCTATGTGGAAAGAACGCAGAAGAAATTTTTTGCCACTTCAATTGGCATTACTGTTTGTGACTTCTTGGTTGAGCATTTTAATAATTTCATGGACTATGACTTCACAGCTTCTATGGAAGAAGACCTGGATTTAATTGCTCTTGGTGAAAAGGATTGGGTAACTATTATCGATTTATTTTACAAGCCACTCGCTAGTAAAATTGCTGATGTCACCAAAGAAGCAGAGCGCGTTCAAGTGCCTGTCGAAAAAACTGGTGAGAAATGTCCAGAATGCAGCGAGGGTGAAGTAGTGATTCGTACCGGTCGTTTTGGCAAGTTTATGAGCTGCAGCCGTTTCCCAGAATGTAAGTACACCAAGAATATTGTAGAGACTTTACCAGATCAACATTGCCCATTATGCGGTGAAGGTGATGTGGTAGTAAAAAATACCAGATGGGGTAAGCCATTTTATGGCTGTTCGCTGTATCCAAAATGTGATTTTGCTTCCTGGAAAAAACCAGAAGTTGATTACAAGCTGACTCAGGCAGAGTGGGATGAGATGAAAAAGAAGAGAGAAGAATGGAAGGCCAAGATGAATAAGAATAAGAAACCAGATGAAAAAGCTAAGCCGGCTGTTAAGAAAAAACCTGCCAAAGCTAAGTCAGTAAAAAAACCAGCTGCTAAGAAAAAAACAGTAGCGAAAAAGAAATGAAAATTCTCGTTTTCGGTGGAACATTTAACCCCCCTCATTTAGGTCATCAGCTAATGGTAGAGCAGGTTTTGTCAAAATCGATCGACGGAATTGTTTTCGATCAGCTTTGGCTTTTGCCAGTTGGTCAGCACAGTTTCTCCAAAAATTTTGTTAGTAATAATCATCGTTTAGCTATGCTTTCACTAATGATGGAAAGTCTTTTCGAGAATAATTCTTCACTCAAAGATAAAGTTTTTATAGAAAAATATGAGTTAGAGCGTGAGGAAGAGAGTCAGACTTTTTCAACCTTGGAAGCCCTGTCGGGGAAGTATCCAGAGCATGAATTTTCCTTTTTAATCGGTTCAGATAATTTGGCTAAATTTCACCTTTGGCATGATTATCAATTGATGCTAAAAAAATATCCTTTTTATGTTTATCCAAGAGTTTCATTTTCTTTTTCCTTGCTGCATGAAGGAATGAAAGCTTTGGATGGTTTTCCAAAAATGGAAGTTTCTTCAACTAAAGTCAGAGAAGCTTTTATGAATAATACTAGCTTAAATGATCTACTAGATGATAAAGTAATTAATTATATAAAAGATAATAAGCTTTATGTCACAGACCAAATATCGTGAGTATTATGAAAAAATGGTAGCAGAGAATCGTCAGCTTTTTGATGATTTTCTCAAAATTAACGATCGCTTTAGAGAAAGCTCTGGAGCAAATGAAGAGGAATTTCATCAAGTTGGCCAAAGAGTAGTCGATAAAATTAGAGATTTCGATCGTCGCTTATGCAGCTCAATGGGCAGAGGAGTTTTTAGCACCTATTCTCAGAAACTTTCAGAAAAATTTTGGGATTTAGCGAGACAAGATTTTGATCAAATAGATATGGTGGGAGTAAAGGTCAAAAAACGAGCATAAAGATATGCTAGAATTAAATTATGTTTAACCAATCATATTTTCCAGAATTTTGGCACCTTTTTCCTATCATGGCTTTTCTTTTCGTAACCTTGGTTTTAACAGATCTTATTCTAAGAGCGGTATCGCTGTGGCGCGCTGCGCGCGCCAACCAAACAGCTTGGTTTATCGCCTTGATGGTTTTAAACACCATGAGTATTTTGCCAATTATTTACTTATGCTTTTTTGCCGAAAATCCACTTTATAAAAATTGGCAAAAACAAACTGCCCCAACGAAGAAAACAACTAAGCGTAAAAAACGCTAAATTGTAAATTGTTTATGATTGAGATAGGTGAAATTGTCCTTTTCTTGCAAAAAACTTTTGCAGCAGCTGCTAAAAAAAATGCAGTGATTGCTGTTTCTGGTGGCATCGACAGTGCACTTTCGCTTTCGCTACTCGTAAAAGCCATGCCTAAAGAACAAATTTGGCCTATTTTATTGCCATATGAACGACAAAATATGGAAGATGCGGAAGCAATTTTGGATTTTTGGCAGATTCCAGTGGAGAATAGAAGAACTTTAAATATCGCTTCAATGGTCGACGCAGCTTGCAAATCACTGCAGGTAGAATCGAGCGATCAATTGCGCAAAGGAAATTTAATGGCTCGCGCTCGTATGATGGCGGTTTTTGATTATGCCAAAAGCAAAGATGCTTTGGTAGTTGGTACAGAAAATAAATCTGAACATTATCTTGGATATTTTACTCGTTTTGGAGATGAGGCTTCTGACCTTGAGCCACTTCTGACTCTATATAAAACACAAGTTCGTCAGCTGGCTAGAGAGCTTAATTTGCCAGAAGTCTTTTTAGAGAAAGCTCCTTCCGCTGGTCTTTGGCAAAACCAAAGTGATGAACAAGAGTTTGGCTTTAGTTATGAGCTAGCCGATCAAGTGCTCGCATATTTGATTGATCAAAAAGTACCGAAGAATGAAATTTTCAATCTTTTCCCTAAAGAACAACAGGAATTAGCAACCAAGGTTTTACAACGAGTTGACTCAGTGGCTTTTAAACATCAAGTTCCATATCATCTATAGAAAAAGTTTATGAATAATTCTAGTGCTCATATCATTCTCAAAGCCGCTGATATTTCACCAATTATTAAAGAATTGAGAAAAGAAAAAAAGAAAATAGTTCTTACTCAGGGCTCTTTTGATTTGGTTCATATCGGTCACGCTCGTTACTGCGATATGGCTAGTGATTTTGGTGATGTCTTAATTGTTGGCGTAGATAGTGATGAGAAAGTTCGTCAGCGCAAAGGTCCAAATCGCCCAATCGTTCCAGAAGATGAGCGTATGGAAATGTTGACTCATTTGCGTAGTGTTGATTATGTAGTTTTGAAAGAGGCTGGAGAGACTAAATTCAACCTAATTAAGTTAATCAAACCAGATGTCTTGATCGCTACAGCAGAAACTTATGATGATAAAACCATTAAAGATCTGGAGAAAATTTGCGGCAAAGTGGTAGTGCTTGATCCAATGGCCACGACTTCCACGACTGCCAAAATTCGCCTCATGCAAATGAATACTGCTCGCAAGCTTCAAGATCGCATGAGAACTAAATTGATTAAAAGTATTGAAGAGGTTCTTGAAGAATTAAAAACAAACTGAGAGGTTTACTGTGAAACAAATTCTTATCGCCTATATTCCAGTTTTGCACCGTGGTTATCAGGAATTTTTTGCTAAATATGTGCAAAGTGAGTTGTATATTTTAGACAAAGAAGAGCTTTTAGACTTTGAAGAATTGGAATATTTAAAGAAAGACATTCGGGTTTTAAACTTGTCTTTAGCTGTTCAAGCAGTTAAATCATGGAATATATTTAATATTGTTAAATCAATCAAATTATCAGAAATTGATCAATTAATTGACTCAGATGTTCAATTTGTTTTTACCAATGACGACATCGGTCATTTTATTGCCGATAAGTTTTTTTCTAAGGTTGCTAACAAAAAATTCGAGCCAATTTTTCTACGCTGGGATAAAAATTTAATGAGTGGGCAAAATGAAATCTCAAGTGATATGAAAATCAGTAGAGAAGAGTTTGAGCAAAAAACCATGGTTAAGGCTTTTCTTGAGGCCGGCAAGAGTAGTGATTGGTGGCGCCATGTAGGTGGTTTAATCACCAAAAATGGTCAAGTGATTATGGCGGGTTGTAATCAACATCTACCAACTAGCGATCAACAATACAAGAACAGTGATCCTCGTATTTCCTATACTTCTGGGGTTGGAGCTGATTTTAGTAGCTCCATTCATGCCGAGGCCAATCTCATTGCCTTGGCTGCAAAAAAAGGCATTGCCTTGGATGGAGCAGAAATGTTTGTGACGACTTTTCCTTGTCCAATTTGTGCCAAACAGATAGCTGTCTCTGGGATTAAAAAAGTCTACTATGCTAAAGGATATGCTGTTTTAGATGGCTTGGAAATACTCAGAGCTTTTGGAGTGAAAGTGGTCTTGGTGCAATTTTCTAAAGAGGAATTTATTGAAATTGAAAAAATGGAACAAGAAAGATCGGTCGTTAAGAATTGCTATAATCTTGTTTGCAAAAAATAAGGAAAGTTTGTATGGTTGAAATTGTCAAAGAAGATCCAATTGCCTCGCTTAAAGGGGTTGTGCATGAACTACCAAAAATCCCCACTTATGCTGATGATTCTTTGAATGAAATTATTGCAAATTTTGCTACGGAAGCCAAGAAATTATTGGATAAAATAAATGGTAATGATATAGCATTTGGGGAAATATCTACTAGAGATAGAATTCTTTTTTTAATAAATGAAATAGATAATACTAAAAATGAATGGATTGATAAAGCTGAGCAGATCAGAAATCTTATTTCAAGAATCAATGAAAATAGTAGGGAACAGTTTGGAGCTCAACATAAAATTGATTCTATAAGAAAAACACCATCTCCAAATAAATTTTTTAGAAAAATTCTTAGTGCTTTTGGTGTGAAGACCATAAGTCCTGAAGAGAAAACTGCAGGAATTTTTGAGCAAGATTTATATTTAAGAGTCAATCCAGTTATTAATGATTCTATTTTAGAAAAGGAAATAAAAGAATTGGGTTCTTTGCCACTTGATGAACAAATAGCAAATTTAACTGGTATTTCTTATCTTTTAAAAAACAAACTAACCGATCTCGATTTAAAATAAGTGGTTTAATATCCTACTTTCTTCTATCCCACTGCAATCCCAACTTAATCTTTACTGGCTCAAAATCTTTGGCCATGGCATCTGGAATGACAAGTTGGACGTGTAAGTGATTGACAGTACCGGCAGAAAAGTCGGTGTCTCCAAAGCGCATAGAAAAACCACCACCTTCAAATTTATATTCTTTTTCTAATTCTTTAATCATGGTAAAAAGCTCGCTGCCAGCTTCAGCTGCTAGATCAGATAGAACAGCGGCGTGTTCTTTATAGATTAAAAGAAAATGATGCTTAGTGTGCTCGTAAGGCCATTGGTTCTTGGTGACTAACCAATATTTGCCATCTTTGAGAATGGGGTTTTTGTGATAAAGACGGAGATTCTCTTCGCAAAAAGGGCAATGTGATTCATCGGCAATTTTTTGCATTACCTCAATTTGCTCATCCGCACGAGCATTATTGACATTGATGAAATTATTTTTATTTTGACTCATTTTTTCCTTGAATTTTTTACCAATTACCACTAAACGGCAACTGGAATATCCCACATACCTTTGTGAGGATTGTAGTCGACTAATTCAAAATCTTCGACGCGATAATCAAATAAGTTTTTTTTCTTGTTTTTGAGAATCATTCTTGGTAGTGGTCTGGTCTCACGAGTGAGTAGCTCTTTGACATGATCAACTTGGTCGACAAAGATATGGGCGTCAGAAAAACTATGAATATATTCGTAAGCTTCGTAGCCAGTCACTTCAGCGATCATCATGGTCAGGGCAGCATACTGAGCTAGGTTGGCAGGTAGACCGATTGGCACATCGCTAGAGCGTTGAAACATGTGCAAAGTTAGTTTGTTATTAATGACGCGAATGTGAATCCAGCCATGACATGGACAAACGACGACTTTTTGCTGTTTGCCTTTGCCTCGAATCGTATATTGGGGAATCCAAGGACTGATGAAGTGAGTTTTGAGGTGAGGGAGTTCTTTGATTTGTTCAATGATTTCTTTGAATTGATTGAAAGTCCCGCCATCAGCAGTTGGAAAATCATGGAAAGCAGCACCATAAGAGCCAGGACCAAGATCGCCAGTTTCTAAGCCGCGTTTGTGGCATTTGGCTTCTGTCACCCAAGATTTCCACCAATTACAGCCATATTTTTCCAATTCTTCTTGAGTTCTTGCGCCATTGATAAAACCAATAATTTCGCCAATGGCTCCTTTCCACATTTTTTCGCTGATTTTGCGTTCAGTAATGATTGGAAAACCTTCACTCAATTTGAAATGAAGTGGAGCAGGGGCAATTTTGCTAATGGTATCGACTTCTTGCTGGGTTTGGCCCTGGGCTCCTTCGTCAAGAATCTCTTTGAGTAAACGCTGATAAGGGGAAAGTTGTGTTGACATGATAGGTCTAAAGTAGCAAAGCAGGAGAGATATTTCAAGCGAAGTCTGGTTTTAGAAGAGGTCTTAGATGCTGATGCTCAGTTCATCATCGGCATAGCGACTGATTAACAAGCCTAGTAAAGTCTGGTAGGGGATTTTCTTTTTAGCTGCCTTGGCCTTAACTTTTTCTAAGTCTAATTCGTTAATGCGCAAAGTAATGCTTTTGGCCTTGCGTTTTTTGAGGGTGTTAATGGCGGCCTGCTTCCACATTTTTTTACTCTCTTCCAGATTAGGTACGGAAACATACTCGCCACGCTCTAAAGCATCTTCGATTTCTTGCTCTTCTTCGTCTAGGACTAAATTTTTGAAGGGGTTAAATTTTTTTTGCATATTTTTTCTTCCAAAGTCTGCTCGGATAAATTGTTTTAAGAAACATTTTTTTATTTATTAAATCTTTGACGTATGGTATCGCGTATACGTAATTTTTTATTTTGATGATCAATAAACTTTGTGTTTTATGGTTTTTACTTTTGTTGCTAATGTCGTCAATTATGTCGTTATTTTCGATTATTTCTACCACATCATCAAAACAAATTCCTCTGGTTTTTTTGAGTAATTGATTCTTCTCTTCACTAAATTCTATTTCAAAGTCAATATTCATAATATAACAAATGTATGTACTTTGTCAATACTACTGTTATTCCAAATGTAAATGCACACGGTTCAGATTTTACTTCATGTGTATAATTGTCCACATGAAACTTTTCATCACTCGTCATGGAGAAACGCAGGAAAATAAGGCAGGGATTTTGCAAGGACACATGCCAGGAAGACTTTCAGCTGAAGGTATTGAACAGGCAAAAGCCTTGGGAAAAAGATTGAAAAATGAACATTTTGATTTCATTTATGCCAGCGATCTTGCTAGAGCGGTGGATACTGCTAAAGAAATTACTTGTTATCACCAAAACACGCCGTTTTTTTTAACGGAGGAATTAAGAGAAAGAGATCTTGGCGAATTTCAAGGAAAAAACAAACATGATCTGCAAGTCACCAGCGTTCTTGATGTTGAGCCAGAACATGGTGAGTCAAAAGTAGAGTTTTTTGCTCGTGCCAGAAATTTTCTCAATTCCATTCAACAAAAACATGATTCAGACATAGTTTTACTAATCTGCCATGGTGGTATTAGCGCGGCGATAATCGCTAATATTTTTGGCAAAAACTATACTGAAATGCTAAAAATGGAAAAATTAGGTAACACCAGTTTAAGTATTTTTGATTTACACAAAGATGGTAGTTATAAATTGTTAAGTTATAATTCAACTGATCATCTTAACTAATTATGCAAGTTCGCTCACTCAAATCTCGTATTGTTAAACCTCTAGATGATCTTTTTGCGATTATTGACGAAGCCATTTCCAATGATTCTCAGCTAAAAGGTCAACTTTCTGACGGCTGTGTCCTGGCTATTAGCTCAAAAATTATTAGCTATTGTCAGGGTCGTTTAGTGGCAAAACAAAAAAGCGAAGATAAGGGGTTTAGCAGAGAAGAAGCGCGAGATGAGAAACATGCTTTAGTGCAGAAAGAAGCTGAGCTCTATATAGACCCTCATTCTTCCAAGTATGATCTGATGCTAACAATCAAGGATTCGACACTTGCCATGAATGCTGGTATTGATGAATCCAATGCCAACTTAAATGGAGAAGAGTGCTTTATTCTTTGGCCAGAAAAAATGCAAGAAACTTTGAATGAAGTTTGGCGCTACGTTCGTCAAAAATATGGCCTTAAAAATTTTGGGGTGATTACCACTGATAGTCGTTCATTTCCTCTTCGTTGGGGAGTGGTTGGCACCACAATTGTTTACTGCGGTTTCAAAGGACTTAATAATCACATTGGTGAAGAAGATATTTTTGGGCGCGAAATCAAGATGGTCCAAGTCAATGTATCTGAGGCTTTGGGAGTATCGGCAACTTTTATGATGGGTGAGGTGGGCGAGATTACCCCCTTTGCATTGCTAAGTGATTTAGACAAAGTTCAATTTGTTGATCACGAGCCAACCATTAAAGAATTAGAAACCAGTAAGATTGCAATGAAAGATGATGCCTATGAGCCATTGTTGACAAAAGCAGCTTGGAAAAAAGGAGGCAGTTGGTCTCTTAACAAATAAAATAACGGTTTTTTTAATTCATCTTTTAGACATTTTAGTCTTTTCTTCTTCCTCAAGTAGACCCGCTACTATCGTTATCAGAAAAGACTAAAATATGCTAAAATCTAATATTAACTAACTCATTATTTTATTTGTTAAGAGACCAATATCATGAATAAACCAGAAGTTATTTTAATTGCCGCGATTAGCATTGATGGTTTTATTGCTCCAGCAGACAAAAAAACTTTATCTTCGACTGCATGGACTAGCAAAGAAGACTTACATTTTTTTGTTAAAAAAAGTAAAGAAGCTGGCACTCTAATCATGGGCTCCAAAACCTTTGAAACAATTGGCAAGGCTTTGCCAGAGCGCAAGATGTTTGTAATGACTAGCCAGCCAGAGCGCTACGCTAGCTACGAAGATCCCAGTTTATCTTTTACCAAAGCAACAGCTGAAGAAATTCTGGCTGATTTATCTAATCAAGGTTGTGAGAAAGTTGCTCTTTGTGGCGGCTCGCATATTTATAGTTTATTCATGCAAAAAGGTTTAGTCGACAGGATGTTTTTAACCATAGAACCTTTTGTTTTTGGTGAGGGCATTAAATTATTCAGTGGCAAAAACGAACAAAAATTTGAGCTGATTAGTCAAGAAAAATTAAATGAAAACGGAACTTTGGTGCTCGAATACGCCAAAATCTAAAGCTTATTTAAAAAAACTTTCTCCGTGTCCAGCAAAAACTTCTCCGTAAAGACCTTGCTTTTCTAATTCTTTAAGTTTGGCCAAGCTTTCTTTCATTTTTTGCCGATCGCAGTAGGCAAAGTCAGTGCGACCAATATTATTATCTGCAAAAATAGTGTCTCCACTAAACAAAATTTTATCTTTTTTATGTAGCAAGCAAATACTGCCAGGAGTATGTCCAGGAGTTTGAATAATCTGAAATTTTTCGTCAACCAATTCGATTGATTCTAGTTTAGCCAAATCAAAATCTGCCGGAGGCACAGGATCGCTTTCAATGCCCAGCCAATGAGAAGCACTTTCTTGTGCTCTTTCTAGCAAAAATTGATCAGCAAAATTCATCATAATTGGTACATTCCAAGCGCTTTTGAGACTCAATAAACCAAGACAATGATCGAAGTGGCCATGGGTTAAGACGATGCTCTCTAGTTGTAAACCACGACGCATTAATTCTTCGTTGATGAAGTCGCCATCATCAGCTGGATCGATCACAATAGCTCCATTAGAGCTGTCGCTGACTAACAAATAACAGTTGGTTTGCATGCTGCCTAAAATAAAAGTTTCCATTTGCATAAAGCTATGTTAGCATCAAAACATGCAAGTCAAAATCAAGCTTTTCGATTCCTCATTGCCTTTACCAGAGTATAAAAGCGGCGGCGCAGCCGCTCTTGATCTTTATAGCCGCCTAGACATGACTATAAAACCTGGAGAAGTGGCTTATGTGCCGCTCAATGTAGCGCTGCAGGTGCCAGAAAATTATTTCGTCCTTTTGTCAGCACGCAGTTCTTTGCAGAAAAAAGGCTTAATGATGGCCAACGGCATTGGCATTGGTGATTATGATTACAGAGGTGATGGAGATGAATACAAAGCAGCTTTATATAATTTCAGCAAGCAACCAATAAAAATCGAAAAAGGCGAACGCTTAGTGCAGATGATTGTTCTGCAAAGAGAAAAAATCAATTTAGAAAAATTAGAAGTTTTTGATTCCAGTGACCGTGGTGGTTTCGGAAGCACTGGTAGTAAGTAGAAATGAGTAGAGAAGAAAATCAGCAACAACTGCATGTTTTATTTGAATCAGTTGGCTATAGGAGCAGCTCTCATCCTGTTTTAGTTGCTGCTAATGAAAGATCAATGTCTCTTAGACAATTTTTAAGCCTCACGGTGGATGAGGTAGATGAACAAACAGTTGAACATAAGAAATGGCAAGCAACTAATGATTCAATGCACCGAGAAACTGCTCCGCATAAAGATTTGTTAATGGAATTTGTGGATGTACTTGTTATGCTGCGTTCAGTCAGGACAAGAGTGGCTCCTGGTTTTTCGGTAGAGAAAACTATTTTTTCAAACAGCGATAAGCCTCGTGCTGACTTCGATTCAATTAAAGAGCAAATTATTAATATTGGTGAAGGTCGTGGAGAACATAACTTTCAGCTGCTTTTTGGAGAATTTTTGCTACTGATTGGGCATTTAAATGTTGAATTGCAAGCATCGATGTATATCGAATTAATGAATAAAAAACTAAATGATAATAGAGAAAGTCGTTTTTACCAAAAAGAACCAGGCATGACTGAGGCCGATATGTTGCTCAAATACGATCACGTTACCGCCGCACTGCGGGTTTTACGCAACTTCTTGCGTAAAACAACTGGCCAAGAAATGACTTTGCAACCTTGGATCACAGAACACTTTAAAGAGCAAATCCTTGGTTGGCATGATAGTAAGTTGTCTATGGTTCTATTGCAGCGAGAAATTCTTTTTTTCCAGCAACAAATTAAGGATGAAATGTTTTGGAAGTTGACTCCTCCGAGAAAAGAAAAAAAAGGCCAAGATGACAGCGTGAGAACATCCATAAACGCTGGAAGAACTCTAAGCGATCCATTTTTTGAAACAAAAATGTTGCTTGCTGGAGCGAAATTAATTAATAATCCTAATCCTGAAGCAAAAGACAAAGCTTTACAAAGTAGATCAAGCAATGCTACTCTGGGACAGACTATTTTTTGGGTTTAATTTAAAAATTTAGAAGTTTGGCAAAGGATTTAAAATGAAAAAAAATGGCTTGCTAATTACTTTGGAAGGTGGTGAAGGAGTTGGCAAAACTACTCAAGTATTAAGATTGAAGGAGCATTTGATTCAAGCTGGTAAAGACGTGGTAGTTCTACGTGAGCCAGGTGGTACAACCATCAGCGAGCAAATTCGTGAAGTTGTTTTATCCAACAAAAATGTTGGCATGGCTTATACCACTGAGGTGTTGCTTTTCCAGGCAGCCAGAGCACAAATTTATCGTGAGATTGTTTTGCCTTCCCTCGAGCTTGGCAAAGTAGTGGTGATGGATCGCTCTCGTGATAGTAGTGTGGTTTATCAGGGCATTGTTAGAGGTTTTGGGGTGGAAATTATTGAACAGCTTAATGATATCTCAACCAAAAAAACTTACCCAGATATTACGTTATTGCTTGACACATCAGTTGAAATTGGTTTGGGTCGTCGCATGAAAGAAGGTGGTATTGACCGCATAGATAACGAGAACAAAAATTTTCATGAAAAAATTCGTCAAGCTTATTTGCAAGTTGCAAAAGCAGATTTGAAAAAATATAGCTCTCATTCTCGTTGGAAAATCATTGACGCTAGCAAAGATGAGGAAATTGTTGAACAGCAAATTTGGGCTGCAACAAAAACATTTTTAGAAAAAAATAAAACTAAAGACTGGGAAAACCAGCTAGAAGACATCTCCGTTGATTACAGAGAAGAGTAGAAACTAATATGCAAAGATTGCCTAAAGCTGTCCGTCAGCTAGTCGAAAAATTTGAACGTTTGCCTGGGATTGGACCAAGGTCTGCACAACGTTTAGTTTTTTATTTACTTCACAATCCAGTTTCTGAATTGGAGGATTTCTCTAACAAACTTCTGGCTCTCAAAAGAGATACGGTCATGTGTGAGCATTGCCATAACATAGCGGAGAATAATCCTTGCTCAATTTGCGCTGACCAGGATCGCGATCAATCATTTTTATGCGTGGTGGAGCAGCCTCTAGATCTATTGGCACTAGAAAAATCCGATAAATATCATGGTCTTTATCACGTCTTACATGGATCAATTGCACCTCTGAATAATATTGGTCCTGACCAATTATATTTGCGCGATCTTTTAAAAAGACTCGATGGAGTAACGGAGCTGATTCTGGCAACCAACCCCACCATGGAGGGAGAGGCAACCGCACTTTACATCAAGCAGATGATTGCCAATTCCAATCTCTCAAATAAGGATCAAATGGCTATTACTCGTATCGGTCATGGTTTGCCAATCGGCGCTGATATTGAGTACGCTGACGGGGTGACTTTAGCCAGGGCACTTGAGGGAAGAAGGCAGATTTAAGCAGAGTATAATATAGTGCTAGATGTATCATGATTTAGATCCAGAAACTGCTCAATATTGCAGAACTGAGGGCATTGACCCTTATTTTTTGGCTGCAAAAAAAGAAAATCCATTAACTCCGGAAAATTTTTCTCAGGCAATTATTAGAACAGCTGATTTGATAGCTCAAGCTGCTATCGAGATTGGTCAATTTAAACGTGAGGCTGATTTCAAGCTGTCCAGAAGAGGAGCGCTTGGTCAAATTTTAGAAGCTAAGCATCCCTGGGTGAAAGCTACGGGCAGTACCTCCAAAGAAAAATGGTTAAACTACCAACTAAATTTGCTTTTTCCAGAAGAAATTCTTGATTTATTTGAAGCTATTGAACCTGGTCAAAAAAAAGCTTGGAAAGAAGCTCTTAGTGATGTTTTAGCTTCAACTCACGAAGATGAACCCAGAATGGTTATTGCTGGGGTTACGACTGGCATTAGTGTAGCCATTGTTCAAAACGGAGAGCAATTATTAAGATTAGCTGGAATTGATAACTCTGCTTTTTTAACTGTAGCCTCACAAATAGGAATATCTCTGATTGGTCAAGGTGTGAGATGGAAAGCCTCTGAAACTTTTTGGAATATTGAAACTTTCAAAGAAAGTGCTGGCAAAGCTGCTGCGGATCTTTTTAATCATTTAGATGTGCCAAATGAGTACAAAGGTACTAATTGGCAAAACCTAACCGCACAGATTCTGGAAAGATTCAAGCAAATGCAGACTGACGAGCGTTTTTCAGCCAATATCAAAGGGTTGACTACAGGATTAGTGCTGGGGAATATTTTATTTGGAAATTTGGATAAAGCTATTTACTATGGCTTGGTAGCGATGGGTATTGATTATGCGCTTAGTAAGAAATATCCAATTTTGTTGAAAGATATGATCGATCGATTCATTAAAACTCAACTAGATAGGCGGGCAGCTCTAGAAAAGGCTAGAGCAAAAAATATGATCAACGGATTTCCAGTCATTTCTTCGCATGTAGATGCTGGTGAACAAGAACATCACCGAAGAAATCAGGCAACCATGAAAAATACCTTTCAAGGTTCTATTTCTGCCCTGTTGCCTTCGATCACAGCCTTGCTAAGCAATATTGTGAGTAAAGAATCTTTACAGTCTCAAGCTTACACTTGGTCAGTAGTCGCCAGTACTGTTTTAGACCGTTCTGATTCAGTTATGAGCAGCCGAGATGCTCAGGGTCAGGGAAATAAAGCACATCTGGAAATGCTTACTGCTTTGCAGAGTGTGTTGCAAGACAGAGAACGCCGTCCTCCGATGAGTGAAGATCGAAATATTGATCAAAAGGAAGTTGACCCGGAGCATAGAAGAGGTGAATTAATAATCAAAAAAATTGGGACACCTCGATATGTTGATGCTGAAAAAAAACCTGTTGATAGCGTTGAATTAGAAACGCCGTTAATATTGAGGACAGGGGAATGCGCTTTAGTTTTGGGAGGAGTCCAATCTGGTAAATCAACTTTGTTAAAAATCTTATCTGGGCGATTAAATGGCAAACCAGAGTTATCTAATATTACTTTGGGTGGACAGCAAATTGGTCAAGCTCCAAGAGAAACTTTGAGAGAGATTTTTCATGTGATTCCTCTAGAAAACGAACAACATTTTTCTGTGAGAGAAAAACTAGCCAAAGTTGCAACAGAGAAAAATATTTTGGGCGATTTTTCCGCAGATCAAATACAAGATTTACTAGAGATTGAGTCTGTAGCTGCAGCAGAGCAAAGCCCGATTGTAAAAGCTTTTCTAGTTTATTGTAAAAAATATAATATTTTGCAGGGCAAAAATGGTATCGATGCGACTTGGTTTGTTGGTTTGAGTTATATCCTTTCCGGATCACAGCAAGCTTTATTCAACTTGGCACTTAGTACTTGTTTTGACGGGAATATAAACTCAAAAATTATTTGTGCTGATGATCCAACTAACACTTTGGATCAAAAAACTAAAGAAGAATGGAGAAACTTTGTAGAGCAAAGACTTCCTGAATCTGGTCACAAGATGCTTATAGTAACTAACGATACCTATGATTTAGCCAAAGGGACTGGCTGGCTATCCATGAAGAGCGTCGGAGCTGTGCTGGATATCAGTCAACAAAAGGTGGTTAATTTTGGAAATTTTAAAGATTTGGAAAATTTTATGAAAAAAGATTATGATGACGAACCTGAGCTTATTCTAGAGCAATTAATGGAAGGATTGGAGACAGGCGCAAAAGAAATTCTGGCAATAAAACATCCAGATAAAGTAGCGGAACTTGAGGCTATATATAACGAAAAAGTGAAAGTTTTTATCAAAAATCTAAGAAAATTGAAATATTTTATTGAAGAAAATGCGAATATAGAGATTGATTATAAAAGAATTAAACCAATCATTTTGGATTTAACTAGACAAGTTCACAGCGTGCTGGTTGTCTCTAATTTAAAAATTATAAGCCTAGAGAATTTAGCTGAAGTGCTTTACAGATCAGACTATTTTGAATTTTACGCTTTCCTTTTAATTCATGAAATAGAAAGTTTTGTGAATGCCACAACTAGTGTTGGTGAGGAAAAATTTTTAGAGTGGAGAAAGTTGTTTGCGCGAGTGAGTGATGTCTCAACCATGGATCTGATAATAAAAATTCAAGATGAAATAAGAAAAGCTGCTTCTGAAGTGGCAGATCTAAAGATGAAAAAAGACACGTTCTCCATGAGTCGAAAACTAAAAGATCTCTTAGCTTTTTTTGATAAAGTTTTATACAGGTGGGCTTTTTATTACGATAAGGAAATGACAAAAATGTTCCAGGAATTTTTTATTGACGTAATTAATTTGGGGTTTTTTGATGGTAAAGAAAAAAAACTTATGAATTTTTTAAATATTGAATGTGATTCAACTATAAATAATTCAACTCTCGGACATTTCTTGATTGGCAGCGAAAGCTTTCTTAAGGAAATTTTAGCTGCAGTTAAGTATCGCCAGTTAGCAGTTTAACTTGCTTTTTTTCAGTTTTTTGCTATTCTAGATACAGATGATATTAACGATCCTAAGGTTAGATAGACACTAATTTGAGGGGTCGTTTTTTTTGTCTAAAAATATAAGTTATGGCTTTCATGAACATCATGGAAGTTGAAAGGAGAAATATGATGAACGTCATTGTTCAAGCGAAAAGTCTCAAGGTGACTAGAGCTCTGCGAGAATTCATCCAACGACAAAGCCATAAATTGGAAAAACTCAAAGATTTGAAAATAACAAAAGTTACCGTCTATTTGGAACAGGATACAAAAAAGTCCACCAACAGTAAGAAAGTCAGTGTCAAATACAGCATCGAAGTGCCAGGTAAGGCTTTATGGGTAGAGATAAATGGTTATGATTTTTACGATGCTATTGTTGATGCTACTAATGCGGCTCTGCGTAAAATGAGTGAAACCAAAGAAAAAAAAACTGACTATCGTCGTCTGAGCAAAATCAAAGAATTGGGCTTAGTCTAAAGGCTGATTGTTGAGTTGCCGATCTTGCACTCTTTAGCTTTTTTCTGCTAACATGATTCCATGGCAGATAATCAAGATCCTCTAGCAGCACTCCAAAAATTACTCGAAGACCAAAAAAATCAAGCTGATCCGTCTGCTGCTGCCGATCAATCTAATGTGGAATCACCTGGTGAGGAAGCTCCGGCCACGGGCCCAAGTGCAGAAGACATTGCTGTTTTACAAGCCAAGGAGGCGCAGGAAGATCAGTTGAAAATCGAAGAACAATTACTCAAAATGAAAACTGAACTAGTGGACACGCCTCAATATCAGGCCAGAGCTAGTCAAAAAGTCAGCAACGACGCAGATGCGGAACAAAAAAGATTGGAAGAGCGAAGTCAACGTATTTTTCAGTTAAAACATTTAGATCCATAATTAAAGAATAAGTCGTTAGGAAATAAAATATGTCAGGATTTGGAGGACCTGGAGGCGGGTCCAAAATGCAAACAAGGCCAGGTGGCGGTTTTCGCCAGAGCTTTGGTAATTTTAGCGATGAGCATGAAGACGCTAATGCTATGAGTTCGGCAGCTGCTCAAAAACAAACTGCCCAACAATCTTCAGTTTTAGGCCAACAAGGTTTAGCTAAGCAGCAGGTTGCTGCGTCAGGAGCTGGTCAGACACCTTTGGCCAGTCCAGAATCAAAACAACAACAAGCACCACCTCCTAGGAATATTTCCAATCTTGGTGAAGAATTAATTGCTCGTCCAGCCAAAGATATTCTTAATACTTTTAAATCTTTTTTTGACCTCAACGCCTTACTTGGTATTAACCCAGGCGACACGCCAGAAAAAAAAGCCAAGAAACAAAAAATAGCTCAGAATTGGCAAAAGCTAACTCAGGAAGAGCAATCTTTTATCCAGCAGAAATTTCAAGAAGATCAGCAAAAAAAACAAAAAGAACAGCAAGAAGAGCAGGCCAAAAAAGAAGAAGAAGAGCGTCAAGCACAAGAACAAAGCATTGCTCCTCCAAGCAGTCCACAGAAAGGCGCAAATGCTCCATCTGGTAACAAGAAACAGCAAACTAGCCAACTAATGCAAAACAAGCGCACACAGATGAGCCAATCAGATGGCTAGCTAAACTCGATCACTCAAGTTACAATAAAGCCCAATAGGCTAAAATGAAACTTTACAACACTCTTTCCAAAAAAGTCGAAGAGTTCAAAACTCTCCGCGAGACAAATAGTGAAAACTTTCCAGTTGGTGAAAATCCCAAACAAGTAAATATGTATGCCTGTGGTGTGACTGTTTATGATTACACTCACATCGGTCATTTGCGCAAATATGTAATGGATGATGTTTTGGTCAGAGTTCTGCGTAATGCTGGCTATGATGTGAAGCATGTACAAAATATCACTGATGTTGGTCATCTGGTTTCTGATGATGACGAAGGTGAAGACAAGATGGAAAAGGGCGCTCGTAAATATGGCCAAAGTGCCTGGGAAGTAGCCAAGAAATTTGAAGATTATTTCTTTTACAGCATGGATAAAATGGGGGTTCTACGCCCAACTCTAAGCTGTCGCGCTACCGAGCATATTCAGAGTCAACTAGACATGGTTTTGGACTTAGAAAAAAAAGGCTACACCTACATCATTGAAGATGATGGAGTTTACTTTGATACCTCAAAACTGGCTGAATACGGTCAGCTCAGCGGTCACGATCCTCGTCATGCTCCAAGAGAAAGTAGAATGGGGGAGATTGCCAACAAGAGAAATCCAAGTGATTTCGCCCTATGGAAATTTGAAAAAGCTGGTGAGAATCGTCAAATGGTTTGGCCAAGTCCATGGCATCCACGTAGTTTTCCAGGTTGGCACGTCGAATGTAGCGCCATGAGCATTGAACATCTTGGTCCACAATTAGATATTCACACCGGCGGCATTGATCACATTGCTGTTCATCACGCCAATGAAATTGCGCAGTCAGAAACTTATACCGGCAAAAAACCTTTTGCTAGATTCTGGGTGCATCATAATTTTCTGCGCGTGGATGGTGAAAAAATGAGTAAGTCGCTTGGTAATTTTTTTACCATTGATGATATTTTGCAAAAAGGTTTCGAACCTGCTGCGCTACGTTTGCTTTTTTTAACCAGCCATTATCGTAGTGAACAAAATTTCACTCTCCAGAGCTTAGAAGCCAATCAAATTGCCTGGCGCAAACTTTTGCAAGCTTACTTATTAGTTAAGAAGAATCATCACTTGGATGCAGAAATTAGCCAAGAAGCAGAGCAATTAGCCAAACAATTTTTTGCTTTTGTTGAAAATGATCTTAATACCCCGGAGGCTTTAACTGTGGTCTGGAAAGTTCTCAAAAGCAACCTGAGTGATTCTGATAAATACCACTTATTATTGGAATTTGATCGAGTACTTGGTCTAGGTTTGGTTTCGATGGACGAAAGCGATCTGACCAAAGGTAATGAAGATTTGGAAATCAAAGACTTGTCAGTAGACTTACAAAAACTTTTTGCAGAGCGAGAAATTGCGCGCCGTAATAAAGATTTTGTCACCGCCGACCGACTGAGAGCCGAATTTGAGCAGGCTGGTTATCAACTGGTTGATCAGGCTGGTACGGTGGTGATTAAACGTAAAGCAACTCACTGAAGTGCTCTCTGATGGAAAAATAATTGTCTTTGCAAACAATTAAGTGGTCTTGCAATTTGACACCCATCAAATCTCCCAATTTGGCAATTTTTTCTGTCAAAAGTAAATCATCATCTGAAGGTTCTGGATGGCCGGAGGGATGATTATGGACCAAAATAAAATTACTGGCCCCACTACTAAAAGCTGGCTCAAAAATATCCCTTGGTTCCATAAAATTATAATTTAGCCCGCCAATAGCCAAAGTTTTTCTACTTAGTAATTCTTGGCGGCCATTCAAATAAAAAGCCAAACAATATTCTTGTTTTTTGTTAGCCAAGTCTCTAGAGAGTTCAAAAATTTTGCTAGGATGGTCGATTTGCTGGGGATTTTTTTCTTGCGCCAAACGCCTGCCCAGCTCTAAGCTAGCTAGAATTTTGTTGGTCAGAATTTCACCAATGCCAAAAATTTGTGAGAGTTTTTGTTTGTTTTTTGGCTCGTTATTAGCTAATAATTGTTTTTCAACCTTCTTAGCTAATTCCAAAACATTACAGTTTTTCTGGCCGCTACCAATGATCAAAGCCAAGAGTTCACTATTATTTAATGCAGCTAAGCCGAGTTTTTTGGCTTTTTCTCTTGGTTGATAACGCAAAGCTATTTCTTTGACGCTTAGCTTTTTCCTGTTCTTTTGTTTTACCACAAGTCTATTATAATTGGAGTAGGTTGCAAGAAGATTACAAAATGCGATTAGAGTAGTTTGCTCAGAGCAATTTGCAGTTCTTTGTCTGAAGAGATTGAGTTAAGCAAGCTTAATTGATTGTTCCAAGTTAGTCCAGGAACAATACTATAGGGCTGACTGAGATCGACGACTAGAATGAGAGGAATGATCTGATTGCTGCCAGCAAGCTTAAGTGATTCGAGGAAATTGAGAATCTTTTTGTTAGAAAAAGAGCAACTTAAAAAAACTAGATCAAAATTTTGTTTTTGTAACTCATAGCTAGCGGTTAGAGAATTGCTAGCCCTAGTGACTTTAAAAGTTTTTTGATCAAGGAAAGAATAAGGTTTTTCTAAATCAGAATTAGGCTCAACAATCAAAATGGACTTTGAAGCAGAAGATGTAAGCATAATTAGATTAGATTTTTTCTAATAAAAATAGAGTAATATTTTATTCAAGTTTAGTCAAGTAAACAAAGTATGACAAAAACAGACAAAATTTCTAAAAAGATTAGACAAGCCAGAGTAGAGGCAGCTCTTTCGCAAAAAGAATTGGCCAATGCTCTCAAGTTATCTGACCGCACTATCTCTGCTTACGAAAAGGGTCGAGCTCTACCACCACTGGACACTTTGCAGATTATTAGCAGTTTGACTCACAAATCCATTAATTATTTTTTGGATGATGACATCGAAACGCAAGAAGATTTTGATTTACAAATGAAAATTAAGAAGATTGAAATAGAACTATTACAGATCAAAAAAGCCCTCAAAGAACATGGCTTGTGGGATTGATAAAAGACCTAGGCTCTACGAAGTATTTCGATCACTTTCACGTAAGTTCTCAAATTGTGCAAACTCGCTAGGCGAAAAGCGCTGCCATCCTCGATCTTAAATAAATGATGCAAATAGGCCTTGCTGACTTGTGGAACGCCATTTGTCTTTTGGCAAATCGGACAATCACAAAATTCACTGACTGCCTCATTGTCCGTGGAGAATTTACCCTTACTGATATAGGTGTAATCAAAAATTTCGTTTAAGCGATTTTCTTCTGCTAATTTTCTAAGCGCTTCTCGGTCAAGAGCTTTCGGATCAACTTTGAAAACATACAAACGTTGATGGCGGGCATCTCTAGTTGGCAAGACACAATCAAAGAATTGATAACCCATAAAGAAGAGGCGAACAATGTTCTCTGGAGTGCCAACTCCAAGGGCAAAACGATAGCTATCTTTACTTGTTAATTCAGCATTTTTTTCACAAAAAGAGTAATCAAATTTTCCATCTGGCAAGAATGGCCAGCCACCCAAACCGTAGATGTCAAAACCGATTTTTTGTAATTCCTCACTGCAATAAGCGCGCCATTTGTCATTGGTATGACCTTGAATGGGAGCGAGTAGCAGCGGGCGATTGTTTTCTTCGAAACCATGCTTGGTTAATTGTTGTGTGAACTCAGCTTTGGCTCTTTTAGCCCAAGAGATTGTCCTCATGACGCTTTCCTCTGTGCGTTTTTCGTTGGCCTCAGGTGGAGTGAAGTCATCCAGACAAATCATCACATCGCTACCCAGGGCAAATTGCATGCGAATCGAATCCTCTGGAGTAAACATGGTTTTTTTCTGTTTCTTGGGGCCGTTGTAGAGAACAATGCCTTCGTCGGTGACTTTGCCCATGTCAGGATTTTTGCGAATCAAAGAAAAAAGTTGAAAGCCACCAGAGTCGGAAGAAACAAAGCCAGGCCAATTCATCATTTTTTTAATACCGCCAACTTTTTGCAAAATTTCTTCGCCAGGTATTTGAATCAAGTGGTAGGTATTAACCATCACTCCCTCAAGACCAACTTTGGCCAAATCCATGCTATCCAAATTACGAGCGACACCTAGAGTGGCATCTGGCAAATAGATCGGGAGTTGATAGTTTTTATTTTTAATTCTAATTTGCATTAACAATGATATTATAAAGGATAAGCATGCAAAAAATTGATGAACAAAACGAGTCGCTAACGATCAAAAGAGCGCCGGCTAAATTAAAAAGAGGCGACGATGCACAGATCGTTTTTGAGGGTGATTTTTTCAAGGTTTGGCATTGGCCACAAGAACTTTACGATGGCAGCATAGCTAGATTTGAGAGTCTCTCCAGAGCTGACACCGTGACGGTTTTAGCTTTAACCAAAGATAATAAAGTGATCATGACTAGGCAAAGCCAGCCAGGACTTAGTGAATTTTTAAGTCTTCCCGGAGGAATTATTGACGATGGGGAAACTGTTTTGCAAGCTTCTAAACGAGAGCTAATTGAGGAAACAGGCTATGCCAGTCAGGATTGGTATTTTTTGTTCAGTGGACAAATGAACAGTCGCATTGATTGGGCTAATTTTTATTTAGTGGCCAAAAATTGTGAATTAGTGGCCGAAAAAAATCTTGATGCTGGGGAAAAAATTGAAGTTGAGTTGTTTGACTTAGAAAAATTTGAGGAAATAGTCAAAAAAGAGGAATTTCGTCAGAGTGATTTTGCGCTGTGGTTTTTGAGAGGGGGAGATTTAATTGCTACCTCCAATTAGTTGATTGATTGAATGTCTCAAAGTTCATAGAACTCTGTCCCTCTACTGAGTTTTTTGAAAATTGCTTCAGACTATTCTCAATTTCTCTGGCTCTATCCCCATCAACTTTAACAATTTCTTTTAGAAGTATCGCTATCTTTTCCTCCTGACTTTCATCAGGGTAATAATATGGTAGATTTTTTGCGAGGAATGATTCCGCAGCTGACATTATTTGGATTATAGTCATGCGGCTATTATAAGCATGTTACAATCGCATATGCTAATCTAAAACTCGAAAAAAGGAGAAACCCATGCCCACTCAAAAACCAAAATCAACTATAAAGAAACTAATTCGTCCAATGAAAGGTCGCAAGCTCGCTGGTGTAGCTATGGCCTTTGCCAACTATTTTGAAATTGATGTGACTTTGATCAGGGTGATTTTGTCCCTAACTTTAATTCCAGGTGGCTTTCCAGGTCTATTCATCTATTTGCTTTGCTGGATTTTGATTCCTAGCGAAGAGTAATTTTTTTATAAAAGAGTTTTTGTAACTGTTTTTATAAGCTTCGCGCCAATTGAAGCGAGAATTTTCAATAGTTCTCCTTTTATTGCAGCACCTCCTGCCGTAACAAGTCCTCCAGTTATTTCTGGAGCAACAATGGCACCAATTACCAAGGCGGGGACTGCAATATTTTCTACAACATCTTTAGCAAATTTCAAAATATTGTTGTCTGGATCAAGAACAAGCACCTTTTGCATGGCTTCATCAAAAGGTATGACGATGAATTTTCCATCAGTACTTAAGCCTAATAAACTGAAATCAGTAATTTCTTTTAAGACTAAATATTTTTCGCCGTTAGGCATAGTAATGACTTTTTCCACTGGGTAAAAATCACCTTTTGCCATTTCTATTTGTCTGCCATTGATTTCTAGCTGACTTTCATTGAAAAAATCCTGGTTGATGGATCCGACGTGCTTTTCGGCAAATGCATTAAAGGCAGGCCACCAACCATTTTTAGTATCAACTCCCATGCCTTCCAGAACCCCCTCAACCCATGGCTTGTCCAAGTAGAATTCTTTAAGAGTAATTGTTTTAAGTTGTACTTTTTCTAGAAATACAGCCATGTTGACATCTTCATTAGAATTGGCGCCTCTTTTTTCCAATAGGTCTTCCATTTTCTTATCAGCAAGCAAGTCTCTCATGTAGGGATCAGTTGGCTTTAGGAAAGGATGGCTCATGAAATTATCTCCCTCGTTGCCTCGCAAAGCACGACTCAGCCAATCAAGACTGCTTAGTAAGCCTTCCGAAAAAAGTTCTTTAACGCCATTATTAATAGCGCTATTTATGATTGTGGTCACATCAGTTATCCAGTTTTCCATTGAAAGGCTGGTGTTGAGCACATTTTCTGTTTGGTCTTGAGCTTGAATTGGCGTCCATTCATCGCGAATCCTTTTATCAAAAAGCCAAATCTTGGTTTCTTTTGGAGGTAAAGGGTCTCCTTCGTTAATTGTTTGATATTTATAGCCAGTAAATTTTAGACCAGGTGATAATCTTTTTTTATTTAAACCAATAAATTTATTTGGAACCATAAACCATTCAATAGCTTCTGGTGGGAATTCTTCAATTTTTGAAATTTTACCAGCTATTCCAGTAAATGTACCCTCTATGCATTGTTTAATTGTAGTGTTGTTAAGTTCAGCTTTAGGTTCTTCACTAACGGCCAACCATTGCCAGTTGCTTCCATCTCGCTGATTTTTTTCATTAACAATGGCCCCTGGATCTAAGCGAGGGTCCCAGTCTACAATCTCGTCTTGAACATCGTATGTAAGTAAATCGTGAATTACCACCATTTTGGTGACTCCGCCAAAATCAACTTTAAAGATGCGCGGCTTTTTTTGAATTTCTACGAATTGCTTCTTAATTTCTGCAAATGCTGTTTCTATTCTCAAATTTTCTTCAGAATCTGCTTTTTTAGGAACAACTATGCAGTCAGCTGCGGCAAGACCAGAATTATCCATAATGGAATTCATAATCTGAGCATCTGTGTAGTCTTGCCCATTAGTGTTTCTGAAAATATCTTCTCCAAACTGGGAAGATAAAGCTCTAAAGACGTTCATGAGAGTTTCTATAGGCATTGATTCTGGAATGTCTGAAAACCTGCTGCGACCAATTTCTGACCAGATGTCCCAGCTAGCCCAATCTGCTGGTAAATTGCCATTTGGGAAAGTAAAGTTAAACAAATATTTTCTAATAATTGTTTGAGCTTCTTGGCTGGTAACTTTTGAATCGACAATCGCTTTAAGTATTTCTGCTTTGGCAACATTTTTGGCAAGCTGGAGAGGATTTTTTAATAAATCCGTGTTTTCTGGGTCTGAAGTTGAGCCCAAATATTCTGCCAACCAAGAAGCGAACTGGGCAATTTGTTCCTCATTTAGCTGATTGTCTACGTTATTAGCAATATTGGCTGTGGTACGCATGTGTTCTAGCGTGCCTGGAATTTTCATGGAAACCCAATTCTCAACTTCGGGATTGAGAGGATCTGGAATATTTTCTTGAATGATGATGATTTCCTGAACTCTCTGATGAAGAAAATCTTTGATCATTTTGCATTCATTTGTCTGATCGATGCCTCTAGAATCTGGCGCAAATGAATCTAGTGGATTTGGAGGAACTCCTCCGAAAGAAAGATTGTTTTTGAATGAGATTTTGCGATATCTTGGCTTGCCATCTGGTCCAGCACCGAATTTTTCAGTTTCGTAAATATAGCCCTGTCTCTCAAGCTCATCAAGAGGTTTCGCCCAGCCTAATTCGCCCAACTTGATGGGAACGCTGTCTTCTGGACCACAGCCGGATAGACCAGCCGCAATGGCAGCTGAAACTCCAGCTAATTTTAAGAAATCTCTTCTGGAGAATTTTTTATTTCCTTCTTGATTGAGGGAAAAACCTTTAAAAAATTTTTCAAAAGATGCTCTAATATATTCGTTCATGATTAATACTGATATTATAGGACTTAAATGGCTTTTTTGCAAATTACCAAATAGTTACTAAAGAATTGTTAATAGAGAGTAGATTGTGCGAGATGATTGTTTTTTTGTTTCTAAATGCAAAAACCCTGCCTCTTTCGAAGCAGGGATTTTTTTAAGGAGGCTAGTTGCTGCCTCCTTTTCTTGGTTTCGCCGTTGCGGTTGGCGGCGGCACCTTGGTGGAAGGTTTTCCAGAGGCCTTCCATAACTCTTCAAATTTTTTGGTCAGCTCGTGGCTGGCCTCAAATTTGCTTTCGAGGACTGTTTTTTCGTCCTCTAAAACTTTAATCTCATCCTCTTTATCTTTGATGAGATTCGCGATCACTTTTTCGCCTTTTATGGCGTCGACGTAATCGCAGGCAGCCTCTTTCACGGCCGCAACTTCGGAGAAGTCGCAGTCGTGAGAGGCCTTATACTCGTTTGTGACGAAAATACCGCCACAACCGAGTAAAAGCAAAGAGGCGGCTAGAAGCGCCGCCATTAGGTTCGCGATTTTTTTCCTCATCGCTCACCTCCAGAATAAAACTTCCATCGCCGTGTGAGTTTTCTGCAGTCGCTAAGACCACAGTTCAACGATGGATCAACTAGGCCTTATTATGTCACTTTATGACCAAAAAGTCAATGTTATAGGACTAAATTTCACTGGAGCACTCGCTAAATTTTAATGCTAAAATCATCTCATATGCTAAAAATCGGCGACACTCTCCCAGAAATTATCATGGACGCTTTTCATGAGGAAAAGTTGCTCAAAATCAAGCTCTCAGACTACAAAGGCAAGTGGTTAGTAGTGCTTTTTTACCCAGCTGACTTCACTTTTGTGTGTCCAACAGAACTAGAAGAAGCAGCCAATAAATACGAGGAATTTAAGAAATTAGGTGCAGAAGTATTTAGCGTTAGTAGTGACACGGCTTTTGTACACAAGGCTTGGCACGATAATTCCAAAGCCATCGCCAAGGTTAAATATCCAATGCTTGCTGATCCAGGTGGCAAATATTGCAGAATGTTCGGGACTTTCATGGAGGATGAGGGTTTGTCGCTGCGTGCCACTTTTATCATTAATCCAGATCAAAAAATTGTTGCCATCGATATGCATGACAATAGTATCGGTCGTAACACTGAAGAGATTTTCCGCAAGTTGCAGGCAGCTAAATTTGTCTACGATAATCACGGTGCAGTAGTTTGTCCAGCTAGCTGGAGGCCAGGAGATAAGACTCTTACCCCAGGTGTAGATTTGGTAGGAAAAATCTAATGTCTTGGTTACTTCTTTTATCCATTAATGTGGTAGCAATTTCAGTGGCTTCTTTATTTCAAAGATTGGCCATGAAAGAAGAGGAAAGTGACCCGGTTTTATCGACCATAATCTTTCAATTTCTTCTAGGTTTAATTGTTTTGCCGTTTGCCATTAGTCAAGGTTTTTCTTTTCCACCACTAGCGACGATGTGGCCACTATTTTTACTCAGCACAGTTTTATACGCGTTGGGATCAGTGATGTTTTTTAAGTCTATTAAGCTTATTGAAGCCTCAGAAATGACCGTTTTGGCAGGAGCTGGGGCAATTGTCACCATGATCTGTGCCTATATTTTTCTTGGTGAGCGTTTGGTGCCCCAGCAATATTTGGGTGCAGCTTTTGTTTTGGCTGCAATTTTGATTATTGCTCATCGTGGGAAAAAATTTGTTTTTAATAAAGGTGCGCTTTTGGCTTTGTTGGCTACCAGTTTTTTCTCTTTTGCCGTAGTCAGTGACACTTTGATTATTAGATCTTATGACGCTATTTCTTTTGCAGCGATGATGTCGCTTTTTCCTGGAGTAATGCTTTTATTTTTATATCCAAAGAAAATACTTCAATTACCAAAAGCAATCAAAACCATTAACAAAAATTTAATCATCTACACGATGTTTTATTCTGTGGGAGTGATTACTTTTTATGGTGCTCTAGGTAAAGGCGCGATGCTTTCGCAAGTTGGAGTAGTGGTCAAGACAAACATTATTTTGACGGTGATTTTGGCTGCTATTTTTATCAAAGAAAACGATCATTTGTGGCGTAAAGTGATTGCCGCTTTAATTTGCATGGTTGGAGTAATGCTGGTAGCATAAGTTCATCTAATAACTAAAAGTTAGTTGAAGGAATATATGCTAAATGATTCTCGTAAAATTGCCATAGTTGGCCTTGGAAAAGTTGGTATCACTGCTGCTTATGCGCTATTACTTCGTCATGTGGCAGATGAAATTGTTTTAGTTTCACGTTCGATAGATAAAATAGAAGGCGAGAAGCTCGATCTTGAGCATGGTCTGCCATTTTTGGAACCAACTAAGATTACTGTCAGTGATGACTACGCTGTGTTGCAGGATTCTGACATCGTGGTAATTACTGCTGGAGCGGCTCAGGAACCAGGTCAATCTCGTTTGGATTTGGTTGAAGAAAACAAGAAAATTATTACTGAAATTGGACATGAAATAGCGCCTTATGTGCAAAATAGTGTTGTGGTTGTAGTTAGCAACCCAGTCGATATTTTGACTTATCACTTAGCCAAAATCTTGGGTTTACCAAAGGGTCGTGTACTTGGCACCGGCACAATGCTCGACACCGCTCGTTTCCGTTTTCATCTGGGTGAATTACTTGATGTTAACCCAAGAAGTATTCACACTTATGTGCTTGGAGAACATGGAGATAGTTCTTTTCCAACCTTGGACGGCTCAACTGTTGGTGGCCAACCTTTAGATCATTTCCCAAATTATTCACCAGAGAGAGCTCATGGAGCATTTATTCAAACTCGTGAAGCCGCCAAGAAAATTATTCAAGCCAAAGGTGCCACTTATTACGCCATTGGAGTAGTTATTGCTCAATTAACCAGAGCAATCTTGCAAGACCAGCGCTCTGTCTTGCCAGTTTCTATTCCAATTGAAAATTATTATGGTCAATCAGATTTGGCAGTCAGTGTGCCTTGTATCGTTGGAAAAAATGGCGTTGAGCAAATTTTGGAAGTGCAACTTTCACAAGCAGAACAAGAGCTTTTTGCGAATTCTTGTCAATTGATCAAGAATTTTCTCTAAAAAAACCAATCTTGTGTTAAAATTCAGTTATGTCTCTTCAAATCGGAATCGTAGGTTTGCCTAACGTTGGTAAATCCACACTCTTCAATGCCTTACTTAAAAAACAAGTTGCTCTAGCAGCTAATTATCCTTTTGCCACGATTGAGCCAAATGTTGGCGTGGTGGAAGTGCCTGATCTGCGTTTGCCAGCTTTGGCTGAGCTTACCCAAAAAACTGATAAACTCAAAACTTTGCCTCCGATCAAATACGCTCTCGTTGAATTCGTGGATATTGCTGGCTTGGTCGCTGGTGCAAGCAAAGGTGAGGGTTTGGGCAATAAATTTTTGGCCAATATTCGTCAGACAGACGCCATCTGTCATGTTTTGCGCAATTTCAGTGACGCCAATGTGCTTCGTGAAGGCTCAGTTGATCCAGAGCAAGATTTGGCTGTGATTCGCACGGAACTTCAATTAGCTGATCTGGAAACTTTGCAAAAACAGCACCAACCAAAAGGTGCGGTCAGCAAAGATGATAAAGCTAAGTGGGACACTATCCAAGAATTTTTGGCCAAAATTGAAAAAGGCCAAAGCTTAGATTGTCAGAGTGAAACTGAAAAGCTAGTGGCCAAGGAATTGTGTTTATTAACTGCCAAAAAAGAAATTTTTGCCATTAACGTTGATGAAAAAGATTTGGCCAAAGCCGATGAAATCGCCGAGTTTTTTGCCAAAAAATTGCAGGTGCGAAAAGCACAGATCGTCGCTATTTCTGCCAAAATCGAAAGCGAATTGGCAACTTTAGCAGAGGAAGATCAAACAATGTACATGGAGGAACTAGGTCTTACGCAAAGTGGCCTTTCTCGTCTGGCTGGCGTAGCTTATGAGACTCTAGGTCTGCAAAGTTTCCTAACTGCTGGTGAGATTGAAGTTAAAGCCTGGACCATTAATCGTGGCGCTACTGCTCAAGAAGCAGCCGGTGTCATTCACACTGATTTTAGCAAGAAATTTATTAGTGCTCGCATTGTCAGTTTTGCTGATTTTATGAGCTTGGGCGGTTGGTCAGCTTGCAAAGAAGTTGGCAAAGTCAGACAAGAAGGTCGCGATTATTTGATGCAAGACGGTGACGTGGTGGAGTTCATGATCGGCAAGTAGAAGAAACCTAGACTTTCTGCTTTTTTATTGATATAATCCACTCCAGAAATTAAAATTCGCTTTATAAATTATCCAAAGTACCAGACGGGGTCAGGTGCTAGCGAATCTTAGAAAAATATGAAATTAGCTAAAGAAATCATTTCCAAAGATTACGAATTAACTTATTTGATTCCTGGCGATCTTTTAGACGCCGACGTTTCCAGACTAAAAAAAGAAATCATTGACTTAGTAGCCAAAAATCAAGGCACCGTCGTCAAAGAAGACGAATGGGGTCGCAAGCATATGGCTTACGGTATTTCTCAAGCAGGCAAGACCTATGAGGAAGCTGTTTACGTGCACATGATTTTAAACTTCCCAGTTTTGAATGTTCAAAAATTTGACCAGAATTTGACCCTACATCGTGAAATCATTCGCCATTTATTGGTGATTGCTGATGATGTTGCAGAATCTATTAAAGATTAATTTATGTTGTTTGTTGTTTCTTTTCTTTACTAAACCAAAAAATGATTAGTTACACTTCTTGTAACTTTGCTGCTGCATAATGAATAAAGATCAATACAAATCAACTCTATTGAGAGAAAGGCCGAAATGTCAGTACGTTCTTTAAATAAAGTCATGTTAATTGGTAACTTGACCAGAGATCCAAATTTACGTTATACCCCAAACAGCACTGCTGTGGCTTCTTTTGGTATAGCAACTAATCGTTCCTGGACTCCAGCTGATGGCGGTGATAAACAAGAAAGAGTAGACTTTCACAATGTTGTTGCTTGGTCCAAGTTAGCAGAAATTTGTGGACAATTACTTCACAAAGGTGACAAGGTTTACGTCGAAGGTCGTATTCAGACCAGAGATTGGAAAACTGAAGCTGGTGAAGAGAGAAAAGTTACTGAAATCGTCATTGATAACATGATGTTACTTAGTAATAGAGGTGGAAAATTTGAAGGTGGTGCCGAGGGCGAATCAGAAGAAGAAATGCCAAGTGCTCCAGCCAAATCAGCTCCTAAAAAAGCTGTTCCAGCAGAAGCTGGTGAAGTAGAAGATGTCTCAGATGACATCCCATTTTAGTTTAATACAAACCAAATTAGAAAATATTAATAATTAAGGAAGAATAATGAAGACTCACAACTTTAGCTACAAAAAAGCCGAAGACCTCAGAAGATTTGTCACCGCTCAGGGTGCTATTTTGCCAAGAGCAAAAACTGGTCTGACCGCTAAATTGCAGAAAAAATTGGCTCGTGAAGTCAAGAGAGCTAGACACTTAGCCCTTTTGCCATTTACCCAAACTGTTTAATTTCATCACAATCTTTAGTTTTAACTAGATTTTGCTTGTGATTTTTTTTGCAAGCTGCCCTACAATCAGTCTGTTACGAAACGAACAGACTTTTTTATGAGAAAAAAACCAAGCTTCATCTTCGCTTTTATTCGCACAACTCTTTTTGTTGTTTTACTCTTAACCCTTGGTTTAGTGATGGGCTTTCGTTATGCTAGCGAAGGCGCTCTTTTTGGTAAAAAAATTGCCCTTTTTGAAAATTTAGCCCAAAAAACTCAATCAAGTAATCTCTCCAAATTGATGGATGATTCAAGTAAAGTTCCAGTTTCGATGGATACTTTTTGGGAGGTCTGGCAGCTAGTAGAAAAAGATTATCTTGAAACCAGTGAAATAGACGAAACCAAAATGATGAACGGTGCCGTTTCTGGAATGGTTGCTGGTATAGGCGACCCATACACCATGTACTTGCCACCAGAAGATAACGCTAAGGCAGAAGAAGATTTGGCTGGTAGTTTCTATGGTGTTGGCATAGAACTGGCCTACATTGATGGAGCTGTTGGTGTTTTAGCTCCTCTTGCCGATAGTCCAGGTGACAAAGCCGGCCTCCTCGCTGGCGATATCATTATTCACGTCAAAGATGAAAGCAAAAAATTAGACCAAGATACTACGGGTTGGACTTTGGATGATGCTGTCAAAAACATTCGTGGTCCAAAGAATAGTCCAGTTGTTCTAACTATCTACCGAAAGAGTGATAACAGCAGTAAAGATATTACTGTCATGCGCGACGAGATTATTGTCAAAAGCGTTACTTTAGAATTTACAGAAGTTAAAGGTAAAAAAGTTGCTCACCTCAAACTTTCTAAGTTTGGAGAGAGAACTATGGACGAATGGAATAAAGCCGTCACTGAAATTCTCAGCAAAAAAGATCAAATTTCCGGATTAGTTTTAGATCTGCGTAATAATCCAGGAGGTTTCTTTGATGTGTCTATCGATGTGGCCAGTGATTTTGTCAAAAGTGGGGTAGTGGTTAGCCAAAAATCTAAGTACAGCACCAAGAATTACAATAGTACCGGCAAAGCTCGTCTGGCAGGCATCAAGACTGTGGTCTTAGTCAACAAAGGCAGTGCTTCAGCCTCAGAAATTGTGGCCGGAGCTCTCAAAGATGATTTGAAAATCAAATTAATTGGTGAAAAAACCTTTGGCAAAGGCACTGTTCAGGATCGTCGTGAATTAAGTAATGGTGGTGGTCTTCATATCACTGTCGGTCGCTGGTTAACACCAGATGGCAGCTGGATTCACAAGGAAGGCATTCCAGTTGATGTGGAGATTGCCCAAAACTACGATACTACTGAAGATGAGGTGCTGGAAAAAGCAGTCGAGCAGTTCTAAAAACAGAAGCCTGAAATTTAATCTAGATCTTCGATTTCTTCAGCAATTTTTGGATCTTCAATTTCAATCAAAGACTTAGTTGAAGCAATCAATTCATCAAGATCGCCCTCAAGAATTCCCTCAAGATTGTGCCAAGATTGGTGAATACGATGGTCAGTAACACGACTTTGTGGATAGTTGTAGGTTTTAATTTTTTCAGCGCGCATGTTGCGACCGATGTTGCTGCGGGCATCACCGATAGCAGCTTGTTTTTTATCTTCTTCAATTTGCCAAAGTTGGCCACGTAAAAGCTCCAGAGCGATTTGGCGATTTTGGGCCTGTTTTCTCTCTGTACGAGCATTGACGACTAAGCCACTTGGCTTGTGAACTAAACGGACAGCCGAACTAGTTTTATTAACTGATTGACCACCAGCGCCACCAGCGCGCATAAAAGACCATTCTAGGTCTTCTTCTTTAATTTCAACCACAGCGGCAGTAACTTCTGGCAAAACCGCTACTGAGGCAGTAGAAGTGTGAATACGACCAGCCGATTCTGTGACTGGAACGCGTTGGACGCGGTGCACGCCAGAATCATAACGGAAAAGTTTATAGGCAGAAACGATCTCGGTTTCACCGGTTTTATTAACCTTACCTTCTTCATCAATTTTGACGATAGGGAGTTCCACGCGACCTTTGACTTTGATGACTAGATCATCAATCATTTCGACTTTCAAGCCTTTGTTATCTGCATAGCGAGTGTACATGCGAAGTAGGTCATTGCCCCAAATTTTGGCTTCATCGCCACCGGCACCACCACGAATTTCAATAATAGCGTTGGCAGTTTTAGCGACTTCATCGCTGTTATCTTCGCTTTTGTTTTGACTGCTCATAAAATCAGCAGCCGCTAGCTCGAGAGCTTTTTTTTCTTCCAGAAGATGGGCGATTTCTTCAGTCGCCAAATCTTTCATTTCTTCGTCTTGTAGTAATGCTTGATTATCAGCAAGAGCTTTGTCTAAATTGTCGATTTGTATTTGATAAGGGTTAAAAATTTGATCCATATTTCCTAATTTCCTGAATATTACAGAAAGATACAGCCTGTGGCTGTAATAATTATATAACAAAAGGAGGAACTAGTTTTCGGCTACGGTAACGTCAGCTTCTTTTTTGGCTTTAAGCTCACTTTGCTGATCGACTAAGATTTGTTTGTAGGATTTAGCGTCAACCTTTTCTTTAGCGGCCTTTTTGGTTTTGCTAGCGGCTGCTGCAGCGGCTGCTGCGGCTAATTGCATTTTCTTTTGGAATTTATCTACGCGACCTTGACGATCGACGAATCTCATTTCACCAGTGAAAAAAGGATGACAAGCACTGCAAATATCGACTTGCATAGCCTTCTTAACGCCGCCGGTGACAAATGTGTGACCACAGCTGCAGGTGACGACGCAGTCATGTTGCCAATTGCTAGGATGTATACCTTGTTTCATATAAGAACGGTTATTATATTTTGAACCCTGCTTTTTTGCAAGGCTCACATTGCAAAAAAGCAGATGGTACAAAAGATGCAGACCCTGTCTTTTTGCAATGCTTACATTGACTTCAAGGAGCTGAGCCTTTCCTTAATCTCTTCTAGACTGAGTAAGCTTTGCTCGCCAGTTTTCATATCTTTAATAGTAAATTTATTTTCTTTGATTTCGTTTTCGCCGACGACGATCACAAAAGGAATCTTTTTTTGTTCTGCGGCCTTGAATTGTTTGGCCAATTTATCGAAGGCAGGGAAGAGCTCGGTTTTGATCTTGGCGGCACGGAGTTCTTTGGCGATTTCCATGGCTTTATTCTGGCAAGCTTCTTCTTCAAAAAAGCCAACCATCACTGCAGTTCCAGTCTCGCTGCCACTGATTAAGTTCATTTCGGTGCAGATTTCCACTACACGGTCAAAGCCAAGGGCGAAGCCCGTGGCTGGCATTTTGTAGCCAGAAAGGTCTTCGATTAAATTGTCATAACGACCACCACCGCCAACTGAAGAGTTGCTAAATTCAGGGATTTTGATTTCAAAAATTAGGCCAGTGTAATAGTCTAAACCACGAGCTAGTTTTGGGTTAAAGACCAAGTTCTCTTTGCTCACTCCTAGTTCCAAAGATTTTTGTACAATCTTTGACAAATCTCTTGATAATTCAATCTTATTAATCTTGCTTATAACTGCTTCAGCATCTTTTCTAGAGAGGCCTTTATCGACTAATTCTTCAATTACCATTTCGGGACTTTGTTTGTCCAATTTATCGATACTTTGAATGATCGAAAAAACATCCACTTTCTCATTGGTGAAAGGACTGATGCTTTCAATGAGCAGACTGCGATCGTTAAATTCAATGACGATGGATTTAAAGCCTAGGTTCTTAAAAACGCTATCAACGGTGGCGAGTAATTCAGCATCAGCCAAAATACTGTCGCTGCCAAAGATATCGCAATCACACTGAGTAAATTCACGGTAACGACCTTTTTGAGGTTTGTCAGCGCGAAAGACGTTTTGAACCTGGTAACGGCGGAAATATTTTGGCAATTCGTTCTGATATTGACTCAAAATACGAGCCGTTGGCACAGTTTGATCGTAGCGGAGGCCGACTTGACGGCCACCACGATCTTCAAAGGTATAGACCAATTTATCTGCTTCGTCACCATATTTACCAAGAAGTAGACTGGCATACTCCAGAGTAGGAGTTTGGATAGGCTCGAATCCATAGATTTCAAAAGTTTCTCTGATTTTATCGCTCACGTATTGTCTGCTGCGAGCCTCATCTGGCAGAAAATCGCGGAAGCCTTTGAGTGTTTGTATGTTTTGTTTTGACATGTTTTCTTTCTGTTTATTTCTATTTTAAATTAAAAAATCCCCTCGTGGGGGATCTCTTTTAATATGCAAAAATCACCCCAATCTTAGACAGAGGTGTTGTGATGAAAAGCTGAAACTTTTGCACTTTCTTTTTGCATTGCTGTTTATTATAGGGTATGAAGGCTTTTTGGTCAAATTTATCTAACAATTTAAACGGTTTTTCTTTCAAAAGTTTCTATTTCTTCTTCTCCAAAGCCAATTTTCTTTAGATTTCTCATATCATAAACATAAGTTGCAATGGGTTCTGTATGAAGAATGTTAATTGTAAGAGCAGAGGATTGGTAGGACAAATCTTTGAAAAGTAGCTCAACTATTAGTGCTTGGCTATTTTTATGAAGCAAATCTAAATTTTTAACAAATAGTATTTGTGATGACGTTCCATTTTTTAACTTTAAATTTTCTAAAGATTTTTTTACTACCAATTCAAGAGCGCTATCAACTTCATTTGGGACAATTTCCTTTAGGACGTTTTGATATTCAGAGAATTTTGTAAAAATTTCAATGAGAACTCTAATTCTTATATTGTTTGGATCCTCTTTATCTGATGCAAGGTAGGCGCAATCAATGGTCACGGCAGTTGGGATTTTTTGTGGCTCTTTAACTTTCAAGCCGAGTAGGTGCGAGGTGATTTTTCTTAGATAATTTAAAGTTTTTTGATAAGAAGGTATCTTTTCTTTTTGTGAGCTAATTCTAGCCATGGTTTGCTCAATAATTTTCTCAATGTTTTCTCTGGAAGTTTGAATTAATCTGTTTTTGGGGCTGATGAGGATTTCTTCGACTATTAACTCCAGCTCAGTTTTTTGACCAACTTCCTTTGCTTGGGTTGCTGTATGTTCTACGATCATGGTTGACTCTAATTATACAATGTTATACTACTTTAGCTATTTTTTAGTAATATTTGGTGCGGGTAGCAGAAGAAAAGAAAGGGCCGGTGGCTCAATTGGTAGAGCGCTGCATTCGCATTGCAGAGATCAGGGGTTCGATTCCCCTCCGGTCCACATTTTTAAGGATTAGTTTTATTGAGAAATAAATACTATGACTAGACTTGAAGAAATGAGAGGTTTAAGCGAAGAATCGAGAATGAAAGTTCATTCTTTTGATGTTTTAGAAAATGGTCCAGACCCAAGTGAATTCACCATTGCGGTTAACGTGGTTAATAGCTTTTATGAACGCTTAAGCGAGCTGATTGAATTAAGAAAGAATTCTGGCAGAATTGAGTTCAATAAGGCAGAGTCATTGGAAATCATGGTGGATCAAAAAACAGGCATGATTTATGAATTAGTTTTAATTCCCTCAGAAATTACCAGAGAAATTGGTTGGACCATAGCGAAACAAGGTATTAAACCTGAAGGTGGAGTAAGTGAATGGATTGGACTTTCACAAAGAGAACGTAGGGAGAAGTGGACTGAGTTGATGTCTGGAGTAGAGGCGATTTATTACAAAGATCATGGCTATGGAGCGGGAATCCCAGCAGAACAGCCGATCATTGATGCCTTAGCAAAAGGCGAGATGACTGGCGAGCAGAATCAAAGCTTGCAACTTAGTCAAAAAGAAATGGTGGTCATGTTAATGACCAAAGGAAGTGGTGGGACACATTTAAATAAAACCGAACAGAATACGCGCGAAGATAAACCAAAATACGACATGGATGCGACTTACGCTCAATTAGCCGAGGCACTGCTGCATCTTGATAATAAAATCACCCAAGATTTGCTTCTTTATTACCAAAGTTTGAAGGGAATCAAAAAACTCGAACAAACAGTAGAGAAGAGGAATGAAATTTTTGGGAATAAAAATTACACCAAAGAATTAATTAATTTAGCAGAGCTACTAAGTGGCACTTGGATGAGCAATAGGGTAGCTGGAGTAGATGGCCACTCGATGGGTGGTTGGGAAGTTATCAGAGCCTATTTGGGAAATGCTGTGGGCAGATTTACCGATGGGATGCTGAAATATGCTGATCAATTGGGAAAAACAGCGAGTGATCAAAGAACTGTAGCTGAAAAAGGCATGGAAATCCTAACTTCAAGATTAAAACAAATGCCTTTTGGTGAGCAAATTTTGGCGGATGCACAATTTTTGCATGATGAATGGCCTAGGGTAATAGCTGGATTTCAGGGTGAAAAATCTGGTCTGAGTGTTGAAGGAAAAGGAGAGTTTTTAAAAGATATCGCTGCAGTAAAAATGAACAATCTTCAGAATTATCCATTGCCAAATGAAAGAGACGGCGACAATATCAGAAGATACTTAATTAATATTTTACAAAATAAATTCCCCAATGCTATCTGGGAAGCAGAGACACCGTTGATGCGAGGCAAAGAAGCTAAGGGAATTTTTAGAAATTCTAATCATGTTCATGCTTTTCTGATTGACCCACTAAGAGCTGCTGGTCTGAGATTGCTATTACAGGTTAATAAAATAAATAAAGAGGCTGGTCAGGCAACTTTTGGGATTGGAAACAAACTTAAAATTGTCGACTCATCTCTGAATGATTTTGTTGCTAAAAATGCTTTTGGCAGGTTTTTAGTAAAAGCGACACATTTTGTTGGTTTGCACAGAGAGGTGGGTGGGGTGTTAATGGATGATCAGGTTTTACAAGAAGCAAATGTAGTTGTTGGCGATCCAACCATAAAATTATTCAATGTTAAAGAAGTGGTAAAAATGGTTGGAGCGAATTTTGCTGGTCTGATTTCAAATCTAAAAATTATCGCTGGCGGCAAAGACACGGTTCTCAATCATAAAGATATGAGGGTTGGGGCAATGGCAATGACTGATACAATCGACCAACAAATGGAAAAATTATATCGAGAGCACCCTGAAGCTGGACACTATTTAACCAAAGAAGCTATTGCAGAAATTTGGTCAGACATGATGGGTCGAGCAACAGCAATTATGTATCATCGAGATAAATTAACTGAGTTGATAGCAACAGGATATTTTAGTAAAGTTCAAACACCGGTGTAAAAAACCGTATTTTCCCACCTCACGCCAAATTTTCCCTCAAGATAAATGCCTGGTTCAATGGTCAGAACCATGCCAGGAATTAACTTGGTATCATTAGTTCTATATACTGAGGGCGGTTCGTGAATATCAATGCCTAGGCCGTGCCCGGTGGTGTGAATGAAGTCTTTTGCATAGCCTTTTTTTGTAATGTAATTGCGACAAGCGAGATCTAGATCAGCGGCTCTCACTTCTTTGGAAGAGAGTAATATCTCAGCTTTTTCATAGGCTGTTTTGACGATTTTCAAGATTTTTTCAAACTCCAACTCAAGCTCGCTTTTTTCTTCGCTACCTTTATTTTTGTCAGCTTTTTCTTCCTTAAAAAACAAAGTTCTAGTCATATCGGCGCAGTATTCTTGATATTTAGCGCCACTGTCAATCAAAACAACGCAGTTTCTAGTGAGCTTCTTGGAGCCAGATTGGTGATGGGGAAGAACGGAATTTTCAGCAAAGGCAATGATGCTGGGGAAAGCCAGATCGCAGAAGGTATGCTGGCGAATTTTATTTTCTAGAATTTTTTTGACTTCTATTTCAGTCAAACCAACTTTTAATTCTTGGATTGTTTCTTCGACGGCTTGTTCTGTGATTTTGATGGCGGTTTTAATTTTATTAATCTCGCTTTGATCCTTTTGACTTCTGATTTTCCAAATTATTTTCTTATCTAAAACATTGACTTTGAGTCCATCTATTTTGCTAATCACTCTAAATTCTTCTACATTGAGGTTCTCAAAATCCAAGAAAATCTCATCTATATTTAGTTTGTTTTTCAAACTGGTAAGGTGATCCGATAACTTACTCAATGACGCGCCGGTTAAAATTTCTCCAGGAAAATTTTCTGGTTTTGGCAAAAAATTTTGCAACAATAGGTGAGAGGAATTTTTGCTAACCAGGCAAAAAGCACTTCTTTCTTCTGGCACAGTACTAATGAAAGACGAAAAATATAAAATGTCGCTATTCCTTGAAAGGAGGATGCTTTGTTGATCGGTGAGAGAATTTTGTAGTTTTTTGATTCTTTGGTCAATGATGTTCATTACCATAAGTTTAGTCTATTTTTCAAAAGTACTCAAAGCTCTAATCGTGCTCACCACGTAGTTGCCATTTTTATCTGCAAAAGCAACCACTAGACACTGTAGGTCTTCATAAAATTCAATTAATTCAGCATCTTCACCTTGATAGTTTTGGAAATTGGTTTTTTTGTCAAAGCTAAAAGCCAGCTCTTTTTCTCCAGAGCGGGGAGTAATTTTTAGATCGTTTTTGCCGATCATAGAAATTGAACCGAGGGTAATGATTTTATCTTTAGGGCTAAAGTCTTTTTCGTAGATGCTGATTTTTTTGATTTTTAAGTTATCGTTAATCATTTCGCCGTGAACACCAACAAAACTACCAACAGCAATTTCAGAGATTTTTGCGTCCTTGTCATTTTTTTGGACAGAAATACTCTCTACTAGAGGAATTATTTTATTACCAGAGTAGTTGGTTACAGTTAAAGTTTCCTCACTCACCCTCAAGACTTTAGCAAGATAGGCTCTTTCACTGCGCAAATTAGCTCCGGCGCTGCCCAATTCAACTTTTTTTTCTTGAATAACTTTTTTGATGTTATTGATGGTGCTATTCTCATTTTCTTCTGTTTTTTGATCGGCACTGGCGGAGCTGCTGGTGGCGTTATTTTCTGCAAAAACCAGCTTGGCTGGGACTAGGAAAAGGATGAACGCAAGGACTAGGAATAAATTGCGGCGATTCATTTTTTTATTATTTAGGTTCATAGATCACTGTTCTTTGTTTGCTAATCTGTTTACCATCTTCATCAATACTGTTGATTTCAATTAAATTTCCACCTTTAATTAGTTTGACTTTGATTGAAAAATTTCCAGATTGATCTGTGTTGCTAATGCTCTCAATATCATTGACAAAAATTACTACAAAACTGTCTGGAATGCCGCTGCCAGAAACAATCAATTCTTCTTCATTGCTGAGGAGATCTTCATCCGGACTATTGATGACTAGTTGAGGGTCTTGAACAACCGCAGACTGAGTACTGATGGGGTTATTAATCAACTGATCTGTGTTGCTATCTTGACCGCTTTTGGCATTTTCAGAATTTTGATATATCCCGAAGGTAATCATTAAACCAAGGGTGATGCCAACGAAAACAGCTAAAAGAATTTCTTTTCGCATAATTTTTGATTAGGAGAGTGTATCCTATGTCAATTATACACAAAAGTAAAGTTTTCATGATAAACTAGGGTCCTATTATGCAAATTACCTATCATGGACATTCTTGTTTTAAACTTAAAGGAGAGATGGGCAGTGTTGTTACTGATCCATTTGATGACAAAACAGTCGGCATACCTTTATCTCGTTTAAATGCAGAAATTGTTACTATCTCGCACGATCATGATGATCATAACGCCAAAGATAAAGTGAAGGGCACTAGTAAAAGAGAAAATCCATTTATTGTTGATTTCGGAGGAGAGTATGAAGTGGGTGGCATTTCAGTTTTTGGCACCAAGACTTTTCATGATCAAGTAAATGGTGCGGAAAAAGGTCCTAATATTGTTTTTAAATTTCTCATTGATGGCATTTCCATTTGTCACTTGGGAGATCTGGCTCACCAGTTGGATGAGAAACAATTGGACGCTATTGGCATGATTGACGTTTTATTTCTACCGGTTGGCGGTCCATTCTCATTGATGAATGATGAGGCGATCAAAGTTGCCAATGCCATCAGTCCAAGCATTTTGATTCCTATGCACTATAGTGATAGTTCTTATCCAAACGATACCAAAGTCAAGCCACTCGAGCAATTTTTGCAAAGTTTCGGCATGTCGCCAGAGCCAGAAGACAAATTGATTGTTGAAAAAGATCGTTTGCCAGAAGAAATGCAGTTAGTGGTCTTGCGTCGCAGTTAAATTAATTGAATTCGTAATTAAAGAAAAAAGATATGGATCCAAAAGTTCCGCCACATGATCTTGATGCAGAAAACTCAGTCTTGGCTGCTATTTTAATTGATAAAGACGCCATGATTACGGTCTCTGAGCTGCTTAAGCCAGAGTCTTTCTATAGCAAGGCCAATCAAGTAATTTTTTCTGCCATGCTTGAGCTTTATGACAAGCGCATGGCCATCGATGTTATTACCCTCAAAGATCAATTAACTAAAGATAAAAATATTCGAACAGCAGGTGGAGTTTCCGGAATCAGTCAGCTGTCCAATCTGTTGTCAACCGCAGCCAACGTGGAAAATTATGCTTCCATGGTCAAAGAAAAATACGTCAAAAGAGAATTAATTGCTCTTTCCAATGAAATGGGTAATTTGGCTTTTGATGAAAGCAAAGAAGTCAACGAAATTCTTGATACAGCTGAACAAAAGGTGATGGCCATTTCGCAAACTCATGCTCGTCGTGATTTTACTCCAATCAAACAAACTCTAGTTGAAAGTTTCGATCGTTTGGATGAATTACAGAAGAGTGGTGGAGAACTGCGTGGCTTGCCAACTGGTTTTGCTGACTTAGACCGTATGACTGCAGGACTGCAAAAATCCAACTTAATTATTTTGGCAGCTCGCCCTGGTACTGGTAAAACTGCTTTCGCGGTTAACATTGCTCAATATGCAACCATCGTGGCCAAGAAAAAGATTGGCTTTTTCTCTTTGGAAATGAGTAGAGAAGAGCTAGTTGATCGTTTGTTGGTTGGTCAGGCTGATATTGATGCCTGGAAACTTAAAACTGGTCGCTTATCCCAAGAAGATTTCCTCAAGATTTCTGATGCTATGGGCGTTTTGGCAGAAACCAAACTTTTTATTGACGATACTCCAGGTCTTAGTATTTACGAAATGCGTACCAAGGCTCGTCGTTTGATGATGGAGCAAGAGATTGATCTCTTAATTGTTGACTATTTGCAGTTGGCTCATGGTCAAAATCGCGAAAATCGTGTTCAAGAAGTGGGTGAAATTTCTCAGGGTCTCAAAAATATTGCTCGTGAATTAAAAATTCCAGTTTTGGCTCTAGCTCAGCTGTCTCGTGCCGTGGAACAACGTGGTGAAAAAGCTCCTCAGCTTTCTGACCTTCGTGAATCTGGTTCTATCGAGCAGGATGCTGACGTCGTGATGTTCTTGTATCGTAAAGATGATGATCTACGTGAATCTGTAACTCTTAAAATTGCCAAGCATCGTAATGGTGGTCTTGGCGATATCGAACTCTACTTTAGAGGCGACAGAGTTAAATTCTTTGGGATGGAGAATAGGAAACAGTAAGGAAATTCATTTTTTCGCCACGATCTCTTGAGCGAAGACGTTCGCTCAGGTGATCGAATGCCTCAAAAATGACTTTCCTTACTGTTTTTGTTTTATATTAGAAAATTGTGTTTCTATTTTGCTCCGACGCCGAACAAGAGATAAATTAATCCACCAGACAACAGTAAAAACATTGTAAAAAAGCCCAAATTGGCTTTGAGTTTTTTGCTAGATAAATCTGAATTTGGATTATCTACACTAACAATAATAATCATGGCGATCACCATCCAAATCACCCCACGAACGACGATAGACCAGATGCTGTCTACGGCAAAAGCTTGACTAACTAAATTTCTAATAGCATCCATGACTTAAATATGACTGATTTTAACGTTGGAGGCAAGAGGACGATATGCTAAACTATACGCTTCATGAAATTAGATTTACTTGATCCAGCCAACACTATAATCATTGCCGATTTTGATGGCACTTTCACCAAGAAAGAGGTGATGGGCAAAAAAACTTCAGCTTTAATGACAATTCTGATGGATGAAAAATACTTAGGCAAAGACGGTCTAGATGCTAGCCATCAGCTTTTTAATCACTATTATCCAATCGAGATCGATCCACATATTGGTGAGGAAGAGAAGATTGATCTAATGCAAGAGTGGTGGGAAAAAAGTTTTGCTGTAATGAAGGAATGTGGAGTTTCCAAAGAAATGTTGTTGGAAGTATGTGATTCGCCGCTTATGCAGTGGAGAGATCAGTTATTGGATTTTGTAAAAGCAATCAATGCTAAAGAAATTCCTCTAATTATTTTTTCGGCTGGCGGTTTTGGAAAGCTTGCAATCGAATATCTTTTGGAAAAAGAAGGTGTTTTTGCAGACAATATTAAGGTTTTTAGCAATCAGATTATTTTTGATGAGCAAGGCTATTTTATAGACACAGTTAAACCAATCATCCACATCGCTAACAAAACTGGTCATTTGCTTGTAAAAAACAACTTAATTGATCTTAAGCCGAGTAGAAGCCAATGCTTGCTCATTGGTGATAGTCTGGATGACGCTAAAATGTCTATAGGAATTGATTTCGATTTAACTTACAAAGTGGCTTTTAGCAGCAGCAATCAAGAACATTTTGCAGAAAAGTTTGACCTGGTTTTGCCAGTTGATGGTCCATTTGGTCCTGTGATCGATTTGATTAAGTGATCAAATATTAGACTTGTGGCAAAAATAAGGTAAAATATAAAACATCCTGTAGTTCTTTAGTTCAATCTTTTAGCCGAGATGGCGGAATTGGTAGACGCGTAGGTCTCAAAAACCTATGAAGGCAACTTCATGAGGGTTCGATTCCCTCTCCCGGCACGCCGTCAAGCGAACATGTTTTATCGCTTGTTTTGGACAACGAAGCGCGTGACTAGTCCCCGGAGGGGACAGCGGGCTTCATGGTTCATTAAATTATGCTGCCAATCCTTTTTGAATTTCCATTTTTTCGCCTCAAGTCATTAACTCTTTTGGCTTTCTTAGCTCTCTTTTTTTCTGCTTTTGTTTTTTGGCGAAAGGGAAGAGAAGAACATTATGATACTTTTGAAATTTTTGATGCTTTTCTATTATCTGGATTCTTTGGTTTCTTGATGGGCAGGCTCTTCTTTGTTGTTTTTCACTGGGTCCAATTTAATCAAAACATTTTTAGCATTTTCAATATTGTTGAAAAATCTGGCAATGAACCGCTGATCGCTTTGACTGCTGCAGCTTGGTATTTATATCGTCATGCAGTTAGAAATAAATGGGATGCCTTTGAAATTTTAGATTTCTATGTGACTTCGGTTAGTTTAGGCATGATTTTTGTTTACGCTGGCTTCTTTTTGGATGGCAGCTATGGCGGTACTTTTACCAGTATGCCTTGGGGAGTGATTTCGATTGGTACTTTTGAAAAGACTCACCCAGCCCAACTTTATTCGCTTTTTTATTATCTGTTCGCTTACGTCTATCTCAGTAGAATGGAATATACTTATCGCACTTTTGAGTGGTATCGAAGTGGAAAAAAGACTGCTCAATCAGGATTTTTATTTAGTATGTTTTTAATTTTTACTAGTTTTTTTCACCTTGCAACTGGACCGACTCGTTTGCCAGGTATGTTTTTTAGTGGCATAGTTTTGGACTATTTCATTTATTTGGCAGTATTTGTTTTTGGTTTAGCTCTTCTTTATAAAAGATCTGGCCGCTCTTTCTTTAAAAAATCATGAACTTAGAAATATTATACGAAGATCAAGATATTTTGGTTATTAATAAGCCGAGTAGCTTGGTTGTTAATCGAGCCAGCACGGTCAAAGACCCGACGATTCAAGATTGGTTTGTGGAAAAGTTTGGCGAGGAATATTTTACTGATGAATTTTGGCAGAAAAATCCTGCATACACTGCAATGATTCCAGATGACTTTGTGACTGAATTTGGCGAGCCACTAGAGATTTGGCGAGAGCGACTTGGCATTGTTCACCGTCTAGATAGAGATACGAGTGGAGTTTTGCTTTTGGCCAAAAACCCAGGAGCCCTTCTGAATTTATTAGCTCAGTTCAAAAAACGCCAAACCAGTAAAGTCTACCTAGCCCTAGTTCATGGCAGACTAGCTGAGAAAAGCGGACACATTGTGGCGCCAATGAGTCGCAGCAATTTCAACAGATTGAAGTTCACTGTAGATAGTGCTGGCAAACCAGCAGTAACTGACTATAAAGTTGAAAAAGAATTTTTTAAATTAAAAGATGAGCTAATTCCAGTTATAGCAGAGCAAAGCAAATTCAAAGCCAAAAAAATCAAAGAGATTTATCAGGCTGGCTTCTCCTTGGTACATTTAGAACCAAAAACCGGTCGCACCCATCAAATCAGAGTTCATATGGCAGCTATGCAGCATCCTTTGGTTGGTGATCAAATTTACGCTGGTAAAAAACGTACCAAACTAGATGCTTTTTGGTGCAAAAGACAGTTTTTACACGCCATGTCTCTTGAATTTACCCATCCAAGCACAGGCAAGCAAATGATCATTGAGGCCCCTTTGGCGGGCGATCTCAAAGAAGTTTTGGATCTTGTCCTATAACATTGCCGCTGTTATAATAATCTTTAGTTAAAAAATAGTAAGAGTGCGAAGACGTTTAGTTTTTCGTATTCCCAAGTAACAAACCTGATCAAAAGTCAGGGGGACACCAAGCGAATAAGAAAAAGTGGACGTCTTTTTTTTATTTCGAACCCTATCTTTTTGCAAAGCAAAAAGTAGCTGGTGCGAAAGATGCAAAGCCATTCTTACAAAAAGGCTTGGTGAAAGGAACAAATGATTGCTTTTCAAGAAATCAGTTTCCAAGGCGACAAAGCCAAGTATATTACTCCGAGCTGGGATCAGCTCGACAGCTTGACACTGGATATTGCCAGGCAGGTTAAAACCTCAGAAATTCATTTTGATTTAGTGGTTGCTCTCGCCAAGGGGGCTTGGCCGATGAGCCGCTCTTTTGTTGATTATTCTAGTATTAAAGAGTTGGCCAGTTTGGGAGTTAAATTTTACAAAGGCATTAACAAACGTTTAGAAAAACCAGAAATTTACCAAGAGATTCCCAACTCAGTAGAAATTAAGGGAAAAAATATCTTAATTTTTGACGATGTGGCAGATAGTGGTGAGTCACTTCGTTTCGCTCAAAGTTATTTGCAACAACAGGGGGCGGGGATTATTAAAACAGCGACTTTACTCATCAAACCTTGGTCAACTTTTATGCCAGATTTCCATGGGACTAGTACGGAGGCTTGGATTATTTTTCCTTTTGAGAAACGTGAAATGATTGATTTACTAGGCAAAAACTGGCGAGAGCAGGGGATAGAGGAAAAAACTATTTTAAATCGTTACAAAAAATTAGGATTTATGGAGGTTTTGAAAAATGTCGGTTGAGATTTTTAGATCCGATACGATTGAAGCAGAACAATGGGCAAGAGACCAGAGGAAAGAAGGGCTTAGGGAAGCTTTTGCGCAAGTTTCGCAATTGATTATTAATACTGGTAAATATGATAAAGCCAAAGCAGCTATGGATATTGTGGTTGCTTTAATTGATCCAGCAGTCCACTTTGACAATGGTCGAGTTTTACAATTGCCTTCAACTCAAGATGAGCCAGCTCTAGAAAGGGCAATTGATGCAGCAACCTACAAGGCTAAATTTGCCAAAGATAAATATTTAACTGACAAATTTCCAGAATTAATGTTTTTATTAAAAGAGCTCAATATTGCTTTGCAAGCCAATTTGAACGATCAGTTGATTCAAGAATTGCTTAAGGGAATTATATTTGTCGGTGGCGATATTAATTCATTTATTGCTAGTCAAGAGACTGGCGAATTGGAGCAACATCACAAATTAGAGCGCAAGCACGCTAAGTTGAAAGAAATAGAATATATGGCTTTGAGAGAAAGTTTGTATAGAACTTATGTCCGGCCAAAAACTGGCAAAATAAGAGTAGTTTGGGAAATTTCGACAGCGACGATAAATGGCAGCAGCCATAACTTTACTGATTTTGTTGAGGTAATTGCAGACCCAATAGATTCTGAGCTCTTAGAACTTTATCTAAGAGGTGCCTTAGCTAGCGGAATGATTTTGAAATCAAATACTCATCTAGAGGTTTTTGAAATGCTTTGCGCCAGCAACAAAATAAGAACAACATCTAAGGTGCCAAGAGAACTAGCAGATAAGGGCTATAGTTTCGCGCAGTTTAGACAATCTCCTAAGCAGGAGGAATTGCAAGCAATTTTGCACTCCATTAATTCTAACGCTCCAGTTTATGTGGCTTAAATTGGGATACTTATTGCTATCTCCAGTTTCATCCTCTACAATTCAAACCATGTTTAAAGCTGCATTCCACTTCCAGCTCTCCTACGCCACTCTCTAAGAGTTTTGTTTTCCATTTTTTTGCGCTTATTTTAGCGCTTTTCGTTTTTATTAATTTTTTTAAGAAAGAATCCAATGACCAGAATCAACAAACTCGACCTTTTATTAGCAATTTACATTACTTCCATCGTCGCAGCAGAATTAATGGGAGCCAAAACTTTTCCAATTTTATTTCTCAATGCCTCAGTGGCAATTTTTACCCTGCCAATTACTTTCATCATTAATGACGTGGTGACTGAGGTAGAAGGCAAAGCCAGATCGCTTAGCTTCATGCGCAGTACTTTTATAATTTTAGTTTTATTGGCTTTATTTAATGTGTTAGCCATTAGTTTGCCACCAAGCGCTCGCTCAGCTAGCTTTGAGCCAGCTTACCAGACTATTTTTGGCAAATCACTACGCATGACTTTGGCTAGTTTGGTTGCTTTTTTCTTGGCGGAACGCATGGACATCCTTATTTTCGCCAAAATTAGATCGCGTTTCAAAGACAGCGGTTTATGGTTACGCAGTAATGCCTCAAATATAGTTAGTTTGTTTTTTGACACCAGTATTTTTATGTTTTTGGCTTTTTGGAGCGGTAGTAATACCGGATTTGTTTGGTCTTTAGTCTTGCCATACTGGGGGCTTAAATGTTTGTTCTCGATGGTGGAAACGCCATTTACATATTTAGCTGTTAATTGGCTGAAAAAATCAAAATAAGTTACAATCAAACTATAAAGGAAAAATAAAATGAAAAAAAACACCAACAAAAACAAAGACCTCATCTTCAATCTCATCCAAAAAGAAGAGCAGCGCCAAAAAGAAATGATTGGCTTGATCCCTTCAGAAAACCAAAGTTCAGATGATGTGCGCAGTGTCTTATCTTCTTGCTTGTCCAGCAAATATGCCGAAGGCTATCCTAAGCGTCGCTATTACGAAGGCAATCAGATGATCGATGAGATTGAAATTGAAGCTCAAGAGCGTCTCAAAAAATTATTTGACGTGCCGTACGTCAACGTTCAACCTTATTCTGGTTCACCAGCTAATTCAGCGGTTGAGTTTGCTTTGCTAGAAGAAGGGGACACCATGATGGGTTTGGCTCTTTCTAGCGGCGGACATCTAACTCACGGTCATCCAAAGGTGACTTTCTCTGGACGATATTTCAATCCAGTTCAATATGGCTTGGATAAAAACGCTCGCATCGACTATGAAGAAGTACGTCAGCTGGCTCTCAAGCATAAGCCAAAATTAATTGTGGCTGGCACCACTGCTTATCCTTTTACTCTGGACTTCAAAAAATTTGCGGAAATTGCAGATGAAGTAGGTGCTTATCTTCTGGCAGATATTTCTCACATCACTGGCCTAGTCGTAGCAGGCGAGCATCCAAGCCCGGTGCCATATGCGCACGTGGTGATGTCAACCACTCATAAAACATTTCGCGGTCCTCGTGGAGCAATGATTCTGGTTACACAGCGTGGTTTAGAAAAAGATGCAGATTTGGCAGATAAAATTGATAAAGCCGTCTTTCCAGCTTTGCAGGGTGGTCCTCATAATGAAACCACTGCAGCGATTGCCATTGCTGCTGGTGAAGCCATGAAACCTGAGTTTAAAGCCTATGGCAAACAGATCCGTAAGAATGCTGATGCCTTAGCAGCTGCTTTGCAACAAGAAGGTCTCAAATTAGTAGGTGATGGCACAGAAAACCACTTAATCTTGATCGATTTGACCACTTTTGGTGATGGTTTTGGCACCCAAGTGGCTTTTGCAATGGACGTGGCTGGAATTTACGCCAATCGCAATACTATCCCAAATGAGCCATGCTCACCTTTCTATCCATCAGGCATTCGTATCGGCACACCACTGGTCACTACCAGAGGTATGAAAGAGGCAGAGATGACAAAAATTGCTCAATGGATTGCCAGGGTAGTTGACCATATAAAAGGCGAACAATTACCAGCTGAAAAAACCGCCCGCCGCCTCTTTTTGAAGGAATTTAAAAAGAGAATTGTCAAAGATGAAGTGCTTTTGAAAATTAGAGCTGAAGTAAAAGAAGTCGCCAGCAAGTTCCCACTGTTCACCTGGTAGAATATTGATATGACCTTGATTTTCAATGGAGAACAACTAGCCAAGCAGAAGGCCCTTAAATTAAAAACAAAGGTGGCTGTTTATCATGCCAAGGGAATTTATCCCAAGGTGGCAGCCATCTTTTTTAAAGAAGATGCGGCTTCGGCTCTTTATACCTCACTAAAAAAACAAACTGCAGAGAACCTTGGCATTGCTTATCAAGCCAAAGCCTTTTCTTTTGCTGATCCAGTAGAAGAGATTCAAGAGTACATTGATTCGCTTAACTCTGATTCGAGCGTCACCGGCATCATCATTCAAAAGCCTTGGACCAAGAAATGGTTGGAGGCAGTCCCAAATGGCGACTTTTCCAAGTGGTGGTCGGGTCTCGTTTCGCACATCGCCACCAAACAAAGCCACGGCGTTAATAAAGATGTGGATGGTCTAGCACCAGCCACTTTGACGGCGATTAAAAATGGAACCTGGATGCAAGATGGTATGGTTTTGCCAGCCACAGCTAGAGCAGTGCTTTCAATTCTCAAAGATTATCGCGCCAATATCGATCCAGATTTTTCGTATCTGACAGAAAATGTTCTTATCATCGGCCAGTCAGATTTGCTTGGCAAGCCACTTTATTGGCACATCAAAAACCTAATGCAGCATGGTGCCACAGTCCCTCAAGCCTTTGGTGAAGCTTGCCAAGTTTCGGTGGCTAAGGCACAAGAAAATGATAAAAAATGCGAAGTTAAATTGGTTGGTAAACAGGGCTTAGAAGATATTATTGAACAAAGAAAGTCCTTATCAGATTTTCGCGTTATCATCAGTGCCACCGGCCAGAAAAATCTCCTGCGTGGCGAGCTAATCGCTCCCCACAGCATCCTCATTGATGTTGGTGAACCACAGGGAGATATTGATTTGCAAAGTTGTCTAAATAAAGCCGATTTCATTACGCCAGTACCAAACGGCGTGGGACCAATGACGGTGATTTCTCTCATGGCCAACGCTTTGGATTTACTCAAGCCTGTGCTATAATCCCTCTATTATAAATTCGTGTGCCTTAGAGCCTGGTCCTTATCTAGCTCTAAACACCATTTTTCGCCTTGATTTCGCTTGAAATCAACAAGCGGAAATAAACAAAGGACAAATATATGGCAGAAGTCAAAAAGACCGCCAAAAAAGTTCCAGTTAAAAAAGTTGCTAAGGTTGAAAAAACCGAAGTCAAAGCTGTTGCTCCTAAAAAAGCCGCTGCTAAAAAGCCAGCTGCTAAAAAAGAAGCTGTCGCTAAAGTAGCTGAAGTTGTCGATACTGCAAAAGTCGAGACCGCTCCTGTTGCTCCAGTAGTTGAAGCCGCTAAAGTTGAAGCTCCAAAAGCAGAAGCTAAAGCCGAAGTCAAAGCAGTCGCCAGCAAAAACCCAGAATTTAGTCTCCAAGAAATGTTGGAAGCAGGCTGTCATCTTGGTCACAAGGCTAGTAAATGGCATCCAAAAATGGCTGAATACATTTACAGTGAAAAAGACGGCATTCATCTTTTTGATTTGCCAAAGGTCGCTGAGCTATTAGAAGAGGCTTATTCTTACGTCTACAACCTCGCCAAAGAGGGCAAAACCCTAGTCTTGGTCGGTACTAAGAAACAAGCACGTGAAGTGATTAAAGAGGCTGCCACTGACGCTTCTTGCTTCTACATCAACGCTCGTTGGATGGGTGGTATGTTGACCAACTGGTCTCAAGTTAGTAAATCCATCAAACGTATGGAAGAAATCCGTGAAGGTTTAAACAATGGTAAATATAACGGCTACACCAAATACGAACGTGTTCAATTGGATAAAGAACAAATCAAACTCGAACGCTTCTTCGGAGGTCTTAAAGGTTTGAAAGCCAAGCCAGACTGTATCTTTGTCATTGATCCTAAAAAAGAACATATCGTCGTCGACGAGGCAAATAACGTCAGCGTTCCAGTCATCGCTTTGATCGATACCGACAGTGATCCAAGACCACTTCAATTCGTTATCCCAGGTAATGATGATGCTGTCAAAAGTATTAAATTTTTTGTTGATCAAATCACCGCTGCCTACAAAGCCGGTCGTGCTGACAGAAAGTAGAATATGGCCATTTCAATGGATGAAATCAAAAAACTAAGAGAAATTACTGGTGCCAGAATTTTGGATTGTCAAAAAGCTTTGCAAGAAGCTGAAGGTGATTTAGATAAAGCTGTCGCCATTGTCGAAGCCAAAGGTTTGGCTAGAGCAGAGAAGAACCAAGATCGTGAGACAAAAGTAGGCTACATAGCCACTTATACTCACAATACTGGCATGGTTGCTTCTATGGTTGAAATGCTTTGCGAAACTGACTTTGTGGCCCAAAACGAAGATTTTCGTCAAATGACTCGTGACATTGCTATGCAAGTCGCAGCTATGGGTGCAGAGAATGTTGAGGAATTGCTTCAACAAGATGCCATCAAAGATCCAGAGAAAACTGTTGAATTAGTCATCAAATCTCTCAGCGGTAAAATCGGTGAGAAAATGATTTTGAACAGATTCGAGCGTTTTGCTATTGGTTCTTAAAAATCTTTCGAGAAATAATAAAAGCCCGCTTGTTACAGAGCGGGCTTTTTTGTAGCATGGTAAGAAGAGTTATGCTGCGTGATTATTCAAATAAAAAAACCAAGCCGAGCAAAGTCAAACTTCTCAAAAATTCCAAGAAGCTCAATCATAAGCTAATTTTTTCGGTAATTTTGGTTTTATTAGTACTGTTTTTGTCCTTCCTAGCAATCAAAATTGAATTAAGCAATCTTTACAGATTGAAAGAAAACGAACGCGTTCTGCTGATTAATAATCAAAAACCAGTCGCCATTCTTTTTTTTAATGTAAATAATAACCAGATGGTTGTGACAGATCTTCGTCAAAGTAATTTTGATTTTAGTGGCCTAGAAAAAGAAGCCAGTCTCGCTGGCTCTCTAAAAAAGAATCTAGTCTACGCTTTTCTTCTGAATACAGCCTTTGATCAAAGTTATGAATATCCATCAAATGATTTAAGTAGAGAAAGTCTGCTAGATTTTTTCAAAGATCGAAAAATCTTTTATCTTTTCCTAAAAGACAGAGAACTTTTGTGGAAAGAGCAGAGAATTGACCAAGAGAAATCTCAGCTAATGGAGCCGATGTTTAATTGTCCTGTCGCCCTGATCAATACCACTGGAGAATCTGGTCTGGCTAGTTCCTTGGCTAATATCTTGGAAAAAAGTGCTTTTTCGATCATTAAAAAAGACAATAATGCAGATGATTTAGCTCAAACTAAAATATTCTACGATAGTGACGAAAAATCCTGTGGCAAACTGCTGAGTAAATTGGGCAAAATCTTGCCTGAAAGCATGGTGGCCGTCGATAAACAGGAAACTCAGAAGCACAGAGCGGCTTTGGTGATTTATATAGGAAAAGATTTATCTGATCTATACGTCTTTTTTGTTAATTTTTTCCATGGCCAAGTCTAGATCTTCTTCTTCCTCTTCTTCGCCAAGAACTTCAAATGGAATATCCTCTTCAAGGATGAAATCATCTGGTAAAACAAGACTATTTTGAACTTTACTTGGGAAGGAAACAACTTGCTCGTTCTTTTTGGAGCGCAGAGTTTCTTTGATTTGCACCAAACATTGTTTGTCGTTAACTTTGTAGATGACGCAGCGGTATTCGTTGCCGTTGGCAATAAGTTTGCTCAGACGGAAAGAAATATCTTCTGGCAAAGCACCAATGTGTTTGTTGGCCTCATCCATAAGGCTGATGTATCTGTTTTTTAATTGTAGAAAACAAGCTTGGCCAACTTTTAATTTTTTAAGCTGATCTTTGCCAGTTAAGCGGTGCAGGGTAACAATCTTGCTTTTGCCTGGTTCTTCGATGAAATCGTTATCTTTATCAAAAATGATGTCAGCGGTTGTTTCGTTGTTTTTGATTTTCTCTAAGTGTTTATTGGCAATAATGTTGGATTTATCCAAATCGAGAACCTCTTTGAAGGTTTTTTTAGCTTCATTTTCTTGCTTATTTTTGAGAAAGGCCAAGCCAAGACGATTCATCGCCTCGAGGTCATTGCCGTAACATTGGATAATTTCTTGGTTGATTAAAATGGCTTGTGGCCAATCTGAGTTTTTTGCTGCGTTGATAGCTTCTTGTCTAAGGAGCACTTGATTCTGCATTTTTTAACCTTCCTGTAAAATCTTAGAGATGTTACAAGTACCACCTGCAAATGTCAATGGTTTATAATAGACCTCACATAGAAAGGCTAATATGTCAGGTCACAGCAAATGGAATAATATTAAAAATCGCAAAGGTGCTCAAGACACACTCAAGAGCAAGGTTTTTAGTCAGCTCTCACGTTTGATTAGAGTTGCCGCCAAGCAAGGTGGCTCCGGTGATCCCAAGAGTAATTCTGCTTTACGTTTGATCCTGGACAAGGCTAGAGTAGCCAATATGCCTAAGGATAAGGTCCAGAAGGCCATTGATGTCGCTCTTGGCAAAGGCAATGGCAGTCAAATTCAAGAAATTGTTTACGAAGGTTTCGGTCCAGGCGGAATTGGAATGATGATTGTCTCTTTTACAGACAATGTTAATCGTAGTTCTGCTGAAATTCGCTTCATTCTTGGCAAAGCTGGCGGTTCACTTGGCTCTCCTGGTTCGGTTAGATACATGTTCACCAGAGATCATGAAGGTGAATTCGTGGCCACTATGAAACTGCCAGTTAGCGAAGAGGATAGTGCTAAATTGGCAGAATTAGCCGATAATTTAAGAGAGTTGGAAGACGTTGAAGATGTCTTCCTGGCTTGTGATCTTCTAGAAGAGACAGAAGAATAATCAGATCTATAGTATTATAAAAATATGAGACGCCGAGAAAAATTTGTCATTGTTTCTGTTTTGCTTAGCTTAGGTCTTTTGGCGACGCAATACATTCCTTTAGATCTGCGTTATCTGGGAACAGCCGCTTTTTTCATTTTGTCATATTTCAGTTCGGTTTGGGCGCTCTCCGATGATTTGCAGGCTCATGAATGGCTAACAATCATGCCATTTCCGGCTCTTTATGCTACCTCAGTGGCTTTATTTTACTTTCTGTTGCCAGAGATGTTTTGGTCCAGATTAGCGATCGTGGCTGTTTTTGGTGTGGGCATGTACGCCTTATTTTTGACTTCAAATATTTTCTCAGTGGCCAAAGGCAGAACCATTCAACTTTTGTATGCTGCTCATGCTGTAGCTTTGTTTTTCATCATGATTACTTCTTTGCTATTTAGTAATGTGATTTTTTCCCTGCGTTTGCCTTTTTATTTCAATGCAGCACTTTTATTTGCTTCTCATTTTCCTCTGGTTTTTATGTCTTTCTGGTCAATTGAATTGAAACAAAAAATTGAAAAAGAAATCGTTTTGTATTCCTTAATCTTTACTCTGATCCTGACTGAAATGGCCACTTTGTTCTCATTCCTGCCAATGCAGATTTGGAATCAAGCTTTGTTCATCATGTCTTTCTTATATGTCGGTTTAAGCGTGCTGCAGAGCTTTTTTAAGGGTAGGCTATTCAAAAACACCATCAACGAATACAACCTCGTGGCTATTCTGATGCTCGTCCTCTTCGTCTTGATGTTCCCAGGCAAGTAGTATAAAAGGATTGATACATCAATCCTTTTCACGTGTAAACCAGGCAGGGTAGAGTCGTCCTGTTTTTCCTGAAATATCTCATTGGTGACTAAGGAGACGCTAGAAGTCTTGATTTCTAGGCAGATCTGAGCCTTAAATTTCTAAAATAAGCAAAATTGGAGCAAAAAAATAAAAAAACAGATAAAAAAAACAGGGAAGAGCTCTTGAAATTTTTTGGTACCCATCTGGGAACGGGGCAGAGTGATATAGTTTGATATGGTCGTGAAAATTGTGGAAAACTCAAATAGTTATAGGACCTTGTGCCTGGTGATGATCTATTGTGATCCATAAAACTTAGTTTTCTTGCTGCAAAAGTATGCAAGAATAATAATAGTGTTCGATTTCTCCCCAGGTAAACTAGCCTGGCAGCTCTATTTTCAGTAGATATATGCCTAAAAAGGCTTGATTAGTCAATAAAAAACCCGAATACGGCTCTGCCAGAGAGGGGTTAAATCAGGTGCGCTGAGGTTTTCCTAGGGCGGTCATGAATGAGGTGATGGTGACACTCGTAAATAGAAGATAAATGTTTCATAAAATCGGTAGCCAAAATCCACTTCTGCTCTAACGGTAGGGGGCTTTCTTTGCTTTGTTGACCTAGATACTTTATGTCGCACAATATAACTTTTGCGACATAAACCATTAATTGATCTGGAAGAGTCTTTTTTAACTCCTTATCTTTTTGTTTCTTTTACACTGTGGCTGTTGCCTGTTTTATCTTATTTAAGCTTTATTTTTCTCTGGACTAGCCTGCTTTGTGTCCTGGTCTTAATTTTTCTCTTTTTCTCTACTTAGTCATGGTCACCAGATGTAACCAGGCTAAATCTGACTAGTCAGTATTAAGAGTATGAGTAATTAAATTGATGTATCAATGTATTTACCTCTAGTGAGGCTATTAGAAGCCCAAAAACGGCTTTTTTATCTTTAGCTGAGCAATCCATCGTCTTTAAACCACCTTTTTTGGTCAATCAGCCAGGTTTTACTCAAAAATCGATTTGTGACACTATAAAAATTTTTAATGTGTGTGAAATCAAAATAAAATTAGACAGGTCGTCATAAAATTTATTTTAAAAATTCTGATTTGGATAATAAAAATTCTTGAGATCTTATTTGGCGATCCGATATTCTGCAGCACTCGCGATCTGGAAATAAAAATACAACCTGGAAATAAAAATACAACCTGGAAATAAAGGCTAGCCAAAAAAATAGAGTAGTCTCCCCTTTTTTATCTCTGGTAAATTATTTTCCGACCCAAGTAGAGAAAGTCCTTTTTGGTGAATTTAATATACATCAGTGGAGAGTGGCTTCTGGTGAGTAAAGATGAAAAAGGATTGATTCATGGCAAAAAAGATAAAAAAGCCATTTTTAGCAGAGAAGACAAACTCCTGCTAAAGTCTGATAATATTTTGGGAAAATGGAAAAAAAATTAACATCAACTATTTAAAATTGATTTGTCAGACAGAGCTGGTGCGCTAAGCCTGATTTTATTGTAAAGTAAATGGAGAAAGAAAATCAATGAGCAATAAAACCAACCCCGACATCGCCCTAATCGACTTCCTGGAGTCTTTAGAGGTCGAAAAGAACCTTAGTCGCCTAACTATTCGCAATTACGGCCACTATTTGAGACGTTTTAACACCTGGTTCAAAGAAGACGGTCACAGTGACCTCAAAGAATTGAATCGCGATATTTTGCGCAAATATCGTATTTACCTGGCTCGTTACTGTGACGAAATGTCAAGAACTCTATCCAAACGTACACAAAGCTATCATATAATTGCATTGCGCTCTTGGTTCAAATGGCTGATCAAAAATGACGAAGAAGTTATGCACCCAGAAAAAATTGATTTGCCAAAAGGTGAATCAACCCACATGGAATTTGTTAATATTGAGGAAATCGAACGCTTGCTAGCTCAGCCAGATTTGGCCAGTAAAGAGGGCTTGCGCGACAAGGCTATGCTCGAGGTCCTCTTCTCCACTGGACTGCGTGTTAGCGAATTAGTTGGTCTAAATCGTGATCAAATTGATCTTAGTCGTCGCGAATTTGGAGTAATTGGTAAAGGTCGTCGTCCTAGAGTGGTTTTTTTGAGTGAAAGGGCTGCTGCCTGGCTAACTCGCTTTATGAACTCGAGAGAGGATAACTGGCGCCCAATTTTTATTCGTTACTCTGGTAAAAAGCCTGATTTATTGATGGATGGCGAGGAAATGCGCCTAACCACTCGTAGTGTGCAGCGTTTTGTGGATCATTATGCTCGTCAGGCTAGATTGACAGTCAAATTGAGTCCTCATGGCATCAGACACAGCTTCGCTACAGATTTATTGATCAATGGAGCTGGACTGCGCGACGTCCAGGAGATGCTTGGGCATAAAAACATTGCTACAACGCAGATTTATACTCATGTCACCCAACCTCAACTTAAAAAGGTTTACGACGAGACGCATTCGAAGATGTAGATTTGTGTTGAAGTTCTCGCTTTTTTTGATGAGCGATGTTAAAATTCCTCTTGTTCTTATTGTCTTAACATCGTTTTGATAAAAAAGGGCCGATAGCTCAGTTGGTTAGAGCGCTTCTATGGCATAGAAGAGGTCAGGGGTTCGACTCCCCTTCGGTCCACGCTAATGAATAAGCCACTTTCAGCTGCTTTGTCACTCGTTTTAGCTACCCTACTCTATAGTTTCTTTGGCGTCTTAACTCGTTTAGCTGGTTTTGATTTGCCAATTTATTTTTCTTCTTTAGTCAGAAATGCCTTTGGAGCGATGATTCTTTTATTGCCTCTTCTTTTGTTTAAGACTTTCAAAAAAATAGAGAAAGCGGATTATCCATGGCTGATCTTGAGGTCTCTTGGCGGCACAGTTGGCTTCCTTGGTTCTTACTATGCCCTTTATTATTTGCCAATCGGCACCGCTTACTTTATTTTTTATGGTGGCTCAACCATCGCTGGTTTCATCTTGGGGGCAATTTTCTTCAAAGAGAAAATTGATCTTTTCGAGGGATTTTGTCTATTTTTAGCTTTACTTGGACTTTATTTCATTTATTCAGTTGGAGATTTATCTGGTTCGATTTTTTACGTTTTATTATCTCTGCTTGGTGGTTTTGGGGCGGCTTTTTGGAATACTTTCTCCAAGAAAACCTCCGACCGTTATTCAGCTATGCAACTAAGTGGTTTGGATTTCTTTTTTGACGCGATAGTCATGCTCTGTCTGTCTTTATTGGTCAAGGAAACTTGGCAAGCACCAAGCCTGACTATGCCATGGTTTGCTAGTTTGTTATTCCTTTTGATGTTTATTGTCACCGGTCAGCTGATGATTTATGGTTTCAAACACTTGGATGCCCAAAAAGGCAGCCTCATCATGCTAATGGAAGTGGTGTTTGGCGTAATTGTCGGCGCAATTTTCTTCAAAGAAGTCTTGAATAGTGGCGCAATTTTCGGCGGAATAATGATTTTAACTGCAGCAGCTTTACCAAGCCTAAAGGAAATCAGAACTAGTAAAATGTCTAGTAAAAACTAAGCTTAAGTTTTATTAAGCTTCGCTTGATTCGCTCTCACTTCCATCATCGATAGTTAAGGCTACAGCCACAACTTTGTCTCCTTCACTCATTTTCATGAGGATGACGCCTTGAGTTGGTCTGGTCAGAGTTGGAATAGAGCTTTTGCTGATTGGCATTTTAATAGCTTTGCCAGTTTTAGTGCTAATCACAACTTCTTTGTTGAGGTCAGAAACCATTTTGGCTGAGGCGACTTTACCGGTACGCTTGGTGATTTCAGAGACTTTGACTCCGAGTCCGGAGCGTTTTTGCAGTGGATAGCTTTCTAAAGTGGTTCGTTTACCCATACCATTTTCAGTGATGAGTAATAAGCTATTTTCTTTCAAAACTTCTTTCTTATCCTCAAAAACTTCTACTCCAATGACATAGTCGGCGCTGTGCAAAGTAATGCCTTTGACGCCTTTGGTGTCGCGTTGAGAAGATTTAACTTCTTCTTCACTAAAGCGAATCGACTTGCCGTCATGAGTAATTAGCATGATGTGATCGTGACCGTTGGTAATCTTGCCCCAAACTAATTCATCCCCCTCATTGAGAATGATGGCGACAATGCCGCTTTGGCGAATGTTGTTGAAAAGTTTCAAAGCAGTCTTTTTGACCAGACCATTCTTAGTAGCCAAGGTGACGAATTTATCTTTATCAGCTTCTTGATCGACGACCAAAATGGATAAGACTTTTTCATCAGCTTTGAGATTAAGAATGTTAACGATAGCGGTGCCTTTGGCTTGACGGCTGGCATCTGGAATCTCGTAAGACTTCATTTCGAATACTCTACCCTGGTTGGTAAAGAGGAAAAGATTGTCATGAGTATTGCAGGTAACGATGCACTTGAGGACATCTTCAGCCTTCATGTTCAGGCCTTTGCTGCCTTTTCCACCTCTGGATTGAGAGCGGAAAGCATCTGGACTGAGACGTTTGATATAACCACTTTCAGTCAAGGTAATGACGGTCGATTCTTCAGCGATTAAATCTTCTTCATTGAATTCACCAATCTTGCCTTTGATGACTTTGGTACGACGAGCGTCTCCGTAGAGCTCGATCATTTCTTTGGTTTCAGAAGTGATTTTCTCGAGAATTTTGGCTGGATCATTTAACAAGTGAATCAAGATACCAATGGCGGCTTGAATGGCGGCGTATTCTTCTTCGATTTTCAATCTTTCTAAAGCAGCCAGGCGTTTCAATTGCATTTCCAAGATGGCAGTGGCTTGAATATCACTCAGGCCAAACTTCTTCATCAAGGCATCATGAGCAGTTGGAGTATCTTTAGATTTTTTGATGGTTTCGATGACATCATCGAGATTGTTGAGAGCAATGATTAAGCCTTCAAGAATGTGAGCACGATCGCGAGCTTCTTTGAGCTCGTTCTGACTTCGACGAACTACTACTAATTGGCGATGGATAATATATTCGCGTAAAACTTGACGTAGAGTCATCAGCTGTGGAGTGCCATCGCTATTGAGGGCAACCATATTAAGAGAGAAACTACTTTGGAGTTCAGAGTACTTAAACAATTTGTTGAGGACAACGTTTGGACGAGCGTCTTTCTTTAGCTCAATGGTGATTTCCATACCATTACGGTCTGAGTCATCACGCAAATTACGGATACCGACAATTTTTTTATCGCGGACCAAGTCAGCGATTTTCATTAACAAGCGAGCTTTATTGACCTGATACGGTAATTCAGTGATAGAGATGGAAAAGGAATCTTTCTTGGCTTCCTCGATGCTAGCTTTACCACGAATAACGATGCGACCTCTTCCACTTCGATAAGCTTCAGAAATCTCTTTTTGATCGTAAATGATGCCTGAGGTTGGGAAATCTGGACCTTTAATGTGTTCCATTAACTCTTCATGAGTGATTTCACTTTCAAATTTACCTGTCAAAGTGCTAGGAACTGCAGCCAAAATGGCATTAATACAATATGAATCTGAGCTAAGTTTCTCTTCACCGATTTCGATCTTGGTGTTGCCAGAAACTTTGCCTTTTTCAATCATGGAAGTAATGGCGTTACAGACTTCAGTCAAATTATGTGGTGGGATCTTGGTAGCCATACCGACGGCGATACCTTCAGAACCCATTAATAGAAAGTTTGGAATACGAGTTGGCAAAACGGTTGGCTCTTTGGTCGAACCATCAAAGTTATCAATGAAATCAACGGTGCCTTTATTAATATCAGCCAAAAGCTCCTGGGTGATTTTGGCACTACGAGCTTCAGTGTAACGCATAGCAGCTGGGCTATCTCCGTCCACAGAACCGAAGTTACCCTGACCATCGATCAGTGGGTAACGCATACTAAAATCTTGGGCTAAGCGGACCAGGGCCATATAAACTGCACTGTCACCGTGTGGGTGATAACGACCAAGCACGTCACCGACAATACGAGCAGATTTTTTGTAAGGAGTGTTCCAGTGAATGCCTGATTTGAACATGGAATAAAGGATACGGCGGTGAACTGGTTTGAGACCATCACGCACGTCAGGAAGAGCACGAGAAACGATAACGCTCATCGCGTAATCTAGGTAAGATTTTTCCATTTCATTGACAATGGAAGTATGCTTAAGTTTGCCGTAAGCGCTCTCTTCAATCGTGCCGACTTTGGAAGCTAATTCTTCTTTGGTCTCTGCGTTTATGACTACGGTTTCTGCGTTTTCTGCTTCGCTAGATTCTTCCACTGACTCTTCGGTGCTATCTTCGACCTCGTCTGCAATCTCCTGCGTCTCTTCTAGATCTTCGACGCTAATGTTTGGGGTTTGGTTTTTGTTATCTTCTGACATATTGTTTAATTTTTTGATCTATTGTTTTATATTATGATTCGATTTGTTGTTTTTCATTATAAATAGCTTGATAATTCAATCAAAAATCTCAGTAACCCCTTTTAGCAGACTGTCCTCTGCTCTGCTAATTAGCCTTTCGACTAATCTCGTGTCAAGGCTCTTTCGATTGGTGGAGCGATCTCTTTTTTACGAGAGAGGGCGGCGCCAATATCCAGGACCTGTTCGATCACTTCACCACCAAATGCTTTTTGAGCAACTTTAGCGGAGGCCTCATCGAGAATTAATAATTTGGTATTAACTTTAAGGATGTCGGTGATGGCGACAAAGATCATGTCAGCTTTGAGCTCAGTTTTGACCTTAACCATAGCCTCTAAAAGAGCTGTTTTCTTATCGCTAAGAATTATGTCTTGCTCTACTGTTTCTAGTTGATCGATCATGACTTTTGTACCAGCGAAATCAAAAATTTTGTAATCGTTTTTGACGATTTCTTCTGTGCTTAATTTACTGACATCAGATTTAGCCTTGAAGATTTCTAAGGTGAAAGCTTCTAGGTCTTTTATCTGCGCAATGGCAGCTAGTTCTAAAGCGACTTCTTTATCTTTGGGAGTGCAGGTAACTGATTTAAAACCAACTGTGTCAGATAAAATAGCAGCCAGCATTAGGCTAGCTAATTTTTGGTCAGGCACGAAATCGTTCTCTTTCATCAATGAATAAACGATGGTGTTGGATGAACCCCAGGTTTTAAAAGTTAAATAGATTGGTTGTTCAAAATTAAGGTTGGCTTTGTGGTGGTCGACGATTTCGACGATTTGATTTGGGCTTAGACCGACTAATCGTTGTGATTCTTCATTGTGGTCAACCAAAACGACTTGGTCGTCACTAGCGAGGTCGCTAGCAGCCAGCAAGGCTGGAGCGCTTAGACCAAATTTGTTCATTAGGAAGCTAGTCTCTCCATTAATTTTCTCAGTGATAGCGGCTTCTGCATTGGAATAGCCAAAACAGCTGACGTTTTGATAGAGCTGAGCCAAAGCCATGGCAGCGACGACTGAGTCAGTGTCTGGTTTGAGGTGGCCGATAACGTAGGTTTTCATTTTGCTATTCCTTTCTTTTTTTCTAAAGTCTTAAACGTCTAAGTTGGCTAAAGCAGCTCGGCTTTGAATAAATTTCTTACGAGGAGCGACTTCATCGCCCATCAGAACTGAAAAAGCGTCGTCGGATTTGGCGGCATCTTCAATAGTGATTTTCTTGAGAATACGAGTGGTTGGATCCATGGTGGTGGTCCAGAGTTGTTCTGGGTTCATTTCACCCAAACCTTTATATCTTTGGACACCGATTTTGGCGTTTGGCTCTTTGGCTAAAATGTCGGCAACCATCTTGTCTTTATCTAGGTCATCGTAGACATAGGTTTCTTCTTTGCCTTGGGTGACTTTGTAAAGAGGTGGCATGGCGACGTATAAATAACCGGCTTCGACAATTTGACGCAAATGACGGAAGAAGAAAGTTAGACCAAGAGTGGTAATATGCTCACCGTCAACGTCAGCATCATTCATCAAGATAATGCGGTGGTAACGGACTTTGTCGAGATTGAAGCTCTCACCAATGCCACAACCAAGGGCGACGACGAGATTCTTAAGTTCTTCAGAAGCGACGATTTTGTCCAAGCGAGCACGCTCGGTGTTCAGGATCTTGCCACGGAGTGGGAAAATAGCCTGGAATTTACGGTCTCTACCCTGCTTGGCAGAACCACCGGCTGAATCACCCTCAACGATGTAGATTTCACTTTCGGCTGGTTGTCTGGATTGGCAGTCAGCTAATTTTCCAGGCAGACCGACGCCCTCAAGCAGTCCTTTACGAATAACGGCGTCTTTGGCAGCGCGAGCCGCGAGGCGAGCGCGAGCAGAGATCAAAACTTTATCGATAATGGCGCGGGCAACTTTTGGATTTTCCTCTAAATAAGTATTAAAAGCATCTTTGAAAACTTGATAGACAGCAGTTTGAGCTTCGGCATTATTAAGCTTGGATTTGGTCTGAGATTCAAATTGCAGATCATTGGCTGGCATTTTGACAAAAACGACCGCAGTCAAACCTTCTTTGAGGTCATCAGCGATAAAAGCTTCTTTTTCTTTGATGAGACTGTTTTTTTCAGCATAGTCTCTCATGACTCTACCAAGAGCTAATTTAAAGCCTTGGACATGAGTACCTCCGTCTGGAGTGTTAATAACGTTGACATAACTCTCGATGTGTTCGTTATAGGTGTCGTTGTATTGCAAAGCCAACTCGATGCCGATATTTTTACCAGTGTCTGGATCTTGCCAGTCGTTACTTAAATAGAAGACCTTGTGTAGCGACTTGCGAGCCATATTTAAGTGCTCTACTAGAGAGCGAATACCGCCCTCGAAGTAATAGTGCTGTTCGATGTTTTCTAAACGATCAAAAAATTGAAAATAAATGCCGGCCATCAAGTAAGCGCGGTCCTTAACGATCTGAATCATTTGTTTATGGCTGTATTCAACGGTGGAAAAGATGGTTGGATCAACCACAAATTGGACCATCGAGCCTGATTCATACTTGATGAAGGAAGCGGATTGTTCGCTAAATTTGATAAGTAATTCTTTTTCAGTGATTTCTTTGACGGGGGCGGCTGGAATGCCACGAGAATGATATTGGTAAAAATATTTTTTGCCTCTTTTGACGGCTACTTGCATCACACTTGAAAGAGCGTTGACTGCTGAGGAGCCAATACCATGTAAACCACCAGAGGCTTTGTAAGCAGTTTCTTCAAATTTACCGCCCGCATGGAGCTTGGTCATGACTAATTCCATGGCTGAAACGCCTGATTCGTGCATGTCGGTTGGGATACCGCGGCCATTATCTGTGACGGTGATAACTTGATCGCCCATTTCCTTGATGTCAGCTGTTTTGCCCTTATTATTCTTGTGAGCTAAGAAAAGTTCACGATGAACATCAGAGGTGGCAGTGCGGAAAAGTTGGATGGTTTTACCAAAACCTGCGATGGCTTCATCAACTGAGTTGTCTAGGATTTCTTTGACTAAATGATGGAGACCTTTGATGTCAGTGGAGCCAATATACATACCAGGTCTCTTGCGAACTGGTTCGAGGCCCTCTAGCACTTTAATTTGTGAAGCTTGGTAGTTTTTAAGATCGTTGCTGGTTGCCATATTTATTTCCAATTTTTATTTTTGAGTAAATCTTTAATCTTTGATGTAAGACCATAGAAGGAGCTGATTTGTAAACATAAATAAAGAATTATGTTTATTAACAGCGACTTCTCAGAGTGAGACAAAGATCGTCAACTTAAAATAGATGCAATTTTTAGTTGAACGTGTCTTACATCAAAGATTAAAGATTTAAGAACATTGTTGTACCATAATTTTGATTTGAAAAAAAGACCTTGTTTTTCCAGTGCAAGTGTGTAAAAAGCCGATTTTAAAGCCTTTTAAGGCTTAGCTTTCCAGGGATACCAGAGAAAAAAAGCAATTTTCCAAAACTAGCTGAACGTTTTGATTTCTTCTAAGGTCTTGGTAGCTTTGCAGAAGTAGCTGTTTTTTCTTGACTGTTAGGCTGTTATCTCTCAATAATTCCTCGATGAGGTGAGTAGCTTTGGCTCGATCTTTATTTTCCAAAGCCAGATCGATAGCTTGGCTATGATTTTTTGGCCAAACAAAATTTGTTTCCTCTGACGCAGATTCTAAGGACTTTTCTTTTGGCTCAAGATTTACAGCTAGGCAGCGAGAAGAGATGGTTTCCAAAATTCTTTCTTTGTTGCTGACTAATAAAAGAATGAGGGTATCTTTGGGACTTTCTTCAATGATTTTGAGAGCAGCATTTTGAGCTGGTGCTGTGGCACTGTCGAAATTAAGTAGAACGAAGACTCTTCTGTCTTTGCCGCTAAAGCTAGAGCTGTACTCTGCCTCGACTTGCATTTTTCTAACTTCTTCAATGGGAAAATTGGCGTATTCAAGATTAAAAAAGGTCAGATTTTTGCTGAGGGCAAAATCTGCTTTGGTTGTTAGATAATCATCAAGTATTTTTTTGATAAAAACAATTTTTTCTTCGATTTTTTCCTCGAATTCCAGAGAGTTAGCTTTTTTTGGTAAAACTAGAATTTCGCTGGTGAAAAATTTTTGCACTTGTGCCATTATAGAGGAGAGTTTTTATATGTTAACTGCCCAAAACGATTCAAATTCGACTGATCAGGTGATGACTCCGCCAGTTGGCGGTCCATCCTCTATTCAATTCATTCCAACTAATTCCTTTTTAGATAATTTATTTCAAAATAATCAGCTAACCATTGATCAAACCGAAGAATTAAGAAGAGAAAACTTGGAAAGTGGCGAATCTTACGAAGCTTTGATTAAGAAAAAAGACTTACTCAGTGACGCTCTGATTGGTATGGCCAAGGCAGAATACAATCATTTGGGCTATATTGACCTAACACAGATTGGAATTGACCCAGAGGCTCTTGGTTTAATTGATGATTCAATTGCCAAGAGATATAAAATTTTGCCTTTCGCCCTAGATAAAGAGCATGATTCGATCAAGATAGCTATGCTCGATCCGCTCGATCTGACAGCGATCGATTTTTTAAGACAAAAAACCAATCGCAATGTTGAAGCTTATTACTCTGATAATGAGGTGCTGCTTAGATTAATTGTGGATCGTTATTCGCAAAATTTATCGACTGAAGTAGATGAGGCTTTGCGCACCACCAGTCAATTCCAGCGTGGTAATGAGCGCGGTGTAGCAATCAATAACTCTGGTCAAGTTTTGCGCGATGCGCCAATCAATCGCATTGTTGAGAATATCTTGGATTTTGCCATGAGCTCTAGGGCATCAGATGTGCACATTGAGCCTCAAGGCAATAACGTTAGAATTCGCTACCGCATTGACGGCATTTTGGTGGAGAAATTAATT
>CALQZX010000002.1 GCA_943350175.1 Parcubacteria group bacterium | reverse complement strand
TAAATATTAAATTTTCATCTTTGGAATTTAAAAACCATGCTAAATAATTTTTTTCATAAAACCATTAATTTTTTAAAAGATTATTTTGTTACTATTTTTCTTTTAATAATTTTCATTGCCACTAATTATTCAATTTTCCATTCAAGTTTTTTCCATGTTCATGATTTCACTCACGCAGCTAGAATTGCTGAAATGGCCAGAGCTCTAGATCAGGGACAATTCCCTGTACGCTGGAGTGAAAATTTTGGTTATGGCTTCGGCATGCCTTTGTTTAATTTTTATGCACCGTTGCCATATTTTATTGGAGCGATCTTTTTTAAGATGGGATTTGACGTCGTTGCGAGTATAAAAATACTCTATTTGCTTATTAGTTTAGTAACTTTGCTGGGCTCATATTCACTTGGTAGAAAATTATTGGGCAGATGGGGCGGATTGTTATTGGCGACTGCTTACACTTTGGCTCCATATAGAGCTCTAAACCTTTTTGTTAGAGGTGCTGTCAGCGAGGCTTTTGCCATGGCATTTTTGCCTTTAGTTATTTTTGCTATTGTCGCCTTCATTAAAAAACAAGATAAAAAATATTTACTTCTTCTGATTGTTTCTATTTTTTCGATTATTTTGTCTCATAATCTGACTGCTCTAATTTTCATTCCAATGGCGGCTTTATTTACTTTTATTTATTTGTTGCAACAGAAAAAAATTAAATTAATTTGGCCGATTGCTGGATCTTTTTTATTATCTGCTGCACTTTCATTTTTCTATATTTTGCCAGCTTTTATGGAAAAAGATTTGACGATGATCAACTCCATTTTTTCTGGATATTTTCATTATTCTCATCATTTCCTTTATATTCGACAATTTTTCCAAGATAACTGGCAATATGGTGGCTCAGCTTGGGGCCCTAACGATGACATTTCGTTCTTTTTAGGTAAAGGGCAATTACTAGGACTAATGTCACTAATAATCCTGATTTGCTTGAATTTATTCAGAAATTTCAAAAAAATAATTAAAAGCAATCTATTCTTTTTAAGTATAGTTTTTGGATTTTTGGCTCTCCTGAGTCTTGTGATGAGTTTGATGAAAAGTCAGATTCTTTGGGATAATTTTTCAATACTCCAATACATCCAATTCCCATGGCGTTTTCTAAGTGCGGCTTCTTTTTTTGTCGCTACTCTTCTGGCTATTTCCATTTATTTTACGAGAATCGGCCTCTATCGCAGTTTATATGGAACCTTAATTTTATTTCTCTTGTTATTTAACGCTGTTTATTTCAAACCAGAAAAATATTTAGATGACGAGAATGCTCTTTACTATACTGATGCTGCCAAAATCCAAAATCAGATGAGCGAGACTCTGCCTGATTACATTCCCAAGCAAATGGCCAAGCAAGAAGTTCTTTTGCAAATTAATCAGAAATTTCCAAGCATTTGGACTGACAGCGGTTCTAAAAATAATCTAGTAGAAATGACCACTGATCATGGCTTTGAAAAATTAGCTAATGCTGATTTTAGAGAGGCTGATGTTCTTAATTTCAAGGTTGCTAATTTTGCTGGTTGGGAAGCTCAGGTAAATGGTGAGAAATATCCAATCGATCAAAATAATTCTCTTGGCAACATTCGAATATCGCTCCCTGTCGGTGAGCATAAGGTGGGAATTTATTTTAGTGAAAATACAGTCTCCAGAAGAGTTGGCGATGCTATTTCTATCCTAGCTCTAGTTATCGTTTTTTATTTCTTCTATCCTTTTGCCAAAAAGAAAAACTAGTCACTGAAAAGATTAGCAAAGCGATGGCGCTAATACTATTGCCAATTAATCTAGGCCAGGTCTTTTGTGTAAAGCGAGTACTAATCTCGTATGCTCCAGCTTCAAGTTCATAAGCGATTCTTCCTTTAATGGTATTGTCGTCTAGATATTTGACGATTTTACCGTTGCTCTTGGTCTCCCAACCTTGAAAGAAAGCTGTGGATTCAACAATCACTGATCTCTCTTTTAGATCTAGTGAGTAATGACGACTAGAACCGTAGAAATCTTTCACTTCAACCTCGCCCGCTCCACTTAAAATAAATATTGGAGGCTGCTTAGCTTCAAAGTAAGGAAAGGCGAAACTCTTGGGCATGTTTTCCTGATTTACTGAAGTGGTCCCAGCATCAGCATCATAATCAATTTTATTTTTGTGACGATAATCAATTGGCTTAATGTTCAAAAATTGAAGTAATTGAAAAAAGATAATGACAAAAAAAACAATTCTCCAATTCTTATTTAACTTCTCAAAAATCAGAGCAGAAATTGGCAAAAGAACTATTGAGAATAAAAGTGCCAATCGCCATGGGAATTGAATAAAATCTGCGAAGGGTAATAAATCATAAAGAGGTTTACTGAATGACAACTGTCCAAGAAATAAAACAAATAAGGCAATGAAAAAAACCAGATTTTTTTCAGCCTTGTTCTTTAGTAAGTATATTATCGCCATGAAGAAAACAGCGAGCTGTATTGCTCCAAGTCCTAGAGACATTGAGTCGACATTTCCCCAGTATGAATAGCCAAAGAAAATTGGCAGTCTCAAGAGCTGAGATAAAATTGGGAAATGTTTGTAGTAGTTTAAGGTTAAATCAACATTGTCCAAAGTAATTAGATTTTTTTCAAAAATAGCTGGCAGCCAGAACCAAAGCGAAATGGCAAAAGCCCAGGCAAAACTTAGAGCAAATTTTTTGAAAGCCAGTAAATTTCCCCAGTAATTGAAAATTAAATAAAAACCAATCAAGATACAGGCAAAGAAAGCAGTAATGTTGTGTGACAGTAATAGTCCGGCTAAAAACATGGTCAACAATAAAAGGTTCTTTTCCAAAAAGACTTTGCTAAATTTAATTCTCTCTATGAAATAAAAAATCCAGGGCAAGATTCCCCAAGCCATGACCTCGCCAATATTGCCTCTGAAAATAATGCTGGTAAAAATATATGGATTTAAGGCAAAAACCAAGAGAGAAAAAATTCTGGCATTCTTGGAAAATTTCTTCATTCTTAAAAATGAATTTGCGCCAGCAAAAGCAAAAAAGACAGAAAGACTAAAGATAATTTTAAAAGTCAGTTCGTAGTGAAAATTAAGAATAGAAAATGGCAAGGATAAAATGTTTGCCAATGGATAGTTGTAATTAAAAACTGGATAGCCGTAGCGATTGACCAAATTCGGAGCTATTCTCGGAGGAATTTGCAGTTCTCTAACAGCAATTTTATAGTTAGCAAAGCGAATTAAATGATTGTTGCCGTCATGAGTGACTGGTACGCCAACATGAAAAAAATAGCGACAGCTAATCATGGTCAATAAAAAGAAAAAAATAAATTTAGACAATTTGTTCATATTTTATTTTGAAATCACTTTAGGAACACCATCTTTCACAGCGAGAACCAGGCTCTTGTCACCATTGAGGAAATCAAAAGATTCTACAATCTTAAAATCTTCTGGAACTTCGTTGCTATAGTAAAAAAACTTAGCTTGTTTTTTAGTCAGATCCTTGTTGTCTAGTAAATAATCAAAAGGATCTGGCAAACCAAAGCTATTGACATTATTGCTTAAAATCGCACCTTTCAAACCCCTAGCTTCTTCAAGTAATCCAGGAAATTGATAATAGATAAAAATTCTTGGAAACCAATAGCGCTCATCGATGTCGATCTTAGAGAATTCTTGATAATGATCTTTTATGTAGATTGCTACTTGGTTGTAACTGTAAAGCCAAGCTTCACTAGACCTTTTCTGATAATCAATAAAATAATCACTGTAATAAAAAATAGCATTAATTGAAAAGGCTGCTAGAAGTAGAGCGACGGCGAATTTTTTACCAAAAAGAATAAATTCATTCATTCCCCAAGCTATTAAAATAGAAAATGGCACAAATAAATAAATAGCTCTGGAAGCGTGTGGAACTTCATAAACCATTGCTGCCGGAATTGGTGACAAGACCATAAAAATAAGTAAAAATATTGATAACTTGCTCTTCAAATTTTTAAATAACAGAAATAAACCAAGATAATAAAATGGCATGCTTACCAATAGAAATTCACCTAGATAGCCAGAGTGCTGACGCAAGTTTTTATCTCCACTAAAGAATAAGAAGTCAGCGCTAAAGTGAGACGAAGCGTTGATTAAAAAGTCTCTGCTTAAAAGAACATAGCGGTGATAAACCAATTTAGAATACAAATTTGATCCGTAGCGCTCCATTTGCTTGCTAGATTCCATGATCACTTGCTCATGATGGATTAAGTTATTATTATTTAGGCGATACTCTTGACTCTTGCCGTAGTATGGAGATCTCAGAATTGGCAACATTAATAAAACAAATAAAATAATCGAAGCAAACACCCAGGATTTTTTTTGTTTAATTTCTTTGAAGAAAAGAATAATCAAAGCTAAACAAAATAAAGGAATAATTAAACGCAGTGAATAATATGAGTAAACAGCCACACTAGCAAAAATTGTGCTGAGTGGAAAATAAATTGGCTTATTTTTAAGAGCTTTGACGAAAAATAACAGAGCTAAAAGCAAAAAGGCTACCGAAAGACTAGATTCGAAGGCAATACGACCAAAATGAACCGTCCAGGGAGAAATCGACAAGATTAGTGCCGTCAAAATCGGCATTAATTTATATCGTTTAGCCAATGTGTCATTAAAAGAAAGGATTTCTTTGATTAGCAGGTAGCTTAGATAAATACTTAAGATAGAAAACAAAGCTACAGGTAAACGAATTGCCCAAGGATTCATGCCGAAGAAATTGACGCTTACTGTTGCCAACCAAATTAGAATTGGCGCTTTAAAATCTCCATAAGAACCAAGCACTGGTTGCAACCAGTTTTGGCCATTCATATCTTTGCCTGTTTGACTAATGCTGTAGGCATCCAAACCGATAGCAGCCTCATCCCAGTATAAAGAAGCAGGATTTAAACCAAGTCTAAAAAAACGCAGGAAAATAGCTAACAAAAAAATGACAACTAAAAAAACGAATTCTTTTTTCTTATTCATATTTGACTAAGCCTAATTCTTGAGACAAGATGATTTTTTCATCACTACTCTTATCTTCTGCTTTTTTAACGAAGTGATAGTTAAGCAATCTTTCTCCATAATAAAATTTTATATTATCAGGATTCTGATATTTCATTGTAGCGAAAAATTCCTCGCTTGTTAGCTTCAAATACCAAGCAGTTAAAATATATTGATAGCCACCATCATCAACAACTGCAATTTTTTGATCACTATACTTTTCCTTAGATTCTTTGATTAAGCTTTGGTAATCAACGAAAAGACTCGTTGGCTGTTGCTTCGAATAAATAAAGAAATATTTTTGGTAATAGACTAAGCTTTCTACTGCGATAGCGAATAAGAATATGGCAAAAATTAAATTGGTTTTTTTAGAGAAAATTATCGCAAGCTTATCTATAAACATCGTGGCAAAAGCAATCAACATGAAGAAGAAAAATAAGCTGCGTGTGGCATGAGGACTATCGACTGTTACTACCGATGGAGCCAGACCAACAATCAAAAGGTAAAGGAAAATAATGTGTTTTTTATTGAAAGATTTGTCCTTCAAGGCAATAACTATTTCACCAATAAAATCGATCAGCATGAAAATTGCCAAGAAATAAACACTATAAAAAATATGACTAAAACCTGGTAAAGAATGCCAAGGATGACTGCCGCCATTTTCTACCAAGAAATTCAAGGAGAAACTTTTAATTAAATTTTGCCATAAGATTTGTGCATAGAAAACATATTTATTTCCCAAAAGAACTTGCCAAAAACCTGCAAATTGAGATCTATAAACAGCAAATTTCTCCCAAATTGATGAGTCATTAAAGATGGTGATGCCACTTTTTTGAGCAGCTAATGAATAAAAATTAATCACCGCCCAAAGCAAAACTATAGATAGAAGTAAAACTGGAAAGAGCCACACTCTGACTTTTTTAAAACCAATTTTATAAATCAAAAGCAAGATGATAAAAGGCAATAATAATAGAGGTGTATTGTAGGTAAGCACGGCAGCAAACATCAGCATTGAACCCATTAAATAATTTGATTTTTCTTTCATCAAAAAATAGAGCGATAAAACAAATAAAAATAAGGCAACATTAGCCTCAAAAGCAATGCGCGAATAAAAGAAAAATACTGGATTTATAGCGATCATCAGAGCCATTAATAAAGCCGAGCGAGTTTTTACTTTAAGAATATTTTTGGCAAAGAAAAAGGACAAGATAATCAGGAAACTTCCAGCCAAAGCAGATGGCAAGCGTGTCACAAAATCATTTTCAGGTAGAAATCTAAATAAAGTTGATAGCAAATAAATGTATCCAGGAAGTTTATAGTCGCCAAAAGACTTGAAAACTAAAGGCATTGGCATTTGCCACTCATCCTTGCCGCTCTCCAAAATCAAATGAGCATTGTAGGCTAGAGCAGCTTCATCGCGATTGAGAATGGCTGGAATTTTGGCTAAATCAAGAAAACGCAAAGACAGACCTAGCAAAAATATCAAAATCAATAAAATTTTATTTGACTTCATAAAGTACCCAAATCTGATCCTGTGTAGAACTGATTATTTTAGCATTGCTTGAAGCAAAAGAGTTTTTATAAAAATCTATAGAACTCACGACTAAAGTTTTCTTAACTGGAGAAATTTGCTTGGCTTGATCGATAAATTCAATTTTATCAAAATTTAAAAATTCTCCCTGATCCTTTTTTGCCTCATCATTGAAAGCCTGGATTAGTCTTGGATCTATTCTATTGTAGAAGAAATAATACATGGCTGGTCTACCCTGCTCACGAGTTATATAAATCTGATCATAATTGTCTTCAATAGCAGCCAATTTTGCAAGCATCTCCTGATAACCAAATTGCCACTCTGCTTTATATTTACTTGGATAAATAAAGATTAATTGATAAAAAAACAGGCCAGCAAAAACAAGATAAACGGCAATTAGAGCAGCCAGAACTAAAGATTTTGTTCTCGCTTTCTTAAATATTTCTAAAAATTGCCAAAGCCCAAAACTCAAGAAAACGATGAATATTGGCAAGGCTGCCAAAGTACGCAGGGCATGAGGCGTGGCCTTGGCAAAAGCTGCTGGCAGAATTGCTACAAACAGATAGAAAAACAAGAAAAAAGTAATTTTATTTCGCTTATGAAGAAAAAATATGCCAGCAAAAACAAAAAACAATAAATCTAAATAATAAAATTCCCCGAAACTCTGAATACTGTGTCTGGGGTTATCATCGCCACTAACAAATAAATAATTGAAATCAAAATGATCAAAAAAGTTCGCAGCGACTTCTCCAGCAAAAAAGAGATAGCGATGATAAATAATTCTAGACCACACTGAATTGTCGTGCGCAGCTCGCAGCTCATTACTTTTCTCAATAATAGAAAGATCGGTAAAAATACTGGTTTCAGAAATCCTTTGTTGACCGGTTTTTTGAAACAAAGAAAAAGCGATTGGTGAAAAAAGTAAGATCGCTAGCAAGCCTGATGCAAACATAGCTCGCCAATTAATTTTCACTTTCTTGTGCAAATAAGACTGCAAATAAAGTAGAACCAAGCCTAAGCCGAGCAAAGGTGCTGTGATCCTGGCGCTATGATAAGCATAGGTAGACAAACTAAGTAGAAAAACAGCCAAAATCGCCCACTTACTCTTGTTTTCAATCACAAAGAATAACCAAAAGTTTAGTCCCCATAAAATTAAAGCTGTTGCTAGGGTGCTTTCCCAAGCACTTCTAGAAAAAGTTAAGAGCCAAGGAGAAATACTGGCTAAAAACAAAGAGGAGTAAAAAATAAAGTCAGCGGCTTTTTCATCATTTTTTAAATAAAAATGCTTAAATAAAGTTTTGGCCAAGACAGCAATTCCCAAAACAATAAATAAAGAAGCCAAAAGCGTTGGTAAGCGCACAGTAAATATATTTAGACCTAAGATCTTGATGAAGGGCACAGTAGCATAAAAATAGAGACTTGGCTTCCAATCACCGAATGATTCAAAGGCAACTGAGGGCATAAAGTTACCATGATGATCCCTAGCGGTCTGTGAAATACTATAAGCATCATAGCCCAAGGCAACTTCTTCCCAATATGGACTTGAAGGAGATTCGCCAAATTGAAAGAGGCGTAAGAACAAAGCCAAAGCAAGAATTAAGAAAAACAGTGATTTTTTATTAAACAACACGAATTAAATTATAGATTAGACTTGCAGGGAAATAAAGAAACGTTATTATAAGTAGAGTTGTGTTGGAATTTTTCTCTCTTACACAGCCAGAACTATATCTTTATTTTTTATATTTTATTTTTGCCAGCATTTTAACTTTTCTAATTCCAGGTTTAGTCATTTTCAACTTCAAAAGCAACAAATTAGAATATTTCTATCAGTGGGTCATCGGTATTACTTTAGGTATGGTTATTTTTGCCTTAGTTGCCTATCTGACAGCTTGGCTTGGAGTTTCTTGGTTACTGATTCCATATCTTCTTGGATGTTTTTATTTGTTTTTGCGTCAAAAATTATGGCAGAAACTGCTGCCCAAAGATAAAAGTTCAAAAATCCTCAATAAATTATCCTGGTTTATTATTATTGTTGGCTCTTTACTGCAATTAAGCTCAGTTATCGGCTCTGGCCTGCGTTATGATAACGGCCTTAGATTTTATTGGCTCAATGGAGCTGATGGAATTTTTCATTTAAGCTTAATCGAATCTATCATCGAAAAGGTTCCGCCAATGCAGCCTGGAGCCTTTGATTTAACAGTCAGCAATTATCATTACCTATCTAATCTTTTAATAGCAGAATTTACCAAACTCTGGCATTTGCCCATTTCATCAACTTTTTTTCAATATTTACCAATTTTACTTGCCCCACTTTTTGGCTTTACCGTCGCTGTTTTGCTCTACAACTGGCAAGCCAAACAGGCAGTTATAAACTGGGGATTATTTTTGCTTTATTTCTCTGCTGATAGTTCTTGGATTTTTAGTTATTTGCTCAATAAAAAATTTGATTGGGGAATTTCTACTATTGATAGTGGCATCATTCAATTTTTAAATATGCCTCAAGCTATGGCTAAGCTGAGTTTTTTTGTCGGTCTTCTTTTGTTTACTCTATATCGCAAAGAAAAAAATCCATATTTTGGATTGCTTTCGACAATTTTATTCATCAGCTTAGTTTCATTTAAGATATATTTCGGGATTTTTATTGCTCTTTCGTATGTTTTATTTTTAATCTATCGCTTATTGCGCAACAAATTAAAAATAAAAACTTTCCTGCAGGAAGAAAAATATTCTATTGGTTTTATTATTCTATTAGCAATTGGCAGCGCCATTCTATTTTTCCCAACCAACAGTGGCGCTGGTGGATTATTTTGGGCCCCACTTGATTGGCCGAAATTATTCATTACACAATCGGGTTGGCGAGATTGGTTGCTTAGAATGCAGGTTTATGAGGCTTATCACAACGTTAAGGCAATAGTTTTCTTAGAATTAGTGGCTATGGCTGTCTTTTTAATTTCTATTTTTGGCGTGCGCTTAGTTGGCCTACTAAGTTTTTTAAAAACTTTTCGCAAAAAAATCAACGAAGATGTCCACGTATTGATTTATCCAGCTTCCATTATTTTAATTTTCCTTGGCATGAATACTCTCCAATCTTCTGGCGGTCATAATGTTTTTAATTTTTTTGTTGTTGCTTTGAGCATACTGACTCTTTTAACTGCCATCGTACTTGGCAATATGAGGCTTAATTTCTTCTGGATTGCCTTAATTTTGGCCTTCACATTGCCAAGAACTGGGTACACTTTTTACAGTTATCTCAGGAATTGCTATTTGGGCTACGATTATGTATTACTTTCTAATCAGAGGTTGGAAGCCTATCAGTTTTTAGAGCAAAATTATCAGAATAAAATCATCCAAGGGCACACTAATAGTTCCTTGGTCAGAGAAACTCCAGAGCTATGGATGTTTACTAGACAAAGAGCTTATTTAGATGGCATTGGCATTCTTCAGAGCCATAACCAAAACATTAAGGAAAAAGAATTAATTATCAATGATATTTTCAAAGCTCCTGACGCGACGGTTTCAGCACAAGCTTTATTGAAAAGTGAAATTGATTTAATTCTAATTGATAAAACTAAAGGTGAAAAAATTAACCTGCTGACTCCTTTTTATAATGAAATTATCAAAATTTGGCAGATTGATCCACTCTTAGCTAAATCAAAAATTACTTTTGAGAACGAGGAAATTAGAGTCTACGAAATAGATAAACAAGCAATTAAAGATTTCTTAACTGCAAACCTAATCACCATTCAAAACTAAGTAAAACTATTTTAAATATGTTTGCGAAGACTCTTCACTTCTTCTAAGAATCTATCTTTTGATAAGACAAAGAAAACTAAGGCATAAACTAGGAAAGAGGAAACGCCACCCATCGCAAAATTAAGATAGCTGCTGCTCCAAACCTTTATACCCAAAAAGCCAAAACCGGCCATGAATAAACTGGCGACCAATTGCGGCCAAATATTTTTCATAATTTCTACAGCTATATATTTCTTGGTCATTAAAACTGAAAAAATAGAAGTAAAAGAAATTAGGAAAGCGGCGATAGCAACGCCATTAAAAGCAAACTTCCAAACCAAAATTGGGGTTAAAACCCAAGTCAGCACAGTCCACATGACCATTAATTTGAGAGTTTGATTAATTTTACCAATGGCATTCAAGCTATTAATAAGTGGCGTAGAAATAGCGGACCAAGAAACACTCAAGGAAAATAAAACAAAACTAAAAATAGCTGGCTGCCATTTCTGATATTTATCAACTAATTCGGTCAAAGGATAGATGAAAACTGACATGCCTACCAAAATTGGGAAGATAAATAGAGCAATAAAATAAATAGACTTCTCAATCGCTCTTTTTAACAAATCTTTGTGCGCCTGCAGTCTAGAAAAAGTTGGAAAGGTAATAGACATGACGTTTTGCACTGTCAAATTATATGGATACATAGACCAATTTTTGGCCCACTGCATATAGCCAAAATCTTTGAGTGGTAAAAATGCTCCTAGAGCTAAGAAGTACAGCTGATCTTTAATGCGGGCAAGAAAATCATTGAGTTGGAATTTCAAGCCAAATCCAAGTAAGCCTTTCAGAGAAGCTCTGTCTATTTTTATCTTTGGAAACCAGGGTTCCAAGAACTGAATAACGATCAAACCGATAATGCTGCGAAAAATAATGGCATAGAAATAAGAAGCCACGCCATAACCTTTCCAGGCCATGGTAATTAAAATTGAATGAAAAACAATTTGTTCAAAAATTTGAGGCAAGATCAATTTGTTAAAATCTAGGCGGCGCTCCAAAATAATTGAAGGAATGGTCTTGAAAGTAGCCAAAGGAAAAGAAATAGCCAAAGCCAAAAGCACCAAAACGCCTTGATTGCCAATTTTAACCTCTAGAAAACCCATTTTAATAATTATTAAAACAATAAAAAAGATCAACCAAGCCAAAATAAATTGGACAGTAAAGGCAGTTTTATAATCATCCTCTGTCGGCTCAGTTTTTTTCTGAATCAGTGAAGCTGCTAAGCCAATATCAGAAAAGAAAACCAACAAAGCAATGATTTGAGTCACTATCCCAAAAATTCCAAAATCCTCAGGAGAGAGGAATGCACTTAAAACGAAGGCAGAAGACAAGCCAATCCCCTGCAAGAGGAGAGTACGCATGAAAAAAGACAAGACGCCTTTGATGGATTTTTTCTTGATTTGCTCAATCTCTTCACCACTCAATTCCTCGACAATGTCATCATTCATATAGGCTCTCATTCTATGCGACTTTTTTCTCTTTGAAAATAAGCGACTTTTCCAATATACTCAGGATTAATGAAGGATCAAAATCTAGTTCTGACTTTGGAATATAAAAAGCCAAATTTATTTCTTAAAATTATTCTTTGGATTTTAGGATTGTTTGTTTTATCTGCAATCTCTCTTTTTATTTATCTTAGTGTCAAAAGCAACCAATTCGTCAAAGCTTTTTCAGAATCTGCTGGAGTAAATAAAGAAGAATTTTTAAATACCGTCTCCACAAGCTTAAATCAATTTCAGGCTGATTACGAAAAAATAAACAAACTACCAAAGAAATATAACTTTCTAATCTTGGGAACTGACAAACTAAGCGGTAGAGACGGTGATCCAGAATTAACCGACACGATGATGTTGCTGCAGACCAACTTTGAAAATGGCAAAATAAGCACACTTTCTCTACCAAGAGATTTATATTTAGATGATTACCAAACTAAAATTAACGCCATTTATTTCTACGGCAAAGAAAAATATCCCAATTCTCCAGAGCAATTTCCAAAGGAAGTGATCGAAAAACTTGGTAACTTTAAAATTAACAATACTATCGTTGTCGGTATTGAAGACTTGGAAAAACTCATCTCCATCGTTGATGGTGTAGAAATTGATGTGCCAACTGCTTTTACTGATCCACTTTTCCCTGTTCCTGGCATAGACGTCAGCAAAGTTAATGATCCAAAGATCCTCTACGAAGAGGTTGCTTTCAATAAAGGACTACAAAAAATGGATAGCGCCACCGCTCTTAAATACATGCGTAGTCGTCATAGCGAAGATAAACAAGGCACTGATGATGCCAGAGCAACTAGACAACAGCTTGTCTTGCAGGCTTTGTTTAATAAAATGACAACTGTTAGAGATCCACAAACTCTTGGCCAGCTTTATCGTTTCTATTTGGATCGTTTTGAAAAATCAATTTCTACAGAAGAAATGGTTAAAATCGGCACCGTCTTTATTGACTACCTAAGTAAAAACGAAGAAAATAAAATCACTTTTGAAAAACATCAACTCAGTATCTATCCAGACGATCAAAATGGAGTAATTTTTAATCCTCCACTCTGGCAGAGCAAACAGCAATGGGTTTATAAAATTAAAGATCAAGAGAAATTCACCGAAACAATCAATGCTATTTTCAACTAAAAATCTCATTCGTTTCATGCTGCTTTTAATTATAATTTTGGCGCTTATGGCTGGTTTCTACAAATCAGCGCTGGATCTAGAAAAAGAAAAATATAAAAGTTTGGAAAATAAAATAGAAGAGAAAAATTCATAATTATGCAAAAACAAACTTTACTTGTTACAGGAGGGGCTGGCTTTATTGGCTCCAATTTCGTTCACTATTATTTGAGAAATCATCTTGAAGATAAAATCATTAACTTAGATTTATTAACTTATGCTGGTAATCTAAGCACACTCAAAGATATTGAGAATAATCCAAACTATAAATTTGTCCAAGGCGACATCAGAGATCGCAGTCTAGTCGGCCAAATCATGGGGGAAGTTGATGCCGTTGTTCATTTTGCTGCTGAATCTCATGTGGATCGCTCAATCATGGAACCTGCTATTTTCTTGGAAACCAACATTATCGGCACTCAAGTTTTGCTCGATGCAGCTTTAAAAAATAAAGTCAAACGTTTCCATCATATTTCAACCGATGAAGTATTTGGAGCTCTAGAACTTGATTCCACCACTAAATTTAATGAGGACACTCCATATAATCCTCATAGCCCATATTCTGCTTCAAAAGCAGCTTCAGACCATCTGGTGAGAGCTTATGGTGATACTTATGGCTTGCCTTTTACCCTCAGCAATTGTTCCAATAATTATGGCGAATATCATTTTCCAGAAAAAATGATTCCTTTAGCCATCACTAATTTGATTGATGACAAAAAAGTCCCGATCTATGGCGATGGACTTTATGTCCGCGACTGGCTTTATGTCCAAGATCACTGTCAAGGAATTGATTTGATTCTGCAAAACGGCGAAGTTGGTCAAACCTATCTTTTCGGTGGCTTGTATAAAGATGTCAGCAATCTCGAACTAATCAGGATGATTCTCAAAATCATGGGCAAAGATGAATCTTATATAGAATACATTACAGATCGTCCTGGTCATGATCGTCGTTACAGTGTCGACTTCTCCAAAACCAAAGCAGCACTCGGCTGGCAACCTAGTTTAGATTTGGAAGAAGGCCTGGAGAGAACCATAGCTTGGTACCAAAACAATCAAGCCTGGTGGAGACCACTGAAAGAACAAAATTCTAGCTATTTTACTAAACAGTACACAGAAAGAAATAAAAATGAATAAAATTCCTTTACTCGGCACCGGACTCAACGGCTTAGTTGGCTCAAAATTTACTGCTGATTTTGCTGACAAATACGATTTTGATAACATGGATCTTCGTAATCCTCTTAGACCAGTCGATATCACCAATGAGAAACAAGTCCGTTCAGTTTTGACTGCATCTGAAGCTAAGTTTGTCGTTCATATGGCTGCTTTTACCGACGTTACTGGAGCCTGGCAACAAACCGACGATGAGAATGGAGCTTGTTATAAAGTTAACGTCAAAGGTACGGAAAACTTAGTCAAAATTTGTGCTGAAACTGGCAAACATTTGATTTATCTTTCTACGGCCTATGTTTTTGATGGCGAAAAAAAAGAAAGGTACGTGGAAACTGATAAAACTAATCCCATCGAATGGTATGGCAAAACCAAGGCTCTCGCCGAAGAAGCAATTCAAAATAGCAATATCGATTGGACAATTTTGCGCATTGATCAACCTTTTAGAAATGATGCTTTTGAGAAAGTTGACACCTTACACCGGGTCATTGATGGCATGAAGAGTGGCAAGCTCTATCCTCAATTTGGCGATCATCACTTTGGCCCAACTTACATTAATGATTTCGTCAAAGTCATTGATTTCGTCATTCGTCAAAAAATGACTGGTCTCTACCACGCTTCTTCTGGTGAATCTTGGACCGATTTTGAATTCGCGAAGGCCATAAATGAAACTCTTAGTCTTAATTTTGATGTAAAAGAAGGTTCTCTTGCTAAATATTTAGAGACCAGCAATAGGCCATATCAAAAGAACACTGCCCTGAGCATTGATAAAATTAAAGGTAGCTTAGATTTTGAAATGGGAAGTATTGAAGAAGCTGTCAAAGAAACAATCGTATGATAGAAGCCGGAGAAACAGCCAAAATTATTCTAGAAGGCATGAGATCTAGTCTGAAGAAAAAAATAAAGATCTTAAAAGATGCAATTGATGGCTTTAAAGAAAGTGGCAAGGAACCTCCAGAAGATCTTTTTACTAGAAAAGAGAAATTCGAAGGGGAATTGAAAGAATTAAAAAGCTAAATGTTATAACATCTGATATATGCAAGCAGAATTTACCAGAGAAACATTTCCCAGATGGGCAGCAGGCCTTCATTATTTTGTTTATAAAATGTTTGAAGCAGCAATTCTGGATCAAGGAATGACTATTGATAGAGCCTTAGAAGCAATCAATAAAGATGCTGATGCGGAAAGTTCTGAATCTAAAAAAAGATCTGCTGAAAAGATAGCTGGTCATCTCAGAAAAGCTTTGACAAGCTAATTCTCTTCTCGCCAATTTTTAATTTTCTCATGATGTCCTGAGAGCAGTATTTCTGGCACACTCCAGCCATTATAATCAACTGGTTTGGTATATTGGGGATGCCCCATTTTGCCAACTTCACTGTGAGATTCATCTTGGTTGCTCAATTCATTGCCCAAAACTCCAGGAATTAGTCTAGTCACTGCATCGCTCATCACCAAGGCAGCTGCTTCGCCACCGGTCAAAACATAATCGCCAATGCGCACTTCCTCATCAACCAAATTCAAAGCTACTCTCTCATCTACGCCTTCGTAATGACCACAGATAATAGTTAGTTCGTCTAAAGCAGCAAAGTTTCTGGCAGTTTCTTGAGTAAAAAGAAAGCCTTTGGCAGAAGTAAGGATAATCTTCTTATTTATCTGACCTTTAGCAACTCCAAGAGATTGCAGAGCTTTATGAATTGGCTCAATCATCATCACCATGCCTGGTCCACCACCAAAGGGGCGCTCATCAGTCGTCTGATGTTTATCTTCAGCAAAATCACGTAAATTCAGAATTTTAAATTCAACTATCTCCTTGCCTATCGCTCTTTTCAAAATCGAAGTTTCAAGAGGTGTCTCGAAGAATTTTGGAAAAATAGTTAAAATATTTATTTTCATAGAATTCTGATATTATACTAGATAAAGGATTCAATTTATGAAAGTGACGGTTATTGGTACTGGTTTTGTAGGTGTTGTCTCAGCTGCAATTTACGCCTCTTTTGGCAATGAAGTAGTTGGCTTAGATATCGATGAAAACAAAGTCAAACTTTTGGAAAAAGGCCAAGTACCTTTTTACGAACCAGGACTTCAAGATTTATTATTAGAGCAGCAAGCCAAAGGCAAACTCACTTTCACCACTTCCTATGAAACTGCCATCACTGGCGCCGAAATCATCATTATTGCTGTAGGCACTCCTTCCGCAGCTGATGAAACAGCCGATTTACGTTATATCTTCGCCAGTGCCAAATCTTTAGCTCCTTATCTTAGTGACTCAGCCATCGTTGTTATCAAGTCAACAGTTCCTCCAGGAACTTTGGAGAAAACTATTGCCATCATCAAAGAAACATCGTCAGTTAATTTTTACGGCGCTTCTCTGCCAGAATTTTTACGCGAAGGCTCAGCCGTCCAAGATACTTTGCATCCAGACAGAATTGTCATTGGTGCAGAATCTGAATTTGTTTTTGAGAAATTGGAAGAATTACATGAAAGCCTAAACGCTCCCGTGATTCGCTGCAAAGTCGCTTCAGCGCAAATGGCTAAGTACACCGCCAACTCATATCTAGCCACTCGCATTACTTTCATTAATGAAATTGCTAATCTTTGCGAAAAAAATGGTGCAGATATCAATGAAGTCATTAAAGCCATTGGTTACGATAAAAGAATTGGCCAACACTATTGGTATCCAGGACTTGGCTACGGCGGTTCTTGCTTCCCTAAGGATGTCAAAGAGCTAGCAGCTTATTCCAGAAGCATTGGTGAAGATGGCAATTTGCTCAATCGCGTCAATGAAATAAACAAAAACCGTATTTATCGTCTTTTGGAAAAATTTGCAGAGGAAATTAGTGGTTTTGAAAACAAAACCGTCGCTCTTCTTGGCTTATCTTTCAAACCAAATACTGACGATATGCGTGAAGCTCCATCCACCAAAATTATTCCTTTATTAAGTAATCTTGGTGCGACTGTCAAAAGTTATGATCCAATGGCCAAATACAGCGCCTTAGACAGCGATCGCCATCAACAATATTCAAGTATTGAAGAAGCCTGTGAAGACAGCGACGTTATCATGTGTGTGGTGGAATGGCCAGAAATCATTGGCTTCGATTTCTCCAAAGTCAGAAATAACGAAAATCAATTTTTCATTGATGCTAGAAACCAATTCGATCCAGAAAAAATCAAAAAAATGGGCTTTCAATATTTAGGCATTGGTAAAAGATAAATTTATGAAAAAAATCCTCATTACTGGTGGAACTGGCTTCGTCGCCTCACATTTAGTTGAAGAACTCTACAATAGAGGTGAAAGAGATTTGCATGTCACCTCATATAGAGATGACGGCCAATTCGTCAAGAAATTTGTCGATCCAAACAATATCCATCAAATTAATTTGACTGATTACCAAGCCACTCAGGATTTAATTAGAGAAATTCAACCAGATGAAATCTATCACTTGGCTTCTTTGGCCAACGTTGGGGATAGTTTTGAGAAACGTAAATTTATTTTAGAAATGAATACCAGCTTACAGTTGAATTTGCTCGAAGCAATTAAAGAATATGCGCCAGAAAGCAAGATGCTTCACGTTAGCACAGCCCTAATGTACGAGGCTAGTAGTGAAGCAATTAATGAAAAGTCACAATTAGGCCCAGACAATCCATACGCTTTATCAAAATTGATTCAAGACATGATGGTCTACACTTTTGTCAAAAGCGAGCAACTCAATATCGTCAGAGTTAGACCTTTTAATCATATTGGTGAACGTCAAACTCTTGGTTTTGTCGTTGCAGATCTGGCAGCAGCCATTGCCAAAGTAGAAAAAGGCCAGCAAGATTTTATCAGCGTTGGAAATTTGGAGAGCGTGCGCGATTTTTCCGACGTTAAAGACATTGTTTCCGCCTATATCTTACTTATGAAAAAGGGCCAAAGCGGCGAAGTTTACAACGTTGGCTCTGGTGCGAGCCACAGTATTAAAGAGATTCTTGATCTGCTAATTAGCATGGCAAACAAAGAAATTAAGGTTCTCGTTGACCCAAGTAAAATTCGCCCAGTTGACCTTCCTTATCTTGTTTGCGACAATGAAAAGATTGTAAATTTGGGCTATGCCCCAGAGCATGAATTAAAAGAAACTTTAGAAAGAATTTTAAATTACTGGAGAGAAAATATATGAAAAAAGCCTTTATCACAGGAATTACCGGACAAGATGGTTCTTATTTAGCTGAATCATTGCTTGAAAAAGGCTATAAAGTTTATGGTCTAACTCGTCGCACCAGTACTCAAAATTTTGACCGTATTAAAACCATTATTCACAATCCAAACTTGGAATTAATTTCTGGTGATTTGATCGATCAACATTCTTTGACATTTGCTTTTCAAGACATCCAACCAGATGAAATCTATAACTTAGCCGCTCAATCCTTCGTCAAAGCTTCTTGGGAGCAACCAGTCTTAACCGGCGAATTTACTGCCATTGGTGTGACTAGAGTTTTGGAAGCGATGAGATTGGCTTGTCCAAAAGCTAAATTCTACCAAGCCAGCTCAAGTGAAATGTTTGGCAAAGTCAGAGAAGTTCCTCAAAATGAAAACACACCATTCTATCCTCGCTCACCTTATGGCGTCGCTAAAGTTTATGGTCATTGGATTACGGTAAATTACCGTGAATCTTATGACATGTTTGCCGTTTCTGGCATTCTTTTCAATCATGAGTCGCCACGCCGTGGTTTGGAATTCGTTACTCGTAAAATTAGTAATGCTGTCGCTCGTATTAAATTGGGCAAGCAAGAGTTCATTGAGCTCGGAAACTTGGATTCCAAAAGAGATTGGGGTTACGCCAAAGATTACGTCGAAGCTATGTGGGCCATGCTTCAACAAGAGCAAGCTGATGACTATGTTATTTCCACCGGTGAAACTCACAGCGTCAGAGAATTCTTGGAAATTGCTTGTAAAGCAGCTGGTCTTGGTGATTACGAAAAATACTATAAACACAATAAAAAATATGATCGTCCAGCAGAAGTTGATTTATTGATTGGTAATCCAGAAAAAGCCATGAAATCTCTCAATTGGAAACCTACTATTAATTTTGAAGAATTAGTGACTTTAATGGTGCAACAAGATTTGGAATTTGAAAGCAAAAACGCCAACTAAAATGAAAAAAGCAATTATTATCATTCCTACTTACAATGAAAAAGGCAATATCGCCCAAACAGTGGGATCCCTTGGCAATGTTTTTAAAGAAATCAAAAACTGGGAAATGAAAATTTTAGTGGTTGATGATAGCTCTCCAGATGGAACTTCAGAATTTGTCACAGAATTGCAAAAGAAATTCAAATTCTTAGAATTACTAATCAACAAAAAGAAATCAGGCTTAGGAGGCGCTTATTTAAGCGGCATGAATCATGCTTTTAATAAATTGAGTGCTGATCTGGTTTTCGAATTTGACGCGGATCTCTCTCACGATCCGAAGAAAATCCCTGCTTTTTTAGCAAAAATAGATCAAGGCAACGATATGGTTCTTGGTTCTAGATACATCGAAGGTGGCTCTATTCCAGAAAACTGGGGATTCCACCGTAAATTTTTGAGTATCGTCGGCAATCTATTCATTAATTTTTTAATGTTAGATTTTTCCATCAGAGACTGGACGACTGGATTTAGAGCAATCAAAAAAGAAGTTTACCTTGTTGTAGAGAAAGAAATGCACAGTGAACTTTTTTCAGGCTATACTTTTCAAATTGGCTTTTTGCACAAAACCCTTAGAAAAGGTTTTAAAATTGCAGAAGTACCATTTGAATTTAAAGATCGCGTAGTAGGTAATAGTAAAATTGGGCCAGAGTACATAAAAAATACCCTGTTATATCTTATGAGAGTTAGAATTAAAGAAATATTAAAGATGAGAGTGGTGAGATTTGCTATGGTTGGGGCTTTTGGCGCGATGGTGCAGCTAATTGCTCTGCAATTATGGAGGTTAGTCTTCTCTGGTGAACAAATTTTTGTACTAGCCAACTTTTTATCTATCGAAACGGCCATCATTTCTAATTTTATCTGGAGCAACCTATGGACATTTAAGGATCGCAAGCTCGAAGCCAAACAAATTCCACTTAGTTTTCTGACCTTCAATTTATCTAGTGGCGGCTCCATTCTTGTTCAAACTGCTATTGCTGCTTTTACATCAAATGTAATTGGTCTTATCCCAATTTTCACCGTGCCACTTATTAATTTCGTAGTTGATACTGGAACAATTTCTGCAGTCGTCGGTATTTTCATTGGCATGTTTTGGAATTTCTTTGCTTACAATACTTTTATTTGGAAAAAGAAAAAGAACTAAAGAACCATGCGTGGCTTGATTAAAAGAATAAAATTTCAGCACTTTTTTTTATTGGTAATTCTAATTTCAGCCATTTTCCTTCGTTTCTACAATTTAAGAAACTCAGTCATGTTCCAGGGTGATCAGGGCAGGGACGTTTTGGTTGTCTCTCGCATTTTCAAAAATTTAGATCCAGTTTTCATCGGCCCTGTCACCAGCATCGGCAATATGTATTTGGGTCCTTTTTATTATTATTTTATGTTGCCGTTCTTATTCCTAAGCTATCCAGATCCAATGGGCCCGGTTTTCGCTGTCGCTGCCCTGTCAGTCTTAACCGTTTTTTTATTGTTCAAGATCACCAATAAAATTTTTGATCGTAAAACTGCTTATTTGGCAACTATTTTCTTTACTTTATCTGCCGGAGTAGTCAATCTAGCTCGATTCAGTTGGAATCCTAATATCGCGCCATTCTTTAGTTTATTGATGTTCTATTTCACTTATCTGGCTTGGAAAAAGAATGCGAAATATTGGCTACTTGTTTCTGTTTGCTTTAGTCTTTTAATTCAATTGCATTACGTCACTTTATTATCTATCTCTGGAGCTGGCATAATTTTTCTGATTCAACTCATTGAAAAAATTAAACTACAAAAAAATAAATTTTTCAGCAAAGAAAAGAAATTTATTGGCAATATCATTCTAGCTGTCTTAATTTTCATTCTCTCTCTCACGCCACTCGTTCTTTTTGATCTAAAACATGGATCAGTAAATTTAGAATCCTTCGCTTCAATTTTGACTGAAAAAGAAAGCTTCAATTTAGAAAGAAAAGCTGGACGCCAAGGATTTGCAGCTTTTAGTAAATTCATCAGTATTGATCTGAAAGATCGTGCTTCTCAAGTACTCTTTGAAGCAAGTTTTGCTGTCAATAAAAACAACCATCCTTTCATGTTTGTGGCCTTGATTTTGACAGCGATCTATTTGATTAGAAATAGAAAAAAACTTTCAGATGGAGAGATCATTTTGCTTGCTTATTTGGTGCCAGGAATTCTCGGAGTTAGTCTTTATCAGCATCAAGTCTACGAACATTACATTGCGTATTTATTTCCTTTTGTTTACATGTTCTATGGCTTATTTTTCACTAAATTCAAAAACAAATGGCTAGCGACTGTCTTGCTAGTACCATTTTTAATTTATTTCATCATAAACAACGCGCAGAGATACTCGATTAGAAGCAATAGCTGGACAATTGACGACATAAAGAGAACAACTGATGAAATTTATAAAAGAGTTGGTAAAGATGAAAAATATAATATCGTTTTATTAGCCAACTCCAAAGATCTTTATGGCATGAATTATAGATATTTCCTCAGCACCAATGAAAATGAGCCAGTAGAAATGGAGAATCACCACAGCGCAACTAAACTTTTCATCATTAATGAAGAAAAAGTAGAAAAAAACGTTTTGAAATCTGAGATCTATGAAATCATCGTTTTTCCAAATAAAAATATCCAAGAAGTTTTTCAAATAGAAAATGGCCCAGAAATTACTGTTCTAACTAGCTATAATAATTAAATTATTTAAACCTATGAAACCATATCTATCAGTAGTCTTACCTTCCTACAATGAAAGTAAAAACATTGCTCGTGGAGTACTTGAGGAAGTTCTTCAATTTTTGAAGGACTATGAAAGATCATGGGAGCTCGTTTTATCTGATGACGGTAGCACCGATGACACAGTTGAAGAACTTCAAAAATTCAGTAAAAAAGATGAAAGAATTAAAGTTGTCCTCAATCAACATAAGGGCAAGGGTCCAACCGTCAAAGCTGGTATGTTACAAGCAACCGGTAGTTGGAGACTTTTTACTGACTTTGATCAATCAACTCCCCTTCGTGAAGTTCGTAAATTACTGAAATACACTAGTGAACATGAGGTTATTTTTGGCTCCAGAGAGATTATTGGTGCCAAGAGAGAAAAAGAACCTTTTTATAGGCACATCATGGGTCGAGGTTTCAATTTAGTTGTGCAATTATTAGCCGTTCCAGGTACTCAAGATAGCCAATGTGGTTTTAAGTTGTTTTCAGAAAAAGCCACTATCAAACTTTTTGAAAGCCTTTATATTTACTCCGGCAAAGATAATCGCCAAGATGCTTTTACTGGTGCTTTTGATGTCGAACTTTTATATTTAGCCAAAAAATATAACTTTGGCATGCAAGAAGTGCCAATTCTTTGGAAACACTTCCAAACTGATCGCGTCAGTCCAGTGAGAGATTCTATTTTGATGTTCACTGATATTTTGAAGATCAAAATGGCTGATTGGACAAATAAATATCCAAAGCAATGAAAAAATTTTGGTTGATTTCTTATTTTTTTCTTTTCGTGATTTTCGCGCTGTTTTCTTTTGTGGTTGCTGATCCAAATTTAATCTTACTTAAATATGATTGGTTTGTAAATTTTCAAACTTATCTCTGGAAAAATGTCTTACCACTGCAAAGTTTTCGCACCGTTTTCTTTTTTGTCTTAGTTGTTTTAATTTTTGCTAATTATTTATTAATTCTCAAAAACTTTGAAAAATTAAATTTAAATTCTAGAAAAAACTTTTGGCAATTTTTAATTATTATTAGTTTGCCTTTAATTCTTTCTTATAATGGCCTTTCTCATGATCTCTTTAATTATATTTTTAACGCCAAAATGGTAGTCGAATATGGCACCAATCCGCACATCAAAACTGCTTTGGATTTTGCCAATGATCCATTGCTACGCTTTATGAATAATACCCATACACCAGCTCCTTATGGCTATGGTTGGACAGCCTTATCTCTAGCGCCGTATGTGGCGGGATTTGGCAAATTCCTAAGTACTTTTTTTGTCTTTAAATTATTTGCCTTTTTATCTTTATTACTCACCTTATTAATTAGCGAAAAATTCTTCAAAAAAGAAAATTATCAAAAGCTTGCTCTTTTCTTTCTCAACCCACTAGTTTTGATCGAAATTCTTAGCAGCGCTCACAACGATTTATGGATGCTGGCACCAGCGCTTTTGGCTGTTTATTTGGCGAGCGAGTTTAAGAAAAACAAGTTGCTGAGAATTATTTTGATCGTGCTGTTGATGGTTTTTTCCATTTCGATTAAATTTGCCACGGTAGTTTTATTGCCTTTCATCGGCTATTTCTTGGTTAAAGAAAAACTTGGCAGCAAGATAAAGTTATTTCAGCTAATAGAGAAATATAGCTACGAGCTGATGAGTTTGGCCATGTTTGCGCCACTCCTCACTGATCGTTCCAAGCAATTTTTGCCTTGGTATTTATTATGGTCTTTGATTTTTGTACCAATGGTAAAAATTAAATTTTGGCGTAATTTATTGATCGTTTTTTCACTATCTTCTCTACTTCGCAATGTGCCTTGGTTTTATTACATTCCTTGGATGAGTTTTCATTTGGACACCAGTAGTTTGGAACCTCTGCAAAAAGCCGTTACTTGGCTAATTCCAGCTTTCTACCTCTTGCTTAGTGGGGTAGTTTTCCTATTTAATGGGAAGCGTGAAGAATAAAGCTTGGTTTTTCTTTTTATTGCTCTTGGTTTTGTATTTTGCACTACAGCTTTTTCATTTGACTGCTTTGCCAGTCTTTGCCGATGAATCAATCTATATTCGTTGGGCTCAATTGATTATCGATGATTTTAATCGCTACCTTTTCTATCCTATGAACGATGGCAAGACTCCACTCTTGATGTGGTTAATGGTGCCTTTTCTACACTTCTTTAGCGATCAGCTCTACGCTGCTAGATTAGTCTCGGTTTTGGCCGGAGCAGTGAGTGTGTCTTTTATTTTCCTGATCTTGGCCAAGCTTAAAGAAAAATCAGCCGCTTACCTGGCGATGTTTTTGGCAATCATTAATCCTTTTATCTTCTTTCACAATCGCCTGGCCATTACCGATGCTTTGCTCTTGGCGAATCTAATCGTGGCTTATTATTTCACTTTGTTGATTGTGAAAAACAAAAGTCTGTGGGCAATTCTAGGATTAGCGGGTTTTTTCTTCCTAGCAATCATGAGCAAAACTCCAGCCTTGCTTTTCATGCCGGTTTTCTATCTGGCAATTTTCTTTGAGGAGAAACTCACTCTTAAATTGATTGTCGAAAAAGGCTTGAAAATTAGTGCTGGTTTGCTTTTGGCTGGCTTGGCATTTGCCAGTTTCAAAGTCGTACCTTTATTCAGTCAATTATTTGCGGTCGGTGGTAATTTCCTGCAAAGCAAAGAAGTGATTTTTTCTACTGCCATCTGGCCAGTAATTGTTCACAATACTACTTTCTTTATGGAACAATTGATGACTTATTTAGGCCCAGTGATCTTGGTTTTGGCTTTGCCAGCTTTTGCCAAAACTCGTCGCAAACAAACGGTTTTATTTTTATCTGGAATATTGTTTATTTTGCCTTTGGTTTTGCTTGGCAAAATCATTTATCCTCGCTACATACTGCCAAGCGCTTTCTTTTTCCTCAGTTCAGCGGCTATTACTCTCCATAATTTACGTGAGAAGAAAGTTATTAGGTATTTGGCTTTGCTGCTGATTATTTTGCCTTATGCAATGTTTATCAAAAATGCTTACTTTAATGTCGATCAGCTGCAATTGAGCAAAGTTGATCGCGAGCAATTCTTGCAAGAATGGTCTTCTGGACACGGAATTAAGGAAGTGACAGAGATGATTCAAGAATTGGCTAAGACGCAAAAGGTGGCGGTAGCAACGGAGGGTTATTTTGGGACACTACCAGATGGAATTCTGCTAAATTTACACAATCAAGATGTGAAAAATATTTATGTGGAAGGCATTGGCCAACCTGTCCGAAATATTCCGAAAAGTTTCTGGGAAAAGGCTGAAGGATTTGACTTGAAATTATTGGTGGTTAATTCACACCGCTTAAAGATGGAAATACCGCCTAAACAGCGTCTAGCGAGCTTCTGTAGGCCAAATGGCGCACCGTGTTTGGAGGTGTGGGAGATAGAGATAGCAAATCCATAGTAAAATTTTAAGTAAATTTTAAGTTGTCGCTTTAAGATATTTTAATGAAGCGAATTGAAGCGAGAAAAATTCCTGTTAATCAAAAAATTAGAGAAGTCATAACTCTCAGTTCTTTAATTAAAAAAGGTTTTATTTATAGTTGCAAAATAGACGTTCCAAAAGAACTTGAGATTATTGGGAACGAAGCTATTTTCCAAGGACTAATTTTTAGTTTAATTAAACAAGCTAAAAAAGCATATCCAAAAAAAATACCAAATAAAATTATTTTATTAACCAGCAAATTAGAAAGTGAAAAAGAGCTGTCGTTGAGCATAACTGATGGTGGAAGCGGCATATCTTTTCTTTCCAAGAAGCTGCTCCAACAAAGTATATTAATTCTAGGAGATGGGTCCAAAGAATCAGATCTTCAAAAAATTAATAAAGAAATAAAAAAAGAATTTGGCGGATATCTAAAAATATTTTCCAAAAAAAATAGAGGCACTACCGTTAAATGCTTTTTTCCTTTAAATCAATAAGCTTATAACCTCTATTTTTGACAGTCATGATCTTCAAATTTTGTAAGAATAGCTTAGTCCTTATTCTTCTAATATAGACACTAATGGTTTTTTTAAGAGGGAACGAATCTCTATAACCCCAAACATATGAGGAGATCGTCTCATAAGAAATTACCATATTCTTATGCTTGAGGAGACATTCAAGAATTTTTAATTCTTGAGGACGAAAATGATTTTTATTTTCTAAGCCAGCTGAATCTTTAAGCAAAAAAAGTGAATTTTCTATGAATTCATCGCCGCCAATTCTTTCTAAATTCAGCAGATTGTCAATTTTCAAATAAAGTTCAGTTGAATTAAATGGTTTGGCTAGAAAATCGTTGGCTAATTTTAAAGTATCAATTCTATCTAATAATGATTTTTTTTGACTGACAACCAAGACCCTCATGAATAGTTTTTTCTCTTTAATAGAATCTAAAAAATCTAAAACGTCACCCTCTTCCAAGATGCGTTCGCAAATAAATAGGTCGAATTTATGTTTAAGAAGTAAGACTTTGGCTCTCTCAATTGTTTGAGCACAATTTACTAGACAGCCCTTCTTTTTTAGATAATCATTTAGAGTAGATAAAACAAGCCAATCGCTCTCAAGAATTAAGATCCTCTTCATAATTATTTTGTTATATAATTAGAAGGTAAAATAATCTTAAAATCACACTCCCGGGTAGTGAAATGGCATCATCACTGACTCTGAATCAGTTATTTCAGGTTCGAATCCTGACCCGGGATCACAATAAAAAAGCATATTCTCTATCTCTCAATAATATCTCCAGCTTTTTATTTTATAGAAACCGTAGTCAAACTCTGTCCTCGCGCACTAAAAACCGTCGTCTCGAAAACTCTTTCAACGGAAGCAATGGTATTTTTGCTTACTTTTGAAAAAGCATTTAATAAAGAATCTTTATTTTTTTCCAACTCTGCCAGCTTTAATTTGAATTTTTCTCCTATTCTTTGAATTGTTTCTGCCAAGGCAGGGACATCATCTGCTTCCTTTTTTGACTCAGTCAAGGCTGCTTCATGCGCAAGCTTATCTTCTTCTACCAAATTAATTTGTTCTGCCAAAAACAACTGAATAGCATAAAGCAACCTATTATTAATTTGCTCCCATAGTTGAGAAGTTGCCAATGCTTCTTGTTTCAGATCAATCTTTGCAGCTAATTCCATGCCTTCCAATTCAACGAAAACAGGCATTGCTAGTAAAGAAATTGGCACGCCAAACATCTGTCTTAATTCAATTGCTGTGCTCTGTTCGACAGCCTTGTTTTGCAAATTAGTAATTCTTGCATCTAAGCCATCTATCATCCACAAACCAGCCTGAGATAAAATTTTTTGCCATTCAAAACTGCTCATCCCGATTTCTTGACCTAAATTTTCTAAGATTGAGGAAAAGTTAAGTGTGTTGAGTGAGGCCCAGTTTGCCCCCATTTCGCTCGCACCAACTCCAATGCTTCCAGCCATTTCTAAAGCTTTCCTGCCTTCTTCTTTTGACATTTCAGACCTTTCACTAGCTCCGCAAGGAAAACCCTTGGAGCAAAATAAATAAATTGCTTTACCTTGGTCTTTAGACAAAAAAGCTCCCCTCAGGGAGCATCGATTGTGGTAGAAAATTAAAGTCTACAAAATAACTCTAACTCGATGCTCGTCAAGAATATCTCTTTTGCTGAAGATCGGACTAATCCCTAAGGAATCACCGTTGCGGCACAGTTATAGATTTTCACTATATTCCACAGCAAGAAATAAAATAACAAAATTTATGAATCTGTACAAGCAGTAATTTTATAACCAAAATTTTTTCGGTTTATTATTTTTACTCCTGATGATTCGCTTCCTAAAATTTTTCTCAGCCTGTAAATGTAAACATCAACTAGATTAGAGCCAATGAGATAAGACTCTTTCAATATCTTTCTGGCTATCTCTAATTTTGAATTAAATTTATGCTGATTTAAAAATAAAAATTTTAATAAGAGATGTTCTTGTTTGCTTAATTTAAGCATTCTATTTCTTGTAAAGAAAAGATCTGCTTCTTGATCAAATTTTAATAAATTAAGAGAATTTGTTTGCAAATTTTGACTAAACAAATCTGGCTTAAATAATAAATAATTTATTTGTAAAGATAAAGTTTCAGCCAAATTTGGAAATTTGTCTTTTCCAAATAAACAAATAATTGAAATTCTTTTATTCTCTTCTCTAACCTCTTTAATTAAATCGCAATAATTATTTCCCACAAATAACAGATCTAACAAAATTAAATCATAATCATATAAGTAGAAATTGGTAAAAAAATCTTCTTTAGAAAAAACTATGTCTGAAATTGCTTTTTTAGGGAAGTTTGCAGTAAAGAATCTTAATAGTTGATTATCTTGACTAAAAATTAACAGTCGCATGAGCTTTTGGGAGATCAGTTTAGATAATTGATAAGATTTGTTCTTTCCCTTAGACCTTCCTTAGTTATATTTTCATACTTAGATAAAACTTTCATAAAAAAGTCATCTTCTTTTAATAAAGTCTGTCGAATTAATAAGCTTTTAGTTTTTTTAATGTATAAGAATATTTTTTTTGAAAAAACTGGAATAATTTCTTTATAATAAATAATTTTTAATTCCTCTATTTTTTTACATAAGAACTGATTTCTATTTTCCTCAGAGGAAATGTGTTTGAGTAAAATATAATTAACACTATTGATTTGCCCAGCACTCAGGTCTTTGAAGCAATCGTGAGCATCATCATTCATCTGTTTTATCAAAATCAGATTACGTAAAATCGCCAAGATAATTTTCTTGTCTTTCAACTCAAGATAATCCAATAAAAAATAAACTGAAAAAATCTGACCAATTGATTTGTTATATAAAAAAATTTTAATTTTTGATTCATTAATTTCAGAGATTTTCATCCAAGGTTGATTATCAAATCGATAAAAATTTAATTCTTCTAAAAAATTCTTTTCCATCATCGTGAAAAGATTAATAATCTTGTAAAGATAGAATGCGCCATTAGGTAGTAATAAAACTTCTTTAATAAGCAACTGAAAAACTAAATTGGCAATCGGTAATTTGTCAAAATCTCCTTCTTGATCATTGATGTGATCATAAATTGTGTAAGCTAGCCAAGCAAAAAGATTAATTAATGATAATCTGAGAATAATTTCGTCACCAATTCTAACCTTCTTTTTTAAAGAAATAATCAGCTGCCTTGGTAAGAATATGGCTAAATCGCTTTCCTTGCCATTAATAATAGAATTAGCCTTTTTAACAAGTATTTCCTCTATCTTTTCATCTTTCAGAATCGAAGTTTTTTGCTTAAACACACTCATTAAATCACTTTTTAATTTTGACTCTTTTTTATTAAGTTTCATTTTTTCTAGAAGCATTAATAATTCCAAGAAAAAAGCAGTGCTCAGCGATTTGCTGCCATAACATTTCTCACCAGTTTTTTGATTTCTATAATTATAAAAATCAAAAGAATTAACCGAACCATCTTTTTCTTGTAACGATGAAATTATTTTTAAGTGCTCACTGATTAGTAAATCTTCAAAACCAAAACGAATAGTTGCGATAAATAAAAGAATCATTGAACTATCTGAGGTCTTTTGATTTAGATACAAAATTAATTTTTCTTTAATTTTATTTTTAAGTTGTCCTTTATAAAAATAGCTTAAAAAATATAAACTCGCCAATTCTCCTTTGTAATAAACTGATGACAAGTCTTCAGATAATATCTTTTCATCTATAAACTCGTCCAAACCCTTAACTAAAATCTTCTGAGATGTTAAAAATCTAGCTATGTTTATATTAACCAACAGGTCAATATTCTTCCATTTTGGAAAATCATTCTTATTCACAATCCAAGTAAAATATGGTCCAGAATTTTTCTTTTGATTGAGAAGCAAAATCTTGCTCAAATCTAATAGAACGAGTTCATTGATAATTTCTTTATCAAAATGAAACAAAGCCTCCCAAGCACAAAAAGTGTCATCCAGATCATTTGGATATGGCTCTTTTAAATAACTAGCCGAATCTTTGCACCAATAATTAAATGAGTTATTCGATGATTTTTCCTTAATAAGGAACGAGAAAATTTCTTTCTTTATTTTATTAGCCCCCTTCAATTGGCAACTATTTAGAGAATTTAAAATTAAGATAATTGGAAAAAGTGCTTGATTATCATCAAGATAATGATTTTCTAAATAATTAATGGCTTTTAGCGAATTCATTGAGAATAAATTTATTTTTTATAAAAAGCGTAAATTCAGAACCAGCTTCAGCTTCACTTTCAAATCCAATTCTACTTTCAAAAACTTTCTTCATTGCTTCTTGACTAACATAGAGGCCAAACCCCAAAAATTCTTTATTATCTTTGGATGAAAAGTTTGGTTCAAAAATGTGAATTAAATTTTCTTGATTAATTCCAATTCCATAGTCTTTAATTTTAATTAACAAGTTCCTCGGCTTTTTAATTAATTTTATAAAAATATATTTTTCTTTACTTTCAGAAAATTCATAAGCTTCTAATGAATTTAAAATCAAATTGGCTATTACTTGATTCAACTTTGATCGGTCAGCATGCAAGTCATATTCTTTATTTGTTTCAAAAATAATCCTTACTTTTCTGAGTCTAGTTTTATATTCAAATAAACTAATAATTTTTTTTATTTCTTGATTTAAATTAAAAATTTCTAATTCGGGTTCACTGAACAGCTGACAAGCGCTCATTTTTGAAAGTTCATCTATTTTATTAATTGCCAAAAAAGCCTCATCCAAATCTTTTACTATGTTTTTATTTTGACTTGCATTTTGCATAATAAAACTTAAAACTGCTAAAGGTTCTCTGACGTCATGAATTAGACCGGCAGATAACTTTCCAAGATCTAAAAGCGGAGCAATTCTGGTCAGCTGATTTAACTGCAATACTTTTAATTCTTTTGTTCTTTCTTCAACTATTTGCTCAAGGTTTTCATTCTGCATTTTGAGTTTGCTAGCCAAAATCCTTGATTTATTTAAAGATTTTTCAATTTCCCTGGATGACAACCAGGATAGAAAGGTCATCAAAGTATAAATAAGCAAAATGGTTAATAAATTCAGGAAACTCGGTGTGGATAGCTTCCATGCGGAACTTGCAAATGAATATCCATTTTCTTGCAAAATAAATATCAGAGATAAATTAAAGCAAATAATAAAGAGCATGAAAAAAGAAAATTTTGAGCTAATTAAAATAGCACTCAACAAGATAATCAGCGGATACATCATATCAACTGTATAAAGATCTAATCCCCACGTAAAACTGCCTTTTAAAGAAGAGGCTAACAACAAAATCAAAATTGAGAAAGCTACAATTCGAACAAATCCCTTTTTCACTAAAAAGATCATAAAACTCAAAAGTAAAAGAATAGAGAACAAAACCACAAAACTTTCTTTGTTTGAAGATGCATTGAAAAACATTTCTCCTAAGATTCGAATTGCAATGATAGAAACAAGAAAAATAAATAAACCAGCGTTAATTAAATTCAAAAGATAGCTTTTTCTTATTTTATCTTCTGACCAATTTTCTTCAAAAGTTAATAATATATTTTTAAAATTCATTATTCCTCATCACTCCACGGTTGCCCGTAGGTTTGATCAGTAATTATTGTCTTGATTTCTTGTTCGGAGATATTCTGATTTTGGAGAATTTTTTCGATTATTTTGTTCATAATGTTTTCATTAAACCACTCTAAAATGAATAAAAAATGAATTTATAACATATCAAAATCACTCAATTTTTTTCTTAATCTAGTAAATAATTTTGCTCGAAAATTCAAATGGTTAAAAAAGGCTTGAGTCAGACTCAAGCTAAAATTCTCTTGGCCAAAACTCAAAAGACGATATCTTTTTTGCAAGCTAAAAAAAAGTTGATTGAACCAAGAGTAACTCTTTTCTTTTTTGTATTTGCCAAAGCCATATAATTCGTAAATAAACAAATAATTGCGAAGCCAAGCATTGGCATTTAAAAATCTTTTTTCATAATTACTTCGGTCAAAGACGAATTTCATTTGTAGTATTTCGTAGGCTTCGTAGAGGCTTCTTCTATTTTCGTCGATTGTTAGGTCGCTTTCGTCTAACCAAAGGTTGAGACACCAGGCGTTATCTTTTTCTTGACTTGGTCTTTTGTCTTTCAGTTTGGTGAGGGCGATTAAGAGGAAACGGCAGATCCACAAGGTGTTCTTCTTACAAATAATCATGAAGTCTAAATCGTCCTCTTTTTGGGCATTATCAACGGCTGTGGAGCCAGTTAAGACAATGGCTTGGACAAATGGAATTTTGCTAGCCAATTTTACAAATTCAGTTGTTCGCTCTTTTTTGGCGGAAACAAATTTGGCACGTTTTTTTCTACTTATCAAATCTTTCTTTTCCAAGAAAAAATATTGTCCATCACTTTGAATTAAAGCTTGCTTAGTCAATTTCTTTAGCGATTCTCTGATTTTTTTCTCAGAAAAAATGAGTTTTTTTGGTGCCAATGGTAAACGTTTAATCACCTCATCAGCCGTCAAAGCAAAGGAAAAACAACTGCTGTAAGCCAAAGTAAGCAAAACTAAGTAATCAAATTCATTCATATTTATGTTGGGCGACAAGGCTAATATACGCTATAATTTCTAATATATGAAGATTTATTCTTGGAACGTCAATGGAATCCGTGCCATCGCCAAAAAAGGGTTTTTTACCTGGATCAAAGATCTTGATGCTGACATCGTCTGTCTACAAGAAACCAAAGCTTCTCCAGATCAGTTGGGCTTTGATCTAACGGAAATTGCTCCTTACGAAAGCTCTTTTGCTTCGGCAGAAAAGAAGGGCTACTCAGGAGTAGTGACTTATAGCAAAGTAAAACCACTCTCCATCCAAATTGGCCTTAGCGAAAATAAATTTGACCGTGAGGGTCGCACTATCGTCAGCAAATATCAGGATTTCACCCTTTTTAATATCTATTTTCCCAATGGCAAAGCCTCTCCAGAGAGATTGGCTTATAAAATGGCTTATTATGATTTTTTACTCCAATATCTCAAAGAACTCTTGAAGACTGAAAAAAATATCGTCATTTGTGGCGACGTTAATACCGCTCATCAGAAAGTTGATCTGGCTAGACCCAAGGAAAATGAACTAATTTCTGGTTTTCTAAAGGAGGAAAGAGCTTGGATTGATCAATTGTTGGAGCTTGGTTTCATTGATAGTTTTCGTGCTCTAAATCCAACAGTAAAAGACCGTTACACTTGGTGGAGTCAACGCTCTGGTGCCAGACCAAGAAATGTTGGCTGGAGAATTGATTATTTCTTCGTTAGTAAAAATTTAGAGAAAAAATTAAAAAGTGCCGAAATTCATGATCAGGTGATGGGCTCCGATCATTGTCCAATTTCTATTGAATTAGCCTAGTGCTAGAATATAAAAATGCTAAACGAAAACTTCATTATTTTAGGCGCTCTGCTTTCTTTTTACGGCGGGCTTAGTTACCTCATTGATACCGTCAAAGGCAAAACAAAACCAAATCGCGTCACTTGGTTTCTTTGGGCTTTGGCTCCGATGATCGCTTTTGCTGCTCAGTTAGAAAAAGGTGTTGGCCTAACAGCGCTCATGACTTTCATGGCTGGATTTAATCCAACCATGATTGTTTTAGCTTCATTCATCAATAAAAAAGCTTATTGGAAATTAAACAAAATGGACTATGTTTATGGTTCTATTTCTGTCTTCGCCATCATTATTTGGCAAGTAACAGGTGAAGGTAATTTAGCCATTCTTTTTTCCATCATTGCTGATGCTTTTGCTTCCTTGCCAACCATAATCAAATCCTACAAAGAACCAGAGACTGAAAATAGCACCATCTTTTTATTTGGCATGATCAATTCTGGTTTAACTTTACTGACCATCAAAGATTGGAGTTTTGCGCAATGGGGCTTCCCCGTTTATATCTTCACCATTTGTATAATTATTTATTCGTTGGTGAGATTTAGATTAGGAATCAAAATTAATTCATCAAAGCAATTGTGAAACTGCCACAAATAAGTCTTGCAACTGCTTAGAGTCTTCATTTCTGACAAAAATTTCATTTTTAGATAGTCCGCTAGAAAGTAGAGCGTTTAGTGCTCTAATCAAACTTAGTTGTTTATTATCAGATTCTAAATAACTCAAAATTCTTTCCCCATGAATATTTTTCATATCGTCTTGACTGAATCTTTTTTTAATCAAATTTGTAAGCAAATCAACTAATTGGTCGAAATCAATCAAAGAATTGGATAAATCAAATCTTTTCCAAAAAAGATTATCCTTAGGTACTTTAATTAGATACGAATCTCTAGACCTCTCCTTCCATTTGTCCTGGTTACCCATCCATGACCCCTCTCTAATTCTGGATGAAACTTTGATTAATGCTCTAGGGTAAAAAGAAAGGTGATCTGCTTTTTTAATAACTTTAGTCATCATTCTCGCATCTTCTCCCAACGATTCATCCATCAAATCCCAGCCCTTAATCAACTTATAAGTACTCGTAGAAAATCCACATGATCCAAGAAATGGAGCAAAACTTATTCTTTGGTTATTTAAAAATGATTTTATGAAACCTTTAATCATTTTAAAATCAGAAAACTGCTGAAAAATTTTAGCTTCTGCAATCGAATTTTCATTAATATCCAGACAACTTTCATCTGGAACAAAATCTGGAACAGAAAGAAATGCTTCTTTTTTATAAGTAGATTCCAACCAAGTTCTTAAGCCTGATTCGGTTAGCAAGCAATCATTATCCATTGGAATCATTAATGAATTGCCTCCAATTTGATCTGATCTGTTTTTGGCTATTTCTGATAGCAAAAGCCTGCGAGCTGCCTGTGTATTTGGATAAGTTTTATTATCACCTTCTTTATACTTTGAAATGTATGAGCCATCTGTACAATCTATTAATCCAATTGAGAGTCCATCTTCAATTTTTTGACGCAAGTTGATAATCAACTTAGTTGTTCTATCTTTTGCAATTAGACTTTGATTAAATGCATTTTTCCATTCTGCCATTCGATCAGAAATTATTTCTGATACCTCGTAATCATCAGTTATTCCATGAATAGCGAGCTGCTTCTTTAGTTCTTTAATACCTAGATCATAATTTGGTTCAATATCTTGACCAACTAACATACCATCTTTCACCATAACCTCTATAATCTTTTCCACTGGCAAGTCTTTAAACTTTGTTAAACTAGATAGAAGCAACAAAGCACGACGGTTCCCAATAGGAACGTCTCCTTTTTGATTATTAACATTGAACAAAATCTCAATTTCTTTTAAGGCACTTTTGTCTAAATTATTTGTAGCTGAAATCACTGATTCTAAAAATAGAATTAAATGTCCTATCTCATTACTTATGGGAGTCTGCTCTGACATTTCTTTAAAAGATATGACTTGAATACTAATTTTTTGATTAAGATTTGGTGGTAATAAATCAACAGATTTTTTAGCTACTAATTCATCTACTGAATACATTTGCTCATTTTTAGTGTTTTGCTCAAAAGTAGAAACTGTCATTTATTTTTTAATTGAAAATAGCTAATAATAGATTCCAATAAATTGACTATTCCGTAATCCTCACTCTCCATCACCCACAATTTTCCCTGTCTGTTCATTTCAATTTCTTTTTCCAGTTGTTCTTTCTTGTGTACAAAATCGTATTGACTCATCAGTCTTCTTTTAATCTGCTCTTTATCCAAATCTCTATCGAGCAATCTTTGTTCTTGAGTCGCTTCATCCACAGACAAAAGAATCATATTGCAGTTACTAAGCTGACCCATACCAGCTTCAGCGAGCAAAGAGGCATTGAGGAAAATTAGACCTTTTTTATCTTTGAGCTCACGACGCAAGCGCACTAGAATTGGCGTATCCATAATTTCATTGAGACGCTCTAACTTTTTTTGATCAGCAAAAACAATTTCACCAAGCGCTTTGCGATTAATACTGCCGTCAGCATTGCCGACTTCAGCGCCAAAAGTATCAATAATTTGCTTACGCACTACTTCGTATTTTTCTTCTTTGAGATCGTCCTGGATTTGCCAAGATAAATGATCCAGTTCGATGTTATGAGCTTCCAAATTCATTGCTTTGGCCAGCTCTACCAGCTTTTCTCCAACATAGGATTTACCAGCACCAATTTCACCAGTTAGACCAATGATGTATTGGCCACTCAATTTGGCTTCCACACATTGTTTGACGTAAGGTGGGACATAATCTTGAATCAAGCCTTGTTCCTTCTGAATGTCTTTGACAGCACTTGAGCTGATGTGAGCCAGGCTTGGTTTGGCAAAGAGAATAAAGGTATCAATACCAAGTTTCTGACTTTCACCCAAATTATGTAAGCTCATTTCATATTCAAAGTCATTGCTACTACGCACACCTTTAACAATTACATTGATATTATTTTCGTAAGCAAAATCCACTAGCATGCCAGAAAATGACTTAACTTCGACATTAGTGAGATTGAGCAAGGAGCGACGGGCCATTTCAGTACGCTCTTCCAGAGAAAAAAGATACTTCTTACTTGGATTAACGCCAATCGCCACCACTAAACGGTCAAAAACGGCTGCAGCGCGCTTAATAATATCCAAATGACCAAAAGTAATTGGGTCGCCAGAAAAGGCATAAATGGCTGATTTCATAGTGATTATTCTATCACTACTCTCACGTCCAGCACTTTAGCACCATCTTTGGTCGCCAATAATGGATTGATATCCAATTCCACAATTGTAGGGAAATCACTCACTAGTTGAGATAAACGGCCGATCGACTCGATAATGCTTTCTTTATCAGCTGCAGCTTCACCTCTCACGCCTTCAAGTAATTTACTTGAGCGAAGACCACCAATCATTTTCAAAACATCAGTTCTAGTTAAAGGAGCAAAAGCGAGGTTTACATCTTTGAAAACTTCCACATAGATGCCGCCCAAACCAAACATTAACATTGTGCCCAAAGCATTTTTGTTGATTCCAAGGATCAATTCCACTCCTTTGCCAGCCATTTCCATCAAAAGCACACCTTCGAGCTTGGCTTCTGGCTTATTGGCAGCCACTCTAGTCATCATGGCTTCATATTCGCTAACAATATTATCGACGCTTACACCAAGACTGACACCGCCCACGTCGCTCTTATGCAAAATATCTGGCGAAACTATTTTCATGGCCACTTGGCAGTTGAATTCTTGCATGATTTTCAAGGCCTCGTCACTACTTCTGGCGATAGCTGATTTAAGCAAAGGAAAACGGTAGGCTTTCATGATTTCCATAGCTTCTGCCTCTGGAAATGAGGTTTGACCTTTTTCTTTGGCGGCGGCGAAAATTTGAGCGACCTTCTCTTTATCCACGTCGTTATAGCTTAAGAAAGCTTCATTCTTTTCCTGGCTCCAGTTACTAAATTTAGCAAACTTGGCCATTGCGGCAGCGGCTGGCTCTGGGAAAGCAGTGCTAGCGATTTTATTGGCACGTAAAATTTCCACACCTCCTGCCACCAAAGCGCGACCCATCAAACTAACCACAATTGGCTTGCTGCTGGTTTGACGCATTTTAACTACAGCTTGAGCAGTTTTTTCTGGTTCAGTCATCGATTGAGGAGTGAGTAACACGATAATGGCGTCGGTATTTGGGTCTTCTGCCACCACTTCGATGGTTTTTTCATAAATTTCACCAGCAGCATCACCCAAAACATCAACTGGATTATGAGTACTGGCTGAAGGAGGTAAGAAAGAGCGTAATTTAACCACAGTTTCTGGAGCTAAATCTGCCAATTCCAAACCACTCTCAATCACCGCATCAGTGGTCAAAACACCAGGACCACCAGCATTGGTGATGATGGTGACTTTTTTAACTGCCTGAATCTGATTCATGGAAAAAACTTGAGCTAAATCAAAAAGTTCGCTAATAGTATTGGCACGAATCATGCCAGCTTGAGCAAATAAGGCCTGGTAAGCACTGTCGCCGGTGCTAAGTGAACCAGTGTGGGAGGCAATGGCGCCTGCACCAGCAGCGGTTTTACCAGATTTAAGAACAATGACTGGTTTTGGATTGCTACCACGATTTAATTCTCTAAGAGCAGTAATTAATTCTGGAGCATTTTCTAGAGATTCTGCATATAAACAAATGACTTTGGTTTTTGGATCTTCGTGCAAATATTTGATCAAATCAAGTTCTTCCAAAGCAGCTTTATTGCCAATACTAACAAACTTAGAAAAACCAATGCCCAAGTCTTTGGCATAATCCAAGACTGCTGTACAAAGAGCGCCACTTTGAGAAAAGAAGGCAATGTCGCCAACAGGAGGCATGACCGCGGCAAAAGAAGCATTCATGCTATGTTCAGCGTTAATGGCACCCAAACAATTTGGACCGACTAAAGTTACGCCAAGTTCATTGCAAGTTGCAGCCAATTGTTGTTCTAGTTCCAAATTACCAGCTTCTTTAAAACCAGCAGAAATAACGATCGCTGCTTTAGCACCTTTTGTAGCGGCTTTTCTGATTTCATCGGCCACAAATTTAGCTGGAATAGCTACGACAATTAATTCAACTTCTCCATCGATTTCGGTGATTTCATGATAAACCTTGCGACCATAAAGCTCATCAATTTTAGGATTAATTGGATAAATTTGACCTTGGTAGCCTTGTTGAACAAGGTTTTTGACCACGTCGTTGCCAACAGTTTTCTCTCGACTGGAAGCACCAATAATAGCGATTGATTTTGGATAAAACAATTTATCTAAATTCATATTTTCTTTCTTTATTTGCCATGGACTAAACGACCACAACTTTATCTCCTAAATATTTTCTAAAAATTAAGGCAGCAGCATCTTTTTCTGCTTGGCTTGGTGGTTTGACACCAACTAACTCATATTTTCTACCTAAAGCCTGATATTTAAAAACCCCTAATTCATGATAAGGGATAAGTTCCACTCTTTTGACTGTTTTATAGCCTGCGAAATATTTAGCCCAGGTTTCTAGATACTCAGGTTGGTCAGTCCAGCCAGGTACCAAAACGTAACGCAGCCACATTTCCTTACCACTTTCCTCACGGTAAGCAGCATTTTTTAAAACATTTTCGTTACTGGCTTTAGTTAGTTTTTGGTGCCAAACAGGATCAATGTGTTTAACATCCAACATTACAATGTCAGTCAGATCATAGAGATCTTTGACGCTTTGGTCAAAAACAGCTCCGCAAGTATCTAGGCAGGTATTAAAACCGTGCTTTTGACATTCTTTGAAAAGCTCAGTCAATGCCTCTGCCTGTAGAGTTGGCTCACCACCAGAAATAGTGAGGCCTCCAGTTTGACCAAAATAAGTTCTTTCCTTTTCTAGGAACTCAATTATTTCAGCAGTTTCCATTCTTTTCATTTCAGCAGTTTCCAGAGCTTGTGTGTCTGGATTGTGGCAATAAAGACAACGAAATTGGCAGCCTTGCGCAAAGATGACCAGACGAATGCCTGGTCCATCATGAGTGCCAAAGGTATCTAGAGAATGAATTTTTAGCATCCAAATACCAGTCTACATGCTCTCGTGAAAAGTTCTAGCGATGACTTCTCTTTGATGATCTCTGCTCAATCTAATAAAGTTGACTGCATAACCAGAAACACGAATGGTCAATTGTGGGTATTTCTCTGGGTGCTCCATAGCATCTTCCAAAGTTTCACGATTAAGAACATTAACGTTTAAATGATGAGCGTTTTTATTGAAATAGCCATCCAACATGGCCAATAAATTTTTGATTTGAGCCTCTTTATTTTCGCCCAGTGTTTTTGGCACAATCGAAAAAGTATTAGAAACTCCATCGCGAGCATTCTTGTAGTCAATCTTAGAGACTGAATTCAGCGAAGCAATGGCGCCCGAATGATCACGACCATGCATTGGGTTGGCACCAGGAGCAAAAGGCTCACCAGCTTTACGACCATCTGGAGTAGCACCTGTTTTTTTGCCATAAACCACATTGGAAGTGATGGTTAAAACAGACAGAGTTGGATTGGCACCACGATAAATATGTTGTTTGCCAAGTTCAGCATTAAAATCTTTGACCAATTTTTGGGCGATTGAATCAACTTTGTCGTCATCATTGCCATACATTGGATATTCACCTTCAACTTTAAATTCTTTGGTCAAACCATTTTCATCACGAACCGGAGTGACTTTAGCAAATTTGATAGCTGAGATAGAATCAGTCACCACACTCAAGCCAGCGACGCCAAAAGCCATATTTCTTTTGACTTTGGTGTCCATGAGAGCCATCTGGGCTTTCTCATAATAGTATTTGTCATGCATGTAATGAATAACATCCATGGTGTTAACGTATTCTTTTACCAAAAAAGCGACGGTTTTCTCAAATCGCTTGCTAAACTCATCATAAGAAATTGGGCCTTCTGGCATTTTCTCGATATTAGGCACGATTGTTTCACCAGTTTTTTCATCACGACCCTCGTTAAGAGCGATCAGTAAAGCCTTAGCCAAATTGCAGCGAGCACCGAAGAATTGCATTTCTTTACCGGTTTCCATCATCGAAACGCAGCAAGCAATACAATAATCATCGCAACTACTGACATCACGCATCAAATCATCGTTCTCGTACTGTAGTGAAGAAGTATCGATCGAAACTTGAGCACAGAATTTCTTAAAGCCCTCCGGCAATTTATCTGACCAAAGAATGGTTAAATTTGGTTCTGGAGCTGGGCCAATGTTGTATAAGCTTTGCAAGAATCTAAAACTTGTTTTGGTAACTTTGTGCTGACCATTGGAGAAAAAGCCGCCTACAGCTTCAGTAATCCAAGTTGGATCACCAGCAAAAAGATCATTATAGGCATTCATGCGTAAATGACGAATCAAACGACATTTCATGATGAAGTGATCGACTAATTCTTGAGCTTCTACTTCGGTTAGACTACCGTCTTCCAAATCTCTTTCAATATAAACATCAAAGAAAGAACTGACGTTCCCCAAACTCATAGCAGCCCCATCTTGTTCTTTAAGAGCAGCCAAGAAACCAAACCAAGTCCATTGAATTGCTTCTTGGGCGGTTTCTGCTGGTTTGGAAATATCAAAACCATAAGAAGCAGCCATTTCTTTCATTTCACCAAGGGCTTTAATTTGTTCACTGACTTCTTCGCGAAGCTTAATGATGTCGTCAGTCATTACGCCATCCAAAGCATCTTTGTCTGCTTTTTTGGCTGCAATTAAACGATCGATGCCATAAAGAGCGACACGGCGATAATCACCAATGATACGGCCACGAGCGTAATTGTCTGGTAAACCAGTCAAAATTCCAGTTGAACGCAATTGACGCATGGTTTTGGTGTAAACATCAAAAACGCCATCATTGTGAGATTTACGATATTTGGTAAATATTTCTGAAACCAGAGGATCAACTTTGTAGCCATTTTCCTCGCAAGCAGCTTCCACAACTCTCACTCCACCGTAAGGTTTCATGGCTCTTTTGAGTGGCTCATCGGTTTGAAAACCAACAATTTTTTCTAAGGTTTTATTCAAGTAACCTGGTTTGTGACTAGTAACTGAAGAAATAGTTTTGGTGTCAACATCAAGAACTCCGCCATTTTTTATTTCTTGTTTTAATAGTTCACTGGATTTATCCCAAAGTTCTTTGGTGGCTTTTGTTGGACCGACTAAGAAAGAACTGTCTCCATCGTACGGAGTAAAATTATTGAAAATAAAGTCTCTAGTGTTAATTTCTTCTTGCCATTTATTGGTCTTAAATTGCTTTTTCATAAAAGAGAATTGTAGCCAAAAAGAATTAAAAAAGCTAGAATGAACAAATGAAGAAAAAACTAAACATAAGCGGCGAAGAAACTGAAAACTTATACAACATAAGTAATTGGGCAATTTTTAAGAAAAATTTTCTAGCCGGAATCGCTCGCAGTATTGGCTCTTGGTTTTTTAATATTATTTTTTTGGCTTTGGCGGCATACATTTTGATTCCACTTTTCGGCCCAGCTATGAAAAAAATGATCGATAGCTTACCAAAAGATTTAAACGAAATTATCATTCAAATTGAGAAAAAATGACAATTAATTTCTTTTTGCAAAGCAAGGATTTTGGTGGTGCTGAAAAATTTGCCCACGACCTTCTTTTGGAAATCGCTAGAGTTGGAAATCAAGTTTTTCTATACACCAGTAATGATTTTTTACTAAAAAGCTTAACCGAGCATCAAAACATTAATGTAGAGAAAATTCCTATTTATTTAGATTTTGCTGGCAACCGCAAAGGCCTTTTAAAAAGTCTTCTATTAACTCCTTTGGCCAAAATTTATTATTTAAAAACTTTATTTAAAATCAAAAAAAGAACAGACGAACAAGTCATAATTTGCTCTGGTTTTTCAGAAAAAATTATTGTTACCCCAATGGCTAGATTATTTAATTTGCCAGTTTTTTTCATTGAATATGGACCACTCTCACCAATCTTTAATAAACTTTATGGCATTCCTAAATTTCTCTATTACATTAGCAAAAATTTTGCCAAAAAAGTAATCGTCCCCTCCGAAAACACCAAGCTATCTTTAAAAAATATCTTTGAAGATAATAAAATGGTTTTGATTCCCTGCGGATCTAAGTCGCCGACCCTCAATCTACAAAATAAAATCAAAAAAAACAGCCTCATCGTGGTTTCTAGGTTAGAAAAAGGCAAAGGCCAAGATCTGACCATTAAAGCTTTTGCTTTTGTCAAAAAAGAATTCAAGGATGCAGAATTACTAATTGTGGGACAAGGAAGTTTTGAACAAGAATTAAAAAAATCAAGCAACAATGATTCTCAAATTAAATTTCTAAAGTATGTAAAAAACAAACAAGATTTAATAGAACAAAGTGAAATAGTTCTTTGTCCATCAGTTTGGCCATTGGAGGGTTTTGGCCTAACAATTATCGAGGCAATGGCTCTTCAAAAACCAATTGTTGCTTTTGATCGCGCGCCAGGCAATGAATTAATTAGCAATGGTGAGAGCGCTCTTTTGGCTAAAGATGGCGATTATCTTGATTTGGCAAATTCCATCATCAAGCTACTAAAAGATAAAAATCTACAAGAAAAATTAGCCAGAAATGCTAAAGAAAAATTTGAAGAAAAATATAAAATTGAAAAAATTGCCAAACAATATTTAGCGCTTCTACAAAACTAGATCTTTTGCAAAATTAAGAAACGTTGTCTTTCAAATTGGTCTTTAATCTCCAAAATAGAAAAATTTTCATAAATCTTCCTAAATCTTTTTTCAATAAATCGAAGATTGTGAGTTTCGTAAACTTCTAGAAAAATTTTCCCATCTTCCACTAATAAATCTTGATTCAAAATCTGTTCAAGCATCTTATTTATTAATTCAAAACCAGTTTCTCCACCATCTAGCGCCAATAATGGCTCATGATCTTTAACGCTCGGATCCAAAGTTTCAATTTTACTTGAAGGAATATATGGCAGATTAGCCACAATCATGTTAAATCTTTTTTTGGGAAAATTATCCAACAAATCATTTTTCAAAAATCTAATTTTAGAAAGTGCTGAGGCACCAAAAAGCGAAGTGAAGTTTTCTTTAGCTAAATTTAAAGCCTCATTGGAAACATCAGTGATCATTAACTCTTCAAATTGTATTTTTTTTGTTTTCAGCAAAAAATCAAAAAAAGCAGCACTGATCGCTCCACTGCCAGTTCCAACTTCTAAATAGGAAAATGACTCATCAACAGAAATGGCAAAATTGATTAATAGATCAACCAATTCTTCAGTTTCAACTCTAGGAATTAAAACATTTTGATTAACTTTTAAATCTAAGTTTTTAAAATTTACAAAGCCGGTAAAATACTCAACAGGCAATTCACCTTTTGTAAGCAGTTCGGCTTCCTTCAAACTATACTTAAGTAACTGGTTCTTTTCATAAACACTCAATATTCTGCTTGTAAATTTCTGCATAATAATGCATATTGTAGTACAAGCTTCGCAATTAAACTGTGGAGTCAAAAAATAACAACTAATTAAAGGAAGAACTCATGGTTAAAAAAATTCAACAAAAGGAAAAGACAGTCGTAGTCTCAAAAGCAGTAGACAGGTTTTCCTTCCAAGCTTTTAGCGGTTTCATTAATGCTAATTTTTCATTAATTATCTTGCTGGTCATGGCATTTGTCCTTGGATTTTTAAGTGGATCACTCTGGACAGAAAACAGAATGCTTAGAAATGGTGCTGGTAACGGAGTTGCAGACACCGCTGGTGGCGATGCTGCCGCAGCCGCTGCAGCACAAAAGAAATTAGAAACCATTGCCTTATTTGATCCAAAAACAGATCACTTCCGTGGCAACAAAGACGCCAAAGTGACCCTGATTGAATACTCAGATTTTGAGTGTCCTTATTGTAATAAATTTCATCCAACTATGGTCGATTTGATGGCCAAGTACAGTGATAAATTAGTTTGGGTCTATAGACATTACCCACTCTCTTTTCATCCAAATGCTGAGCCTCTGGCTCAAGCTAGCGAATGTGTGAACACATATGGTTCGCAAGACGCTTTCTGGAAATTTAGCGACAGTGTTTACACCAAAATGAACGATGGCACCATTTTCGGCACTGACCCAACCAATAAAAAAGTCAGCGAAGAAATGGTTCTTAGTTTAGCTGCTGTTGCTGGTGCAGATCGAAACAAAGTCAAAGCTTGTATCGATAGCAAAGAAATGGCAACTAAAGTAAAAGATTCTCAGGCTAGTGGCACTAAAGCTGGCATCACTGGTACTCCAGGAACAGTCATCATTAGTAAAAAAGGTGGCATTGAATTAATCCCAGGAGCTTTACCTCTTGAACAGGTTGAAGCCATGTTAGAGAAACATCTCTAAAACCAGATAAGTTTTAAAAAGAAAAACCGCAGGCCTAAAAACCTGCGGTTTTTCGACTGAGTTTCAACGAGGGAATGTCCGAAGTGAAAACGGAGGACAAATTAAACTAAACTTTCTTTATGTCCTTGAGAATCAGCTGCAATTTATCAACTCCACGGTAAGTGTTTATATCTAGAGAAATTGCTAAATCTATTCTATCGTTTAAATTAAACTGCGAAGCTAGAGCTGCTCGACCCCAAGCCAAAACTTCATATTCCTTAGTTTCACCTTCAAAAGCAACTATCAGCTTCAAATGTTGCTCTTCTCTACCAAGAGTTTTGTAGTTTTTCAAAAGCATGTTTTTCAAAACAAAAACTGGCTTAGCATTGGCCAGACCAAAAGGAGCAAAAGTGTTTATTAGTTTAGTTGCTTCAAGAGTTAATAGACTATTTTCTAAAACAGCGTCGATCTCAAGAATTTTCTCTAAGTTTTGATTCGCAAGCATTTCTCTGGCTTTAGCCTGCATTAGTTTTTTGACCAACTCAATTTTTTCTGTTTCCAAAGCAAAACCAGCTGCCAAAGGATGTCCGCCCACCTCCAATAAATCTTTTTTAAATAAACGAATGAATTCAGTAATATTAAAACCAGGTAAAGAACGAGCCGATGCTTTGGAAGTTTGAGGACCTTCACTAATGACGATACTCGGCTTGGAAAATTTCTCTGTCATCTTGCCAGCAATCAAGCCAATAATCCCCTCGTGATAACTTGGTGAGCTTAGAATGATGATTTTTTCTTGAGTTTCCTTAGCAACAAGTTCTTCTGCTTGTTTGGTCAAATCAAAAGTCAAATTTTGACGATCTTCATTCGTTTCGTGAAGCAAATTACTTAGCGTGGCCGCCTTGGTTTTATCTTTGGTACAGAGCAAACGCAAAGCATCCATACCATCCGCTAAACGACCCATGGCATTAATGCGTGGTCCAATTTGAAAACCAAGAGTGTAAGCATCGATTCTATCTGAATCAATTTTGGCCAAAGCAAATAAGTTTTTCAGACCAAGATTGACATTTGATCGGAGCACAACTAAGCCATACATCAATAAAAAACGATTAATTGAGAGTAAAGGCATTAAGTCAGTCACAGTAGCGATAGCTACGAAAGCCAGTAATTCAATTAATAACTTTTTTTGTGCTGCAGTGGATGCAGCAGCATCACTTAATTCTCTCGCCAAAAACCATGCCACAGCACAGCCACAAACCTTGGGTGAATAAAAAAGTGCCAAAACGTCTGGTTCCTGATCATCTTTTTGGTGATGATCTGTAACAATGACGTCAATCCCTCTTTCTTTCAGGAATTTAAAAGCCGGATGAGCAACAATACCATTATCGACGGTAATTACTAATGAAAGATCATTGTGTTCTGCTAATAAGTCATTCAGAGCTTTGACCGACAAACCATAACCATGTTTGAGACGATTAGGTATAAATGGCAAAACGTTATATCCAAGAGCATTCATGGCTTGCCACAAAACTGCTGTGGCGCTAATTCCGTCAGCATCGTAATCACCAAAGATAATAATTTTCTGCTTTTTTTCTTTGGCAATCTTGAGGCGTTTTTTAATTTTATCTAATTCAATAGAATCGAAGCCCAACTCTTCCAAAGTAATTTTAAAGGGAGAAATTCCCTTGAAAAAACTTTGTTCATCATCAATATTTCTATTGGACAAAAGAACCTGCTTAAGTTCCTCTAGATTTTTTGGGTTACTTGTCGATTGAATGTGCCATTTCATAGCCCTATAATAAGGCTATGACCTTAAATTTACCATTTGAAGTTTTATATATCCTCAACCAATTCCATAAAAATGGCTTTGAAGGTTTTCTCGTTGGCGGCGCTGTGCGTGATTTGGTTATGAATTTCAAACCAAATGAAGTCAAGGATTTTGATTTCACCACCAATGCTTCCCCAAGTGAAATTCAAAAAGTCTTTGCTGATAGTTTTTATGAAAATAAATTTGGTACTGTCAGCGTTACTCACGAGAATTTAATCGAAGAAATAGCAAGAATTGCTCAATTACCAGAAAAAACCCTCGTGGACTTTGGCGAAAAAGAAGAAGTCAAAGAAAATCGTATCATTGATCTGAAAAACGCCAAAAAAATCCATATTTCACTCAAAGAAAAAGCCGCTTCTCTTGATAATGAGGAGGTTAAAGAAGTAAAAAAAACTCTACCTCCTTTTGAAATGACCACTTATCGTAGCGATGGCGAATATTTAGATCATCGCCGTCCAGAAAGCGTCGACTTTGGCAAAAGCATTGAAGAGGACTTGGAGAGAAGAGACTTTACTATCAACGCTTTGGCGATTTCAATCAATGAAAACTACTTAGAAAAAATCTTTGCAGATAAAAAACTAGAGACATCTTATCAAATTGATGAGGAGAATTTTAAACTTATTGATCTTCACAATGGCAAAGAAGATATCGAAAAAAGAATCATTCGTACTGTCGGTAAAGCTGATCAGAGATTTAACGAAGACGCCTTGCGCATGCTCAGAGCCATCCGTCTAGCGGTCCAATTGAACATGGACATTGAAACCGACACTTACTTCGCCATCAGATTTCATAAAGAACTACTTAAATTTGTCAGTGCTGAAAGAGTTAGAGACGAATTCCTTAAAATCATCTCAAGCGATCAGCCAGCCAAAGGCATTGAATTACTCGATCAGGCAGAGCTCTTGGAAAGCATTGTTCCAGAGTTATATGCTGGCATGGGCATGCAACAGAGAGGTCATCACATCACTGATGTTTGGACTCATAGTTTAGATGCGCTAAGATTTTGTCCATCCAAAGATCCAATTGTTCGCTTGGCCACACTGCTTCACGACATTGGCAAACCCCCATCATATAAAGAGGAAAATGAAGAAATTACTTTTTATAGCCATGACATTTTAGGCTCCAGAATTGCCAGTCAAATTGCCAATCGCCTACGTTTGCCAAAAAAGGACGTCCAAAGAATCTTCATTCTAGTCCGCTATCACATGTTCCATTACCAAGAGCATCATAGCGATGCTTCCATCCGTCGTTTTATTCGTCGAGTTGGCTTTGATAATATTGACGATATTCTCGACCTGCGCGAAGGCGATCGCTTAGGCAGTGGTGCCAAAAAAACTAGCTGGCGTTTGGAAGAAATGAAGCAAAGAATTATCGAGCAACTTAATCAACCCATGGGATTGGATGATCTCGCCATTAACGGCAACGATCTAATGAGTGAGCTATCTCTCAAACCAGGACCAATTCTTGGAGAAATTCTTGATAAACTTCTGGAGATGGTTCTAGATGATTCAGAATTAAACAACAAAGAAACATTAATAAAAGAAGCTCAGAAATTGATTCCTTAATCAGGCTTTTTTCTTGGTGAAAACTTTATCCCAAACAGTCAAAAGTGGCACAGCCACAAAAGTGCTTGAATAAGTTCCGGTAATCGATCCGATCAACAAAGCCATAACAAACCAGTGAATGCTGGCACCACCCAAAATTGCCAAGGCTAAAAGCATAATGATAATAGTCATGGAGTTATTAATAGAACGACCAAGGGTTTCCCAAACAGCAGCATTGGCGATTTGATCAAAAGAATAACGAGCATGCTTGCGCTTCAATTCTCTAATGCGATCATAAACCACAATCGTGTCATGCACAGAAAAAGACAGAGTCGTCAACAAAGCCGTAACAAACAAAACATCTACTTCAACATTAAAGAAATGGCCCAGAAGACTAAATGAGCCGATTAAAACCAAAGAATCGTGTAGCATCGCTAGAACAGCACAAAGACCGTATTTGAGCTCATCAAATTGCTTCCACACAAAGAAAGTAATGATACTAGCAACCAAAAGAATAGCTGTCAAAGTCTTTTTTAAAAGTTCTGCACCCAAAATTGGTCCGATTGTTTCAAAACGCAAAACATCTATTTGGCCATAACTTTCAGCAAGCTTGGTCACAGCATTATCTTTTTCTTGGTTGCTAATTTCTTTTCCCTTGAGGGTTATTTTTTGTTCACCAGAATTTTGAATGGTATCGATTTCGTAGAGACCAGATAAGCTATCTTTAAGATTTTGTTCTGAATAGTTGGCAAATTTTTCTTGATCTAAAAAGTGCAGCTCCACCACCGATCCTCCAGTAAAATCAATCGCTGGCTTTAGACCAAATAAAAGCAAAGAGATTAGGCCTGGGATAATTACAAAAGAAGAAATGAAAAAATAAATTTTTTTAAACTTCATTAAATTCATGATTTATTTCCTTGATTTTGATTTTTCTGTCTTCCTAAAAGAGGAACAAAAACTCGAAGCAACAAACGACTGACCACCATGCCAGTAAATAAACTTAATAAAGTACCGAGTAGAAAAGTCAGACCAAATCCCTTGACCAAACCACTTGTGTTGAGAAAAGAAAAATTCAAAGGATTGATTAAAACCAAAGCAGTGAAGATAGAAGCCGTATTGGCGTCTTTAATACTATCCCAAGCGCGACCAAAACCTAGCTCCATAGCTCTTGCGTATGGATGACCAACTCGGAGCTCCTCCTTCATTCTTTCAAAAATTAAAATATTGGAATCAACAGCCATGCCAATAGTCAGAATCAAACCAGCGATGCCTGGCAGAGTTAAAACTACACCCCAGACTTTATAAATGGCGATTGTGAGGATGGCATAAATTATTAGAGAAACACTAGCAATTACTCCTAGCCAGCCATAATAAAGAATCATGAAAAGCAAAACTAACCCAAGACCAGCCAAACCAGCAACGACGCTCTTTTGGATGGATTCATCGCCCAAACTAGCCCCAATGGTTTTTTGTTCCAAAATTTTAATATTAACTGGCAAAGCTCCAGCGTTTAATTGAATGGCAATCTTTTTGGCCTCATCAATGGTAAAACTGCCACTAATCACTGCCCTGCCATCAAGAATTGGAGTAGAAATCACTGGAGTCATAATTGGCACACCATCAATGAAAATAGCTAAAACTTCATTTACATTTTTCTTAGTCACATCAGCAAACAAATCTCGACCCTCAGCGTTCATTTCCAAAGAAATTTCTGGACTGGCGGTTTGAGGATTTAATTGAGCCAAAGATCTCTTAAGTTGCTTGCCAGTCAGTCCTGTATCTGTAAATGAATCGAGCCAAACAGCAGCAGACACAGTCGCTTGAGCAGCTTGCTCTTCCGTCAATTGCTTTTGTAATTTAAATTCTAGTTGTGCAGTGCTGCCAACCAACTCCAAGGCTTCTTTAGGGTTGGAAACACCTGGTAATTCAATGATTAAACGATATTTATCTTCTTTTTGAGAAGTTTGAATGGAAGCTTCACTAATGCCATAAAGATCAACTCTTTTGGCAATAACTTCTCTGGCAGATTCTAGAGCAGTCATTTTATCTTCAGCAGCAATATTGTCCATCTCGGCTTCAAGAGTGACTTGCATGCCACCTTGAATATCCAAGCCTTTGCGTAGCTGATAATTTTTATAGACGTGATTGCCTAAGAAATAAAAATCTAAAACCGGTTTATTAAAACTGCCAATTTTATCTGGCAGAGCTATAAAACCAGCAATGATGGTCAAGAAAAAAATCAAAAATAAAGGCTTAGCTAATGATTTGCTTTTCATAAAATAACTTCTTACTCTAACAAAAAACTACATTGTTGGCAACTCGCGATGACAGAACTCCAATTCGTCTCCTATAACCATTACTCTAGCTCCATACATCACCTCCATAATAAATGGATCGCGACGAGCTTTACGGAATTCAAATTCTTCACTTTCCAAAACAGCGTAATTAATTTCTCGACCAAAAGCTTTCTCTTCTCCCTTAATCAAAGCTTCCAATTCAGGCAAAACGATGTCACCAACTACTAAGACATCTAGCTCATCCTTATTCAATTTTTGTTGATTAATGAAGGCTCCAGTAAAAACTACATAAGCAACATTGCCAAGCTTACGTCTGTACTTGCGAATTTTTTTACCAATGCCTGTCGTTTTAATGACAATTCTTTGCAATTCTTGGAAATATAAATATTTTTTATTGAGGAAATAATAGAGACGATTGGTGCGTTGTTCACTTTTGAGCAATCCACACTCAAGCATTCTATCTAGTTCTCGACGCACGGCATTGATTTCTTCTTTGACCAAGCGAGTGATTTCTCTGACATAGAACATTTCACCAGGTTTTTCAAAAAAAAGTTCGAGCATCTTCACTCTTACTTTTGAAACTAAAAGATCGCTTAAATCTGCCATAAATTCTCCTTTATTAGACTAGTATTGAAATCAATTTGTACTCAATTTCAATATTAACAAAAAAAAATAAAAAAGCAAACTATTAATGAAGGCCATCAATTAACTCTTTTGGCAAAAATCAGGAGCCTCTTTTGGGTTGTTCCAGGTGGCCAGCAAGTTTGCAAAACAATTGTCTCGCTATCATAAGATTGATAAAGAAAAGCAGTGTCTGATGGTTCTTTAATCATTTTCTCACTAACTAGATAATGATATCTTTTTCGTTCATTCCAAATATAAACAGCATCACCTTCCTCAAGCTTGTCCAAAAGATAAAAAACAGCGTTGTATTGAGTTTTGAATCCTGGACTAGATGAGTGAGCAAAATAATAGCCAAGGCCATTTTCGTCTGGATAACTGGTACTAGAAGCATGGGCTATGCCCATTTTTAAAGCTGCTCGATATTGATCTTCATTATTTGGATCAACATTGAAGATTACTTTTTCATCCAAGCCAAGCTTGGGAATAATTATTCCATAATCTTTATTTTTTGAAGCATTTCCCACAATAGTCATTTCAGAAAAATTGGGAACAAAGACTGATTTCAAATCACTAAAACCGATTGATTGAAAAAAAGACTTAAACTGATATTTAATTTCTACAAAAACGACCGGCAATAAAACTAAAAACAACCAAAGTAAAAAAGCTATCAATCCAGTTAAAGCCAAAACGGGAAAAAGACGTCGAACTTGCAGGCTATTTTTTCCTTTTTTTACTAGAACTCTTAATTACAAAGCTATTCATATTTTTGGTGCCTTGTACAAATGGATAAGCAAAAGCCAAAGCTCCTCCACCCAAACCAACCACTGACACCCAGGTTGGTGTGCCTGTTGATGGCTGATTAACTATTGGTTCAGTACTAATATAAACAGTTTCTACACAGTCATCATCACTTCTCCATTGATCAGTTGAGTCTTTAACCTCTGCTCTGACTTTATAGGTTCCTGGTTGTGCATAATTGTGCTCGAATTGAGTTGAATTAGCTTCAACTTTATTGCCATCTCCAAAATCAATTTTATAAGACTTAATGTCTCCTTTATTGTCGTAGCCCGCTACTTTAAATTTAACAAGAGCTGGAGCTTTTCGATTTTGTCCTTCTGTAACGTAAAGATAAGAACAAGAACTACGATGACTCTCAATGCTAACGGCAGCCACATTAACCGTTTGCTGGCATTTGTCACTCTTAATCCAATTATCTTTACTGTCTTTGGCTTCAGCAATTACGCTAAATTTACCAGAACTTTCATAGGTGTGATCTATTTTGGCGTATTCAGTTTCAATTTTACTGCCATCACCAAAAATATAACGATATTGTTTAATTGCCCCCAGATTGTCGCTAGCCTTAACTTCAAAGGTCACTTTTGCTGGTACCTTGGAATTATTGCCACTGATGATATTCAAATAATCACAAGAGCTCTTATGCTCCACACGATCATCGACTGCTAAGAAAAAGGCGCCATCATTGAAATCCATATCTTCAATCATCACATCGTGACAATCTTTGGCAGAACCAGTACAGGAAATATTTACATTTGGCTTGCTGTAGCTTTCTTTTAAGAAACTTTCATAGGCATAGCCATCGCCCCAACACTGAGCTGAAATTAATTTATTCCCATCATTCGAAATTGCATTATATAGACTAGAAACATTAGCTGATCCTGCTCCAGAGAAACCATTACAAAGATTATCTTTTGGACTGATCCAGCCAGAATAAGGCGAATCACCCATGTCTGCCAGTAAAGAGACCTTGTCGCCGACAGCAATTTTCACTCCGGTTTTCCAAGAGCCTTCGCCATTAACAGTCTTGCTGTAATTATTGCCATTTATTTTCAATCTAAGAGTTGCGCTTCCTCTGTGATAAACCACTACTTCGCCTGCTGCAACGCTTGTAATAGTGTAATCAAGACTACCACTATCACTTCTGCCACAATGCTCGATAGAAACATCTTCGCCAGAAAAATTAAATTTATAGAACCAAGGACTGTCACAATGAGCATCAGCTTTCAAATTGCCAGAAAAAGCTCTTGTCGATCCTTGACTAAAAGTCAAAATTATTAAGGTAAAAACAAAAATTAGAATTTTTTTCATATTTTTAACCTTTCCATTAAAACAACTCTGGTATCAGAACAATTCTAGTAGGTGACTTCTGAATCAGTTGCTAAAACAGAAATCCAAACTTGTCCTCTAGCTAATTCAACATTTTTACCCCGCACATCAACGAATTCTAATTCAGCTTCGCGATCTTTCTTGACCCAGTTGGCTTCAATTGGAGCCTGAGCGTGCTTGAAGATAAGAGCTTTACCTCTACCCGTGGTGGTATAAAGCATATGTTTCTTCTCATCAATTGGTCCTTTTTCAGTAGTAAATAAGATAACAACATTTTTACTAGCAACTTGCTCTTCATTGTTTATATCAACATGAGCTTCACCAGCGTTGTTTCTTTTGTAAGAATCGGTATTACTGTCATAATTCCATTCGACAGAATATTGATTGTAGCCAGTCCAAAAATCATAGGCGATTCTAGAAGTCGACCCAGCAGCTACTTTATCAGCTTCAAAAACCCAGCCTTTGTAGGCGCTTTGCCAAGTGGCAGCTTCAACAGTTTTTCTAGCCACAATTCTCTCAGGAGTAAGATTAGTCCAATCACGACCGGCAGCTATTTTCCACAAACCTTCAGTGGTTGTTTCCATAGTGTGCTCGGTAGCAATTTCTTTACCAGGAATACGGTTATAATTACGAACAAAAGTTGGGTAACCAACTGAAAATTGATTGATGTCATTATTTCCCTCCCAACCATAATCACCAATCTGACCGAGAGCATCAGCTGGACCTGCTAAATTGGCTCCACCAACATGAACGTACATTGGCATATTAAAACCAGAAGCCCAATCAACAAAATAAGTTCTAGCACTACGGATTGGAGCTAAAGTCAAATCCTGTAGTTGAGCGGCACAATAAAACATGGCTCCAAAGCGAGTTACACCACCTTCAGCAATAGCTTCAAAAACCACATCAGCACGGCTCAAACCCGCTTGAGGACGAGAATCTGGGGTATTTTCAATCATCACAAAAAGTGGACGACGCTTCTCCCAGGCATTCTTTTCAGTCATGGTGTAATAGGCGCCATTCAAAGGACAAACTTGATCTCTAGCTTCACTAGGATCAATAGTTAACAGACTACTTAGCAAGGTTTGATCGGGATCACCAGCCTTATTTGCATCAATAGAAGAATTAGTTGCTAAAGAATCTTTAGAAAAATAGGAAAAAGCACCGAAAGACAATCCAGCACTTACAACATATAAAATCAAGGCAACTATTAAATTTTTCTTTGGCATCAGAACCCTTTCTTAAATTTTAGCGTAAGTCTCAAGTATATAATAAAAATATTGCTAACAAAACAATCAAAACAAAAACAACTACAAGGAAAGTTTTGCGCAGATCCTTGAGGATTAATTTCGGATCGTAGGCAAAAATTTCTTTTAAATAGTCATTTTTTTCGGCTGGCCTTATTGTTTCACTTTTTTGAATTTTAGACTCAACAGGCATAGCCTTAATAACTGGAGCATGACGCAATTTAGCGCGAACTCGATCTTTTTTACTTCTTTTTTTTGCCATAAGTTTATTTGAATATGTTTCTTATATCATTAAAGGAAACAACAATCATCAAAGCAAGTAGAGAAATGTAGCCAAAATAATTCAAGTAGTTAGCAACGTTGTCAATACTTTTTCTTTTAAAGAATTTTTCTAAAATCACCAGAACGGCTCTGCCGCCATCCAGAGCAGGAATTGGCAATAAATTCATAATTCCCAAATTGATAGAAAGAATAGCTGCGAAATTTAGAATGCTTAAAAAGCCTCCATCAAAAAAGCCAAAGCTACTGGCCTGATCAATAATACCAATTGGACCGGCTATTTCTTGTTGAACGCCTCTACCAGCAAATAAATCCACCACCAATTGTCCAAGAGATTGAATGATCAGAATTCCAAGATTAAAAGACTGCTCAAAAGCATAAAAAATAGTCATGAAAGGCATCAAATACCAAGGATAGCTTTTAAAAATCACGTCGCTAAAAGTAATCCCCATTGAACCTTCTCCTGCTGGAGTTTCTTCTTTAGTTCTTAAGTAAATAGAACTTTCTTGAAATTCCTTCGGGCAAATTTCTTGATCACAAGGCAAAGAGGTTCTAATTGAAACTGTCTCACCCAGATGTTGTGCTGCAAAAGACTGCACCTTGGAAATATCCATCATTTCTACCCACTGCTCATCAACTTTGAAAGCCAAAATATTGGTATTGGAAACCAAGTTAGCTTTAGCTGCTGGAGAATTCTCGACAACATCTTGAATCCTAGCCTGACCAGTTAATTGCTTTGGAATGCCCATTTGATAAAAAACTATGGCAAAAGCCAAAATACCAAAAACAAAATTAAAGAAAACTCCAGCCAAAATCACTTCTAGTCTAGCCTTCTTTGATTTTTCATAAAAGGAATCTTTATCGTGCGAATCATTTTCTGGCCCATTTTCGCCTTCCATCTGCACAAAGCCACCAAAAGGAATTAAATTTAATGAAAAGATAGTGCCCTGCCAATTGAAAAGTTTTAAAACTCTTGGAGGATAGCCCAAACCAAATTCCTTAACCTTAATGCCGTTTCTTTTGGCAGACAAAAAATGCCCAGATTCATGAATAATCACAAGAGCAGATAAGATAAGAATAAAAATCAAAGCTGCCATATTTTAGATGCTCATGAGCTCTTGCTCTTTTTTCTTGGAAATTTCTTCCAACTTACTAATGTAGTCTTTAACAGTATTGTCCAATTCCTCAATCTCAGACTTAAGATCATCCTCACTGACTCCTGTCTCGCCTTCTTGTTTTTCAATATCTCTGCGCACATCAGAACGAGTGCCTCTAAGCATAACCTTGGCCTCTTCTTCTTTTTGATGCAAAATCTTAACCATTTCTAATCTTCTTTCTTTAGTTAAGGCTGGGACAGCAATTCTGATAATGTCACCATCTACCACTGGATTTAAATTTAATTGTGCCAATTGAACAGCTTTTTCTATGGCTGATAACAAACCTTTGTCCCATGGCTTGATTACCAAAAGCTGAGTATCTGGAGTAGAAATTGAAGCAACCTCATGTAGAGACATCCTGGAGCCGTAAGCCTCCACATAGACACCATCTAGAAGCTGAGCACTAGCTCTACCAGTACGCAAAGTAGCGAAACCATCTTGAGCATGAGCTAGGGTTTTTTCAAATTTTTCTTGATAAGAAGATTTATGTATTGGCATAGTTTTATTAGATGGCATTCTAATTGATATTAAATTCCAAATCAACCTGAGGAAAAGGTAAGCTTTGCTTGGTTGGATCATGATCTTTAAGATCTTCTCTCAACTCATAGGCTCTTTGACTGAGTGGATCTAATGCGGAATTTTCTTCGACTTCATTCAGCACTTGCTCCTCAACTTGTTGCTTTCTAGAAGTAATTATTAGGAAAAAGATAGCCACTAAAAGGACAAATGAAAAAGACAAAATATAGAATGGCCTCAAGTTTTTATTCTTTTTAATCTCTCCTAAAGAAAAAATTCTAGATGATTTATTATCTAAAAAAGGAGCCTGATCTACAAATTCAGTTTGATTGGCTTGACTATTTTCGTTGCGAAGTGACATATTTTAAATACTTAGTAATTCACTTAAATAAGAGATTGATTGAGATAAATTAACATAAATAGGATTCATTGTTCGTGGCAAATCATCATAAAAATTAGCCAAATTCCAGTTCCCCTCAGCACGATCAATAATTTCTGACCAAAAAGAATCAAGTTTCAATTTAGCAGATTCCAGGCTACGATTAGTTTCAGAGCTAGCCCTATCGATAGCAGGTAAACTGAGATTACCTTTTTCAGTCAGGTAGACGTCGATATCTTTTTTAAGCACCAATGATTTATCATAAATCATTTGCAAATTGCCAGCAGACAATAAAACTAGTACTCCCTCAGCTAATCGCCCAACATTTTTTTGATCTTGAGTAAATGTTGCCAAAGACAATGAAATTTGATCTCGATCGTTTAAATTCTTAAGATTTTCTTGATGACTTTTAATATAAGTTATTGTTGCCTCCAATTGGGTTAAAAATTTGGTTTTAAGAGACAATTCGACGCCCTCAGTCGCTACAAGATTTAACCTGAGTAAATCTAAATAACTGATTAGAACATCATCCCTGTAAACACCTAAATTTTTACCTTTTTGATTCAGATCCTCTATGGAAACCAGGGTTTGAAGCTGCTGATATTGATCATAGGCAATTCTATATAATTTATCGTGATATAAATAATTCTCCAATTGAGATTGATAAATCGCTTTAACAGCAGCAATTTCTTGATCTAAACGTTCTTTTTGCCAGATAAGATCAGTCTTCAAAACAGAGTCTTCTGTCGTGGAAGTTGGTTGAGCATCTTCGATAGATGGCATTTCCTGAGCTTGAACTGAAGACACAAAAAGAAAAAACACTAAACAAAAAAATACCAATTTCTTCATAGAAATTATTCTACAGTGAGCGAGCTTCTTTGGCTAGATGTCGATCTCTCGCAAAAGAAATAGCCTCATGCATCGATTCAAAAGTACCAGTATCAAACCATCTTCCTTCAACAAAAGCTACATCTAGCTTGTTTTCAGCAAGATATAGATTATTGACATCGGTAATCTCTAATTCGCCACGATCTGAAAAGGCCAAAGCCTTAACTTTATCGATCACAGTTGAGTCATAGATGTAGAGACCAGTGACAGAAAATTCTGATTTTGGATTTTGTGGTTTTTCTTCAATCGAAATAGCTCTATTATTTTCGTCAAATTCAACCACACCAAAACGTTGCGGATCTGAAACTCTCTTGGCAAAAATACGGCCACCAGTTTCAAAAGTCTTGATTGCTTCTGAAAAATCGTCTTCGTAAAGATTATCTCCCAAAATCAAAGTGACATTGTCATGATCAATAAAATCTTGACCAATCATAAAAGCCTGAGCAATTCCTTCTGGTTTATCTTGAATCTCGTAAGTGAAATGACAGCCATATTCGCGACCGCTGCCTAGACATTTAAGAAAATCACCAGCGTGATCTGGAGCGACAATGATCAGAATATCTTTGATCCCTGCTCTAATCAGGGTTTCCAGAGGATACTGAATCATCGGTTTATTGTAAACTGGAAGTAATTGTTTGCTTGTTACTTTGGTTAGTGGATACAAACGAGTTCCTGCTCCTCCAGCCAAAATAATACCCTTCATTTCTTTATCTGCCATATGACCTTTCTTTATTTAGACTCATCAAAAGTAGCACGAGGCTTTTTTAAAAGCAAGTTATTAGTTATAAAGTAATCAAAACGATAATAAGTACAGCTAGCATCGAAATAGATAAATATTCAAAAACAATTTCACTATTAATTTTTTTACTTTTTGTGTGACTAACTACCCCCCACATAAAATAAAGTGCACCAAAAATAATCGCTATGTATCTTTGCATTTGTCTATTTGGCCAAGCATTCATAAATAAATAAACAAACAAAGCTAATAAAGCAAACAAAAAAAGATAAGCAAGTTGATGACTCTTTAGGAAGATTTTCATGGTAGAACAGCCCCTCCCTTAAATAGAACTAATAAAAACGCAACTGTCACAAAAAGAGCAACATGAGCAAAATTTTGTCCAACCAAACGCTCATATTTTCTACTTGAAGCTATCAATGAATCGTAAAGCAGAGTTAGAACTATTAATAAAACGACTAATAAAAAGAAGGCTCTAGTTAAATTAAGTGGCGAAAAAACCAAATCACGATTAATAGTTTCTGCTCCAGCCACAGAGTCATTTACCTCAAAAGTAGGTTCGGCTGCTTTGGGTAAATGGAATTCCCCGCCATCATTGCCCTTCATCGTCACTGAAGAAGGCACGGCAAAAATTTGCACCACTAATGTAGTGTTAAAACCTTTTAAATTACCATTAACTACTGCTAGACCCATTTGGGTAAAATCTCCATTAACTATATTTTCGCGATGGGACGGCGAAGCCATCCAGGCTTCCACTACTTCATCGTTGTTATTGAAGTCTCTAGCCAAATTCTCGCCAGCATACTTATAAACATATTTGGCTTCTTTGATAAAATCCCAGGCTTGTTTGCCATCTGGCGCCACATGTGCCCAGTATTGATCATTAAACATGTCCTGTGCTTTGGCCAGAGCCGCTTGACTAAGTTCATCATTTAAAACCAATTTCTCTAAATTAAGTTTTTGGCGTTCTTCATTTGTGCCAACTAGCAGACCATCAGCGGTGATATTGGAGCTAAAACCCAGCACCTTGTCAGCTAGACTTGGAAAGAATCTAAGAGCATTGAAAAGTGAAAAAAAAGCCAATAAAACCATCGACACCACAAGCAAAGATTGCGGATGTAAAAGTTTGGAGCGGTATCTGTTGGAAGCTTGAGGTTTAAAAAGATGATTTACTTTAAACCAAAAGCTATCCTTTATTTTTCTTTTTTTTGCCATTAACAAACTTGATTATGACAAAAAAGACTACGATAAACAAGCTCGACAAAAGATAAAAAATTGGGGAAGAGAGAAAACTGCTATTTTGAGCTATTTTCTGATTATTATTGTCTGCGGCAGCTAGAACCTCTGCTTTATTTTCTTTTACGGCAGCTTGACTGTCAGTTTGATTTATGGCTGATAAATTTTCTGTGACTAGATCGCTGCAGTGAAAATTGAGCGCAAAATCAAAATTTAAAATTATTTTTTTATTTTCTAAAGACAAATTAATAAAATCAAATGTTAAAAAATATTTATCGGAAACTTTAGCCCTGATTGAACCTAGAGAAATTTTTTGCTTGAAAAATATTTCCAGGTTGTCTTGAAAAAGCAGTTCTTTTCCTCTAGTAATCAATAATTCAACTTCAGACAAACTTTCGCTTTGCCCAATTCTTTTTAACTGCAAATCAATTTCACAATTATTCTCGCTTTGATTGGTAATTTGAAGCAAATATTTGTTCTCTATGGGAGAAGATATGGAAAAATTCTTAAGATCAGATACTATTTGACAATTTTCGTTTTGCGCAAAGCAATTTAGTAATATTTCTTTCATAAATTTTCCACATTAATTATAGAAACGGAAGTCGATTTAATTTTTTGATCCATGGTTAAGTTAATCAGGCCATCACAATTAAATTCATTTAGATGAAAAATAAGTTCGTTTTTTTGGTTGGCAAAAAACCTAATAAAAGAGAAGTTGGACCAGAGAAAATCGTCGTTTTTGCTTAATTCAACTGAATGAATAACTTCTTCTTTTTCATTCAAGCAAGCAAGCTCATATTCATGCGGGGCTTTTAATTCCTCCTGGAGAGCAAACACAACCGTCAAAGACTGATCTTTTTCTCTGATTGCACTCAAATCTATGACTTGCGGATCAGCTATAGCATTTGAAGAGAGCTCGCTAATAAAAACCACATTGCTAACCTCCAATTCAAAACCGCTTAGATAATTATTTTGATAAAAAACCGGTGATTTCTTAAGAATATCTTGGTCAAATGAGCTTAGATCTATTTCTACTTTGTGAAATTGATCATCCGCTAAACTAGTGTCAGCATAAAAAATAACCTCTTGACCAAAAGCTACTAAGAAAAGAGGCAAATCTAAGGGCAGATCATTATTTTTCTTGAGTTTATATTCAAAACTTAAAAATTTAGCTAATTGAGGCTGCGTCGGCTCGATAGATGGCGGAATCACCTCAATAATTGGTTGGGTTGCTGGCGAGATATTAATTGCTTTAAAAAAATCTAAATTAATGGAATTACCTTCAAAAATAAATTGATAATCAAAAGATTTTGCCTGAATTTGCCTAGAGAATAAAATGAAGCTGAGTAAAGTAATAATAAGAATCATTAACTTATTATTAATCACTCAAATTACATTAAGTGTAGCGTTTACAAAAACGCTGCTTTTTTGGTATAATCTCTGGACAAGGCCCTATCGTCTAGCGGCTAGGACATCGGGTTCTCATCCCGATAACTGGGGTCCGATTCCCCATGGGGTCACTTTACAAAAAAGCACGGTTTATCCGTGTTTTTTTGTAAATAGATCTCTAAAGGGAATGAATCTTTTGAGTGAAACGAAAAGTAGTCCTGCCGCCAAGCGAGGTTGTATCACTGAGCATTCAAAAAAAACGAAGCGCGTGGCTAATACTCGAAGAGTGGATTCCCCAAAATCACTAAAAAAACTACATTCCAATCAATAGTGGCATCAGCAAAATTGCAAAAAACATCGTGGCTGCAACCAGAGCGCTAGCATATTCTGTGTTTAGATTATGCTCTGCAGAAAAAGCCACCGTCAAAGTTCCTGCTGGAGCCAAAGCACAAATTAGAACAATCTTCTGAATTATTCCAGATATTCCAAATGCATTTGTTAGCGCAAAAGCTAAAGCAAGAGACACACCCATCACCAAAAAAGCTCCCAGCAATATTTTAATTAAATTCTTACTTTGCTTAAAGAAATCCAAGTTAAGAAAAATGCCGACACAACAAAGGATCAGAGGATTAGTAAATCCAGCCATTTGCCCTGCAATGTTTTTGAAAATTGAAGGCAAAGTCAAACCACTTGCAGCAACCATAATGCCAAGTACCAAGGCCCAAATCATTGGATTTTTGAGAAAAGTTTTTATTGATTCGCTAACTTTAAGACCATTTTTATTACCCATTCTGCCAGCCAAATAATAAACCAAGGTCCAAGCCATCAAACCATTACCGAAATCATATAGAAATAAATATCTAGTTTGCTCTTGACCATAAAAAACAGTGATAAAAGGCAAAGCAAACAGCAAAGTACTACTAATGCCGGAAGCTGTCATTAACGTTCCAGTGGTTTTGCGATCAAAGCGAAAAATTTTGCCAAAAAAGTAACTAATCGTTACAAGCGTAATAGTAATAATGGAAGCAATTAGCGGCAAAGAAAGAAGTTTTAATTCAATAGGATTGCTAGCAAAAGAGCTAAAGACAAGGATTGGCAAAGGAATGGTAAAAAGAAATTTAATTAATTTCTTAGCAATCTCTGCATCTAGTAATTTTGCTTGTTTGGCAACGTAACCAATAAGAATGAAGATTAAAACTGAAAATAAAGAAATATAAAAAGGATTCATTTCTGTAATTATAACGCAGTTTTTAATACTTTAAGTGCCGAAGGCGTCAAATCATTTTCCTTGATAAAATCGGGTAATTCCTTCAAGGCCACCCATTTTACTTCTGATATTTCACTTTGATCAAAGTTAATTTTGATCTTACCCTCACAATTAGCTCGATAAATAAAAGCAAATTCTCTTTCTTCCTCAATATAGATTTTTTGCAGCGGCGCTAGATTAAAACTTAGGCCGATTTCTTCCTCCATTTCCCTCTTGGCCGCCTCATCATAAGTTTGACCAAAGGTCACATGTCCACTAACTGAAACTGTCCAAAACCCTGGGAAGCTATCTTTAAACTGACTTCTTTTCTGTAGAAGCAACTCTCCAAGATCATTAAATAGTAAAATAAAAATACTGCGATGCTTGAGTGTTTTGCTGCGATGAGCAATAAATCTCTCTACAGAACCAATAACATCGTCGTTATCATCCACTAAATAAAATAGTTCCTTTTTGTTATCTTTTGGCATGACTCAATCTTAGCATTTCACCGCAAGTCCAACTATGCTAAGATAATTTTATGCAAAATATTACCGCTTTGTTCTCACACCCAACAATAAAAAGTATCGATAAAGAACTCGAAAAAGTCTTCCAAAATGTTCCCCATTTGCCTAAAAAGGCTACTGAAGTTTTGGCTAAAATTGCTCCTTACTTAACTCTTGTTTCTGGCTTGTTCTTAATCACTGGAGGTTTGCGTAGTATTTTCGGCGCCAACGACTACTACAGAATCTTTAATTTCTGGAAAGGTATCCCACCAGTTTACTTTTATCTAACTGGTCTTTTGCAAATAGTCTCAGGTATTGTTTCAGTCTCTATCTACAAGCCACTTAAAAACCGTGAGCTTCAAGGTTGGTTTGGTTTGCTTTGTTTAAGCTTATTGGGATTGATTATGAACTTAGTCAGCGTTTTCTTTTTCAAAGATGGTCTCTTTGGCTTATTATTTAGTTTAGCCGTGAGTCTTTACATTCTTTATGAAGTAAAACCAGAATATGGCTTAGCTGGCACCATTATTGCCAAAGTTGAAAAAGTTAAAGCTAAGGTAGAGGAAGTTAAAGCCAAAGTTAAAGAAGTTAAATCTGAAATCAAGAAAGTAGAAACCAAAATTAAAAGTAAAACCAAATAAAAATGATTTACCAAGACATAGTTGAATTACTCGGTAGTGAAGCTCAATATCTTTTGGCTCATCAATGTCAATTGCTGCCAAAAGAATTAATTGAATTTCCAAAGAGCGATCATGTTCAGCATGTTTTTGCCAATTCTGATCGTAGTGAAAAAGTTATTCAAAACTTAGAAAGACTCTACGGTCATGGCCGACTGGGCAACACTGGCTACCTATCCATTCTACCGGTTGATCAGGATATCGAGCACAATGCTTCTTATTCTTTTTATAAAAACCCCATTTATTTCGACCCAGAAAATGTCGTCAAGTTAGCTATGGAAGCTGACTGCAATGGAGTTGCTTCCACATTAGGAGCTCTTGGCTTGGTTAGTAAAAAATATGCCGACAGAATTCCTTTCATTGTTAAAATTAATCACAATGAACTTCTGACATATCCAAATAAATGGGATCAGATTCTATTCGCTCAAGTTCGCCAAGCTTACGAGATGGGAGCTGTGGCGATTGGCGCGACTATATATTTCGGCTCAAAGGAGTCCAATCGCCAAATAGTAGAAATCTCCAAAGCCTTCTATGAAGCCCACCAATTGGGACTCGCCACTATTTTATGGTGTTATCCACGAAATCAGGCTCTACAAGATAAAGATGAAAACTATGAAAGTGCTGCTGACATCACCTCATATGCCAACCGCCTGGGAGTGACAATCGAAGCCGACATCATCAAGCAAAAAATGCCAGAAAATGACGGCGCTTTCCTTAAATTCAAGTTCGGCAAACAAAGTAAAGAAATGTATGAAGCCCTGAGCACAGAAAACCCAATCGACATGGTCCGTCTACAAGTCATGAACTGTTACGCTGGCAAAATCAGCCTAATTAATTCTGGTGGTGAAAGCAGTGAAGATGGCAGTTATCAGAAAGATCTTCAAGCCGCTGTTAAAACCGCGGTCATTAATAAAAGAGCTGGCGGAGCAGGCTTAATCATGGGCCGCAAAGCTTTTAAGAGGCCAATGGAAGAGGGCGTCAAAATTATTCAGGCTGTCCAAGACGTTTACCTTGAAGAACATATTGACTTAGCTTAAGTAAAGCTTTTCTTCGATGTGAAATGGTGTTTTTAAATTCAGTTCCTAGTTCTGCAAAACTTTTTTCAAAACCCTCTGGAATAAAAATTGGATCGTAACCAAAACCTTCGATTTTGCTCCCCCTTTGCTCCAGAGGTATTTTCCCTTTAATTTCACCCTCAAAAAACTTAGCGACTTTAGTATTTGGATCATAAAAACAAATCACACTATAAAATCTTGCCTGACGATTTCCCTCATTCTTCAATAAATCTAACAAGGCCAAATTACGCTCACTGGCAGTTCCCTTAAACCAACGGTTGGAATTTACAGATGGAAAGCCGTCTAAAGACTGCACTTCCAAGCCAGAATCATCAGCAATAGTTGGCATTTTTAGCAACTGCGCGTAAGCCTTAGCTTTCAGAAGTGCATTATCTTGAAAAGTTTTACCAGTTTCTTCAACATCGAAGTCTTTTAAATCTCCACGATCCAAAACACTCGATAAATTAAGAGAAGTATCGGCAAGAATTGCCTTAATTTCCTTAATCTTACCTTCATTGGAACTGGCAATAAAAACATTCATCAGCAATTTTATTTACCAAGCAAAGAGCCAAGTCCGCCAGTCATACTCTGCAATTTCTTAGCAGCGACTTCTTGAGACTTCTTAATTGCTTCGTTAAGAGCTTTGACTAATTCATCGCTGTGAATACCTTGGACAGAAATGTCTTTGACTTCTTGACCTCCAGTAATCTTGACTACGATATCACCACGCTCAACAATAATTTCTTCTGCTGCTAGATCTTGCTGCATCTGTTTAGCTTGCTTGCGCAATTTATTTAGATCACCAAGCTGATTCATGAAACCTCCTGCCATACTTTTGTCGCGAATACGAGTATTCGCTCCTTTCTTTATTTTCTATTAATAAATAATAACTCTTATATCTTTAGCAGCCCATAGAAGAAGCTGACTGAGATCTGAACCATAATATAACATATCTTAACAGCGACTTCTTTGAGTGAGAAGAAGATCGTTAACTTAAAAAAGCTAATAATTTCCGTCGAACGTGGCCTGTTAAAGATATAAGGGTTAGACAATTATAACAAAGAATCTTTCGCTGCAAGCATTAGCTCTGAGTCTTGTGTCTCGTTATTCGTTCCAGCAAGAACTTGTTCGCTTTGCAAAACAAAATCAAACCTCAAGTTTATTCCTAAAAGCTCCATGGCTGCCTTGCCAAGCAAATCTCTATTTTTATTTTGTTCTAGCTGCTCCTTATGAAAGGAATAATAAACAAAAACTCTGGCAATGCCATCGCTTAAACTATCTAATTTACAAGATTTAAGGAGAGTAAGAAGAGAAAAGTTGTCTGCAGCAAAATTCTTAATTAAGTTTTGCCACAAAGTTTTAGTATCTATTTGAGAATCTAAAATAACAGGTTCCATTTTTTTTATTACTTGAGCTGGCTCTACAGTTTCAACTTTTTTTGCTGGTCCAACCTCCTCAGTTTTTAATTCAATTTTTACTTCAGTTTTTTGAATTTTTTTTTTGCTATCTGAGTCATCTTCTTTTGACTGAGCAGGGTCTTTAGGCTTTTTTGATCTCTCAATAATTTCCAAAAGTTTCAATTCTAAAACAAGGAAAGGAATTGGGGTTTCTTGATTCAGATCTACAGATAAAATTTCTTTGAGGAAAAATTGATCAATTTTGAGAGAATAAGCAGCCTCTCCTTCAATCACTGAGAGATTGATTAACAAATCTTTGTGTAAAAATTCGAAGAAATCTTTATAAAAATCTTTTTGATTGTAATTATTGTTTCTTAGCTCTTCAAAAACCTTAACTAGAGCTTGATCATCTTTTTTAATTACAAATTCCAGCAAATTTTTAATGTAAACTTCGCTATCGCTAGCCAAAAGATCTTTAATTACTTCCAAATCAAGTTTGCCGTCTTTGCAAGCCATTTCCAAAATCTTCACTCCATCACGGAAACTACCATCTGCTCTGGCCGCTATTTTTTCCAGATCGCCATCTGCAAATTTAATTTTTTCTGCCAAGAGTACTCGCTCCAAAGACTGCTTAAGTTCCAAAGTATTAGCTTTTCTAAAATTAATTACGCTACAGCGAGAAACGATAGTAGCCGGCAATTTGTGCAGTTCTGTGGTGGCCAAGATAAAAACAACGTGGGCTGGTGGTTCTTCAAGAATTTTCAACAAAGCATTAAAAGCTTCATTGGTCAGCATGTGAACCTCATCCAAGATATAAACCATCATTTTACCTTCAGAAGGAGGCAGATTAATCCTCTCTTTGAGCAAACGAATGTCATCAATACGACGATTGGAAGCGGCATCTAATTCTTGAACTACAAAGGAATGGCCTTCATAAACTCTTCTGGCAAAATCGCTAGTTTCATCTGGCTCTGCAAAAGCTATTTTCTTGGGAGCAGTTTTTTTGAAAAAAAGATAATCAACCAGAGCAGCATTAGCTGGATCATTGAGCATGGCGCCCAAAATACGGGAGGCTGAGGTCTTGCCTGTTCCTTTTGGACCAGCAAAGAGGAGCGACTGCGGAATTTTGCCATCAGCCATCATGCGCTGCAGAGATTCTCTAACAGAGCTAATATTTAAATCTTGAACTTTTTTTGGACGATAAAGACGATACCAAGCCATGGCTAAAGTTTAACACAGATAAAAGTCCCATGCTGAAGAAAATTACACTCAAAAATCTAATGATCGTCGTGATGATAACCAAGTAAATGAAGTAGAGCGTGTTCTAGATAAAAGCAAATCTGTGCATCGACCATCTTGCCAAATCTTTTGGCCATTTTGACTGCCTCTGGAAAACTAATGATCACGTCTCCCAAGTGTATGAGCTCTCCCTCTGGGAGAGGAATGTCCTGCAGTTGTCCTTTATTGTGTTGGGGAAAGGAGAGAACGTCGGTTGGGCCTTCATGTTTGAGATATTTTTCATTAAGCGTGGTGATTTTTCTAATGCCAACGATCGATACATCTACCTGAGCATTGTCTGTGCCATGCTCACTCAGAACTCTCTCTACAGTTGCTTTGATTTTGTGACGATCAACAGGATAACGAGAACCAATAAAGAGATTTGTTTTGATCATATATTTGCTTGAGAATTATTGCTCTCATTGTGAGCTAAGACAGCTTTAAAATCTAGAGAAATTGGACCAAGTGGCACAATATCTTCTTCATCATCAATAAATAAAATCATTACCTTACCTTTACTGTTAGGGCTCCAAATTCTACCTTCGCGAATCACCTCTGGAGAACCGCCAAATTGCTTTTTAACCCACATGCTTGGACCAGCATCAGCTACCACCCCGACTACGGCCATTTGCTCAGCTGGATTAATGACAATCATTTTGCGATATTTATACCAAGGTTTAAGTTCTGGGTGATTTTCACTCCACTGCGGTAAATACATCAATTGAACAGCAAAATAATATTTTTCTCTGAGAATTGATTTTTCAGTCAGCTCTCCATTCTGAGTAAACCAACCAAAAGCGCCTCTATTTGGAGCTATGCCGGCTTCAGTGTAGGCATCATGATCTTTTAGCTCATCACCAGGAAAACGAAGCAAGTGTTGCTCAGCTCCCATAATACCAACACTATGATTGAGTTTTTGACCGTCCAACTCTGCTCTGACTTTAAAACCAAGAATCTCTGAAAGCTGCTGTTCCAGATAAAGCTCAGTCTCTCTTTCCAAGTGCCCTGCTGGAGAATTAACGTAAGAACTAAGTTTAGCGACAATTTCCTGATGTTCTTGCTCTGAAATATCTAGAGCCACTTGGCGAGTTTTTTCATCCAAAACCTGCTGGTGATTTTGATTGCTAGAAAGCAAAGGACTGGTCATAGCCACTTGTCCGGCCATCGCCAATGAAGCTAGGATTTGTTGTGATTTACTTTGGGCAGTCATATTTTTACCATCAACTTTGTTTTAGGCTAATTTATCAAGCGCTGTCTTCAAACGTGCCAGCACCAAATCTTTGCCTAAAACCATAATCGTTTCAAAAAGAGGAGGAGTAGCTTTTTCTCCGGTGACAGCAATGCGCAGCATCATAAAAAATTGACCTCTGTGCCAATCTTTTTTCTCTTGAAGTCCTCTAATTGCTTCTTCCAAAGAAGTTAAAGACCAATCACTCAAAGATTCAAGTAAAGTAATTGTTTCGTTTAATTCTTGAATTACTATTTCTTTTGAATCAGCTTTCTTCAACAGCAAATCGGTCTCGTAATTAATTTCACCGTAGAAAAATTTGGTCAATAAATTAAAATCTGCCAAAGTCACCAATCTTTCTTGAATCAAAGGCAGAACTTGCTCTATTTTGTCAGCTGGAAAATCAGCGGCAATAAATGGAGTTATTTTTTCTTTTAATTGCTCTGGGCTTAGTTTGCGAATATAGACACCATTGAGCCAATCAAGTTTCTTGATATCAAAAGCGACACTATTGCTACTCAAATCACTTGGATCAAATTCGTTAATATATTCTTCTAAACTAATGACTTCTTCCTGATCTTTTTTAGCCCACCCAAGAATCATAAAAAAGTTCAACATCGCTTCTGGCAAATAACCTCTATCCAAGAAAGAAGCGGCCGAAACCATGCCTTTTCTCTTGCTCATTTTGCCTTTACCATCAGGGTTCAAAAAGACTGGAATATGGGCAAATACTGGCACTGGCCAACCAAAAGCCTGATAAAGCAAAACGTGCTTGGGAGTGGAACTAATCCATTCTTCTCCACGCATAATGTGAGTAATTTTCATCAAATAATCATCAATGACTACTGCCAAATGATAGGTTGGATAGCCATCAGATTTTAGTAAAACTTGATCATCAATTAAATTGGAATGAAAAGTGATTTCACCTCTAAGTAAATCGGTGAAAGTAATTTCCTGATCTGCTGGAACCTTAAGACGAATCACATAATCTTCACCAGCAGCCACTCTTTTTTTGGCTTCATCTACAGAGATATTTCTACAATGACGGTCATAATGAGGAGGCTGTTTACTAGCCATTTGCTGTTCTTTGACTTCTGCCAAACGTTCTTTGGAACAAAAACAATAATATGCCTTGTCGTTATCGATTAAAGTCTGCACTTCTCTTTTATAGATATCTAAACGCTCTGATTGAATATATGGACCATATTCGCCACCTTTGCCTGGACCTTCATCCCAATCTAAGCCATAACGACGCACAATTTCTTGAATTGCTTGCACTCCACCTTCAACTTCTCTTTCTTTATCCGTATCTTCGATACGCAAAATAAATTGCCCACCATTTTTCTTGGCAAAGGCATAATTTTTGAGAAGTGTGGCTAGACTGCCGACGTGCATTTCTCCGGTAGGACTAGGGGCCATTCTGGTACGAATATTATTCATAGTTGGTATTTTATCACCTCAATTAAAATCTTTAATTTCTACTCAAGTAATTTGCACTAACTGCCGGCACGATAGCCATAAAATTAGCGTCACCTTTAAAAACATAGATCGGCTGCAAATATTTTTGCTCGTCAAAACTATCGTAATAAGCCAATTCCACTTCTCTAATCACCGCTTCTTTCAAGTTTTTACCATTAATCACATAAGCATCTCCTGCTTGAACTAGATTCCAAGCCGATTTAGCAGTACGCAGTGGATAGGTTTCGAAATTCAGATAATCGACTTGACGATAATAGTAATCCATCTCAACAATGGAATTATTTGATGAAAATGCAGAGCTCAACTTGGCTGAGATAATGCCTTTGTTCCACTCGGATGTGTAAACTTTGTATACCAGATCAATTGGACTGCGATTTAAATCAATTTGCAAAAAATCAGCCTCAGATAAGGAAAAAGCTGTTCTCAATTCTCCACCAATAGATCTAAGGAAAGTCACTTGTCCAGAAGCGGAAGCAATGTCTGCACCTAAAAGATTAGATGAGGAAACAAATTCCTTCACACTATCAATTGCCTCAAATTCTTCTGGCAAAAGAGCTTTGTCGGCCAGTAAATCTGGCCTAGATAGAAAATTACTCTTCATGGAAAAAGTAAAATCAACTGAGCTAATCTCTAAACTCATATCAAGAGGAGTGTTTTTGGTGAAACGATAGGTTTTATCAGCAATATTCTCTGGAGTAAAAATGAAGCCATAAATAGAGGCTATTTCTTTTATCCTTTCATCAGCTAATAAATTGGCGGTAGATTTGGTAATCAAAAAAACTTTTGATCTATCAGTTATTTCCTCTATGCCATAAGCCATTTCCAAGCTATAAGAAGCAGGCTTATCAGTTTCGTCTTGAGAAGGAAAATTCAAATTTGGTAAAATTCCAAAACCAACTGTTGGAGCTGGTGGAGGGGCTGGATGAGTGGCTTGCCAATAGGCTACTAGAGCATTAAATAAAACTCGACCAACCATCAAGAAAATCAAAAATGCCAAGCCATATCTAACAAATAAACGGCCAACATAATTGGCGCCTGTTAAATTTGGACCAGCGCTGCTGGAAGATGTGGTTGGCATAAATTTATTCTGTATTAATCTTATACATTCTAACTGTTTAGCTAGAGGTTTTTCCACTCGTAATTATTAAGTATCCAAGCAATTAGCTTACTAGTATCAAGATAGCGATCTTTACTGTTCATCAAAGTCAGTAGAATTTGATGTCCATCTCGTTCAACTAGGGTCACCAAAACCTCTCCTGCTAACTCTGTGGTACCAGTTTTGACTCCAACCACTCCCTGAATCTGACCCAACAATTGATTGCTGTTATATAAATCATAAGCCCAGCCTTGACCTTCTATTTTTTTATAAGGCATTGCCACTAATTGCTTAACTTGATCATTCTTTAGCAATTCCGAAGCAATAATAGTTAAATCTCTGGCCGTACTTTGCTGACCTTCTTCATCGAGTCCAGCTGGATTGACGAAATGAGTTTGAGTCAAACCAAGACTTGTGGCTTTATCATTCATTTTTTGCATAAATGCAGCAAAACCACCCTGATTATTATTTGCCAAAACGTAAGCGCTATCATTGGCTGAAAAAATTAACATTGCTGCCAGCAAATCCTTAACTGTGATTAATTGGCCTTCTTTCAAATTTAATTTATTGCCAGAGACAGTGGCTTCTTTAGCAACACGCAATTCTTGATCTAATTTAAACGTATCTAGGGCCACTAAGGCCGTCATCATTTTGCTGGTTGAAGCTGGATAAAGAGATTTTTGGCTATCTTTTTCATAAAGCACTGTCATTGAAGAGAGATCGATGGCATAAGCTGCCACACTGCTCAGATTTAGATCTTCATACGCCAAAGCGCTATTCTTGAAAACTGGAATATTTTCCATGGGGAAAAGATTGACTTCAAATTCTTGCTGCGTTTTTTGTGGATAAAAAAACCACAAGTAAACAGAGCCAGAAAATGAAATCAACAAAAGTAACAATAGAATAAGAGAAGTTTTTCTCACCGATTCATTTTAGCAAATTTTGCTCAGCAAGAATTAAGCAAATTGCCTAGGCGACTTTGATGCCTAGTTCTTTAAGCTGCTCAGCTGTCACTTCACTTGGCGCATCCATAATGGCAGTTTTGCCAGATGAGGACATTGGGAAAGCGATAGTTTCTTTGATAGAAGTTTCGCCAGCCAAAAGCATCACTAAGCGATCTAAACCAAGAGCAATACCACCATGAGGAGGTGTGCCTAGTTTGAAAGCTTCTAACATGTGACCAACACTAGCTTGAATTTCTTCGTGTGAGTAACCCATGATCTTGAAAGTTTGTTCCAAAACCTCAGGCTGATGAGCTCTAATGCTGCCACCACCGGCTTCATAGCCGTTGCAAACTAAGTCATATTGAGCAGTGACGATATTTTCAATGTTTTGGCCATTTTTATGGTCTTCCATCGATTCTGGCACTGGGCCAGAAAATGGATTGTGAGTAAAAGTCCAACCACTTTTGCCATCACGCACTTCAGCGATGTCTTTTTTGTCCACTTTTTTGAAGAATGGAAAGCTGACTACCCAAGCAAAAGCCAGAGTACCGTCTTTTTTCTCTTCTTCAGAGCGCATGTCAAATTTATCAGCGCCATATTTGGCAACTGCCTCCTTGTAAGGAATGGCTGGAAAAGTTTCTTGTTGCAATTTGCCACCGACTTTCTTAACGGCATTTTTGACAATTTCTTCCACATGAGCCATTAATTCTTCCTGTGTGACAAAACTCATTTCAAGATCAAGCTGAGTAAATTCAAAACCACGATCAGCGCGCAAATCTTCATCACGAATACAACGCGCAAATTGATAGTAGTTTTCAACACCGGCAGTCATTAATAGCTGCTTATATTGTTGTGGACTTTGTGGCAGCGCATAAAATTTACCAGGATTGAAACGTGAAGGAACAATGAAATCACGAGCGCCTTCCTTGGTTGACTTGGTCAACATTGGAGTTTCAACTTCAGTAAAATCTTTTTTCTCTAATTGCTCACGCAAAGCCTGATAGAACTTAGAGCGCAAACGCACAATCTTTTGCATACGCTCACGACGCAAATCTAGATAACGATATTTAAGACGCATTTCTTCATTGACGTCCAAGCCATCACCTTCGACCAAGATTGGCAATTCGGCGGCTTTGTTGAGAATTTTGTAGTCTTCAACGAAAATTTCAATGGTACCGGTTGGTAAATTGGGATTGATGGATTTTTCTCCTCGAGCGTTGATAGGACCTGTGACTTCAATGACTGACTCGGTGGTCAACTCACTAAGTTTGCCACCAATGCCAACAGCCTGGATCTTGCCAGTTCTATCACGAAGATCGATGAAGGTAACTTTACCGTGATCGCGTTTACTATCAACCCAACCACATAAGGTGACTGTTTGACCAATTTTTTGAAGGGATTCGAGGACGAGAGTTCTTTGCATAGCATGTAGATTTTAACATATTTTAGTCTTTTTCTGATAACGATAGTGGTGAACCGAGGTAAGAAAAAAGAGTTAAATTAAGAGGTTAGATGAGATTTCATCAATTATTTAGTGAACATGAATGAGGATAGTTCTGAAAGTTGTTTTTTTATGAACTAGTCCTCCAGATAAATTTTCAACTTTATATGATCCTAGCTTTTCAAGATCTGATAACCAAGACTCTGGAATCATTAAAATCGCTCCTTCTCTAGAAATCCTCAATAGTTCTGGCAAGCTAGCAATCAAACCCTCCATTCCGCTATGACTCAAGTTTTTATTATACGGTGGATCTGTAAATATTAAATCAAATGAACCAGTGTCATGAGACAGTCTGCCGCCAGCATCTTCGCAAGCGTATCCAGTGACTAAATTAAAATTTGGACTAGGAATAAATTTTTGATATCTCTCAAAGAGTAGCCTGTATTCTTCTAAATTTTGTTGTGGATTATAGAAATATCCTCTAGAAGAATCTGTGTCCGTAAAAATAGGCTGCCCACCTTTATAACTTAAATCATTTAAAAAAACACTTTCTGGAATGTTTAAAGCTAATAAAGAGAACATCATGGATCCAGACCCTGCAAAAGTATCCAGAATTTTTGCTCCTCGCAATTTTTTTTCTATACATTCTAAACCTGTGGCTATTCTGTAAAATCCGGGCGACCAGCGTGCAGAAATTACATCCTCACGTTTATCGCCACTCTTATCTATTAAATGTCTAGTGAGTTTTTTAGTTTGCCATCCAAGCAAGCACTTGGTCATGGAACTGATTGATGGACTTTCATTTTTTAAATCGATCTCTGCTATAAAACTACTTACCAAGGCATTATCTGCTTCACTATTAGATGGTGAAGCAATAAAATCTTGTTTAAAAGTATCTATGAATTCATTTTTCACATTATTTTTCTAATTTAATTGTCGAAATTAAACAATTAAATTGACTAAAAACCCAAAAAACCACTTACTCTCTCTTTAAGAAAGATGTATTTTACTTCATAAGTCAAATAAAAAAAACAGGGCTTGCAAAATTACTAAAAATTATTTAAAATCATCGACAATGTTACAAGCTAATTCCACCCACTCCAAGTTTATTTGGGTTATTTTGCGCAAAAATGAGCGGGATTGTTTAGTGGCATAAAATATAAATTAATTATAAAAAACTAAACCCCGCTTCAAAAGAGCGGGGTTTTTAGTTTGAAAGGGAAAAATGATAGAAGTAAAATTCTTAGTTTTTGAAGGAAGAGATCGACTAGACGATGGAACTCCATTATCAATGACTGCGGATTTATTAGTTAAAGCCGGAGTTGCTGCTGAAAATGATGATGAAGAACAAGAAGAATTTGGTGGCAGAGATAGATACATAGACGACACTCCTTTAAATTAAAAATAAAATCTTTAAAAGGATCTTGCTATAATGGCGAGTAATGTTCAAAAAAATTTTACTCGCCGTTTTACTCTTGAGTCTAGTCAGTAGTATTTCTTTTCTAGCTGCATATTTTTACTTAAACCAAGAAGGCATCTTTAAATCTGGTCTGCTCAGTCCAAGAATCAGTCAAGAAAGCAAAGTAAAAGAATTGCCTTTGCTGCAATATTCCATTGAAAATTTGGCTCAGAAAAATTTTGAAGCCAAAAAACCAATTAAAATTGAAAAAATAATTTCGAATAATCCAGAAAAAAAGACCTATATCTTGCTTTTTAGTTATGAAAGTCAAGGCAAAAATATTTCTGGAGCTCTCAATTTAAAACTTGATCAAACAAGTCTGATCAAGCCAGTTATTTTGATGATCAGGGGCTTTGTTCCACTAGAGGGCTATTTCTCTGGAGCTGGCACGAAAAACGCTGCAGCTGTTTTGGCAGAAAACGGCTACGCCACCTTGGCTCCTGACTTTTTAGGTTACGGCAATAGTGACATAGAACCAAGCAATACTTGGGAAGCCCGCTTTATAAAAGTAGCCAATGTCATTGATCTACTGAGAATCATTGAAACTTTTCCAGAAATTGATCTTAGCAATATTGAAGAATTACCAATCAAACAAATCATCCTAGATACAGAAAAAATCGGCATTTGGGCACATAGTAATGGTGGGCAGATTGCCGTCTCCACTCTAGAAGTCTTAGGCAGCAATCTACCCACGACTCTCTGGGCGCCAGTTCTGGCGCCCTTCCCATATTCAATCATGTATTTTACCGATGAAAATGATGATGAAGGCAAAGAAGCTCGCAAATATCTTTCTCAATTTGAAGCAGACTACGACGTCTTTGACTTTTCTCTGACCAAACATTTGGATCGCCTCAATGGCCCTATCCAAATCCAACACGGCACCAATGATGACTCAGCCCTGGTTTCTTGGACAGAAGAATTTCTAGCTAAAGTTGATCTAGAAAATGAAAGTCGAGCCACTGCCAGTAGCGAATTGGCCACGCAGTCAGCTGAAAAGAACGAAATCAAAATAGATTTCTACAAATACCCTGGAGCCAATCATAATCTTCAACCAAATTGGGACGAAGCGATCCAAAAAGATTTGAGCTTTTTTGCGAAAAATATGTTAAAATAATCATGTGCTTGTGGGGCTTGCCCTAGAACCGACCAAGGTAAAATCTCCTAAGTCTCGGAAACAAGTACACTAAAGGACACCCTGCTTGGGTGTTTTTTAATACTTCATGACATTTATGGTAATTTAAAAACAAAAAATCACCCATTTTAAAGAGTGATTTTTCGACTGATCTGTCGGTTTTAACCGGATCCACGAATAGTACATTTATACCAAATTTATTCACTTTTTTCAAATGCAATTTGAAAATTAGAATGAGTGTGGACCAGAGGAGAGTTGAACTCCCCAACCAGATTTCGTGGATCCAGTCATGCCCGGCACCTGGCCCATCACCCAGATATTATCTCAACTCTAAATTACAGGAAGTGCTATTTTTAGCTATTTCAGCAAAAACCTACCCTTCTAACAACTTCGGCTTCTCCCCATCTTCCAATAACTCCACAGAGCTACCGCGATATTGTTCAATTTTGGCAATCTTCTTTTCCATCTGGCGCTTACGAGTAATGGAGAGCGTTTCATAGTTCTTTTGTAAGGTTTCAATACTGCGACCAAATTTTAAAAATTCTTCGTCAAATTTCAGCCATTCACCGGCAAAAGCGTCGATGTGTTTGATGACTTCTTTGATTTTTTTGCCCACCATAAAATTACGGTAACTTTCCATAACAGTGCGAGCCACAATCAAGAAACTAAAAGGCGAACAGATAATGACTTTTTTCGCCAAAGCCTCATCGATAATATCTGGGAACTTTTGATTGATGAATGAGAACAAAGCTTCATTTGGCACAAACATAATGGCGTAATCCAGAGTGTCATTTTCTGGAGAAATATATTCTGCAACTTTATCCACTTTGATTTTTAAATCCCTCTTAAACTGAGCAATGTGAGTTTGCTTCTCAGCCTGATTCTCGGTCATCGACATTTTTTGGATCTCTTGATAAGGAAATTTCACATCCACCGGCACATTGCGATGATCTGGCAAAAGCAAGGTAATATCTGGCTTCATCACTGACTCACCGAGTTTGGCCTGGCGAAGATAATGAATGCCCTCTTGCAGGCCATTGGCTTGTAGCAAATCTTCAATAATGCGCTCTCCCCAAGCTCCACGAGTTTGATTGTTGGACAAAACTTTGGCCAAAGCCTCAGTAGAAGTCTTTAATTCTTTAGTCAGTAAGCGATGTTCTTCCACCGCAGCGCCAACTTTACTAATTTTGTCAATTTGATCCTTTTCAATCGAGCGAATTTCTTTTTGTTGCTCACCCATTTCCTGGCGCAAATCCTTAATCATTTTTTCAATCATCACTTGTTTGTTGGAAAGATCATTTCTAATCAGGTCCTTTTCACCTTGCAAAATGCCTTTGCTTTGAATGGCAATTTCATTGGAAGCCATACCAAAAACTTTGTGAACCATGTCTTCTAACTGCTCGCTAGATTGATCAGAGTTTTTTTCTTGCAAAAGTTTTTTGATCGAAAGATAAAAAACCACCAAAGCGGCAATAAGAAGGAAAAATAAAATAAAGGTCGTACTGGTCATAGGATTTTAGTATACTAAAAGGATGGTAGAGAACCAAGCCCGATCTAGGCGCAAACTAAAAGAGATTAAAAAAACTGTCGATTTGAGTTTCTTAAAAAAATACTGGCATTACATTTTTTGCCTATTTATAGCTATTTTTTGTTATTTTTTACTTTATTTGTTGCTGTCTAAAGTTTATCCAAACCAAATTCAAAATTTTATATTTAAAAATAGCTTTTTACCTTTATTCTCACTACTTTTTATCGCTAATTTTTTTCTATTTACTTTTTTCTTTTTAAACAAAAAAATTGGCTTTATTTTTGCCTTTATCATCAATCTAATTCTCTATTTCAAAATTAGTCACATTTATTTTAACTTTGCAGCTATTTTAGCAATCGCTCTCCTTGGCTTAATATTAACTCTGCTGGCTTTTCCGCCTCGACTTTCTTATAATAAGCCTCGATGAAAAATAAATTTTATATCACCACCACTCTGCCTTACGTTAATGCTGCTCCCCACATTGGCTTTGCCTTGGAAATCATTGAGGCCGACGTGATTGCTCGCTATCAAGAGAAAATCCTCGGCAACGAAGTAATCTTTAATACAGGCACTGACGAACACGGTCAGAAAATCTGGGAAAAAGCTGTTGAACAAAAAATGCCAGCCAAAGAATATTGCGATCAATGGGCCAGCAAATTTGAGGAATTAAAAAAACTACTCAACCTCAACTTCAATCATTTTATTCGCACCACTGATGAAAAACACATTGCAGCCGCTCAAGAATTTTGGCGTCTTTGTGAAAAAAATGGCGATATTTATAAAGCCAAATACAGCGTTAAATATTGTGTCGGCTGTGAATTAGCCAAAACCGATAGCGAATTAGTCGAGAATCGTTGCCCACTCCATCCAAAACAAGATTTAGAACTACGTGAAGAAGAGAACTATTTCTTTCGCTTCAGCAAATATGCTCCAAAACTTCTAGAACTTTATGAGAAAAATCCAAATTTTGTCAAACCAGCCAGTCGCTTAAATGAAATCAAATCTTTTGTCAAAAATGGCTTGGAAGATTTCAGTATCTCTAGACTTAAAGCCAAAATGCCTTGGGGAATTGATGTTCCAGGAGACGACAAGCACGTGATGTATGTTTGGTTTGATGCTCTAGTTAATTATATTTCCACGCTAGACTGGCCACAAAATTCAGAGAAGTTTGGCAGTTTTTGGCCAGGCATTCAGTTGGCCGGCAAAGACAATTTGCGCCAACAATCAGCTATGTGGCAAGCCATGTTGCTTTCAGCTAATTTGCCAAATTCCGCTCGCATCCTTATTAACGGCTTCATCGGCGTAAACGGTCAGAAAATGAGCAAATCTCTTGGCAATGTCATCTCACCTGTAGAAATGGTGGCTCGCTACGGCGTTGATCCAACCCGCTATCTACTCGTCAACCTTGGTACTTTTGGGGAAGACAGCGACGTTACTTTTGAAAAACTAGATATCAGCTACAACGCTAATTTGGCCAATGGTATTGGCAATCTCTGCTCCAGAGTAGCCAAAATGGCTGAGCAAATTGGCCTGGCAAATGAAAGTGGTGAAGCGGAAATTTCAGATGAATATAGAAAGCTAATGGATAATTTTGATCTGAATGAAACTCTAGCTTATATCGATAGTGAAGTTAGCAACTTAGACAAATATCTCGCCACCAACACTCCATGGAAAAAAGAAGGCGAAGAGAAAAAACAAATTTTAAGCATTGCCTGTCAAAAAATTAGCCAAATCGCCAAATTGTTTAGTCCTTTTATGCCTGAGACAGCTTTAAAAATTCAAGAGCATTTTGAGGGTCAAGTAAAATCATTTGAAACAGGCCTTTTCCCTCGTCTAGTCTAAAAGAATATGCCAATCATCGATACTCACTGTCATTACAATCTAGAGCCTTTATATAGTGGCGATCCTTTTTGCTTTAATATTAAGGAGGGCGACGAAGTCTTGCAAATGAAATGGCAAGATCACTGGCAAAATGCTCAACAAAATGGCGTTGCTAAAAGCATCATCGTTGGACCAGGTCTCAAAAGTAGTCAAAAAGCCATCGAAATTGCTGCCACAGACGAAAATCTCTTCGCTAGCGTTGGCATTCATCCAGAAAGAGCCAATAAAATCATCGACATTGATCAGGCAATACAGGAACTAGAAAAAATGGCGACAAATAAAAAAGTCGTTGCCATCGGTGAAACAGGTCTTGATTACTTTTATCTAAAAGCTGATGAAGGAAATGAAATTGAAATAATCAAATTAAGACAAAAAGAATTATTCATAGGTCAAATCAAGCTAGCAAATAAACTAAATCTCCCACTCATTCTCCACGTTCGAGATCATGATGATGGAGCCTACCTTGAAACCTTAGATTTGATTGAAAAACATTGGCAATTTGAAAATGCTTTAATTTTTCACTGTGTTTCTGGACCAATAGCTTACATTGAAAAAGCCCTCGCTCTTAAAAAAAGCTATTTTGGTTTTGATGGCAATATTACTTTCAAAAAATCTGATTCCATTAGAGAAATCTTTGCTATGGTGCAAAAAGCTGATTCCAAAAAAATTCTCCTAGAAACCGATGCTCCTTACCTGGCTCCAGAACCACATCGCGGCAGAATCTGCCAGCCAATGATGATTAGCGAAACAGCCAATTATTTAGAAAAAAATCTAAGTGCAAATTTAACAGAGATCTATCAAAATTCACTAGATGCATTTAAGCTATAATATACAAATATAAATATGGTCAAAAAATATTTTCGTCGCCACCCAATCCGCACCAGAAGAGCTTTAGAAATTCTTCCAGGAGTTTTCTCTTGGTTTTTAATTCTATTTCCAGTTTGGGGATCTTTGGTTATTCCTCAAGCAGTTGCCTATTATGTCATTATTTTTGCAGTCTATTGGCTATATCGCTCTTTGATTTTAACTTTCTTTGCGACCATCTCACATTTTAAGATCAAAGCTTTCAGCAAATATGATTATCTGCCTGAATTAAAAAAACAATTTCCTTCAAAATATTTAGATATTCATCACATTATCGTCATCCCAACCTATCAGGAACCAATTTCTACTCTAGAAAGAACTTTGAATGGTCTCGCCAAGCAAACTTTCCCCAACAAGAACATTCACATCATGCTTTCCTTTGAAGAGAGGGAGGGTGACATTGTCGATGAAAAAGCCAAGATTCTACAAGAACGATTTGGTCAACAATTCGGCCACCTTTGGACTAGCAAGCATCCTGATATCATTGGTGAAATCAAGGGCAAATCATCCAATACTTGCTATGGCGCTATCGCTGCTAAAAAAGAACTCGTCGACAAAGAAGGCGTGCCAATTGGCAATATTACGATTACCAGCGAAGACGCCGACGCTATATTTCATCCACACTATTTCTCCCACCTAACTTATCTTTTTTTAACTAGTGAAAAACCATACAACCGTATTTGGCAGGGTGGAATTAGTTTTTACAATAATATTTGGAAAGTCCCCGCTCCTATTCGTGTTTTGGCTGCTATTCAATCAGTGGCTCAAATCTATATTCTTTCTCGTCGCGATCGTTTGATTAATTTCTCTACTTACTCTACCAGTCTCAAACATGTTGAGGAAATTGGATATTGGGACACCGACGTTATTCCAGAAGATTATCGTCTCTTCTTTAAGTCATACTTTGCCAAAAAAGGTGATTTTGAAGTTGAGCCAATCTTTTTGCCAATTTATGCTGACGCTGTGGAGTCAAATGGCTTTTGGAAAACCATGCACAGCCAATATGAGCAGATTAAACGCTGGGCTTGGGGGGTTAGCGACGATGCCTACGTCATTCGCCAGTATGTCTTAACTGAAGGCATCCCATTTTGGGATAAAACCATACGCGTCGTTAAATTAGTGGAGGACCATTTCTTGTGGCCAGTCAATTGGTTCGCGGTCACCGTTTCTGCCATGTTGCCGCCACTGCTTAATGATGAATTTAATCGCACTATTATTGGCAGCACACTGCCTCAGGTCACCTCAGCCTTATTGACCCTTTCACTTATTTCGATGCTAACTATTTTCCTGATTGATGCCAGCAATAGACCAGCTCAAGATAAAAAAAGAACCGTTATTTCCTATATTTTGCAGCCGCTCGAATTTCTTTTGATTCCGGTTGTCGGATTCTTCTTCTCTGCTTTACCAGGCATAGACGCTCACACCAGATTAATGTTGGGCAAATATATGGAATACAAAGTTACTGAAAAAGTGTAAACTAAAGAAATATGAAATTTATTTCTTTATTAAAAAAGATTGATGTTTTTTTAGATAAACACGTTCCTCTTTTAGCTCTTTTTGTCGTTATTGTTCTTCTTCGTTTACCAAATTTTTTCGAACCATACTGGTATGGCGATGAAGCCATTTACCTAACTCTTGGTACTGCACTCCGTGAAGGCGGTCAACTCTACACCACCATCATTGATCATAAAACTCCACTTATCTACTACTTAGCCATGGTTCCAGACCAATTATCTTTCAGAATCTTAAATTTGTTCTGGATGATCGCCACCACTGGTTTTTTCTTTACTTTTGCAAAAAAATTATTTAAAAAAACCAGTCTAGCTTTCCTAGCTAGCTTGATCATGGTCATTCTAACTACTTTGCCGATGCTTGAGGGAAATATCCCAAATGGAGAACTCTTCGTTATGGGTTTTGTCATGGCGGGAGCAGTGTTATTTAGCAACAGCTCTATTTTTAAGAATTTTTTCAAAAAAGAAACTTCTTTTCAAAAAAATTGGCAAGATAGTGCTTTGCTAGTTTCAGCTGGTTTCATGATGGGTCTTGGTATTCTAACCAAAGTTCCAGCTATTTTAGATACGGCTGCTTTCTTGTCTGTTTTTTGGTTAATTTTAATTAGCAATTTTTTCGACCAAAAAATCGATCTCAAGAAACTTGGCAATACTTTTGGCTATTTATTTAACCGAGGTCTGTATTTTGTGGCCGGATTAATTTTACCTATCGCTCTCTCAATTATTTATTTTGTGGCCAAGGGTCATGGACAAGATTATTTAGATTACGGTTTGCTTTATAATTTTAGATACAGCCAATCTTGGCCAATTGACCTAGGCAACAACTTGATAAATTTTGCCTTTGGCATGACTGGCAAGACAATAATCTTATTCACTTTATTTATATTAATTTCTCTAAACAGTGATCAAATAAAAAAAAGACTACAATTCATCAGCCTTTATTTTATTTTCACCCTTTACGGCGTGCTGCTTTCCAGCAGACCATATCCTCATTATTTTGTTCAGATGGTGCCTGCCTTTGCATTGCTCATTGCAGAAATAATTGTGACTTTGAGTGAAATTAATAAAAAGAAATTACTTCAAACAAGTAAGAGCCTCGTCCTTAGCTTGGGTCTAATTGCCTTAACTCTATACGTCATGATTAGTTTCAAATTTAGGCCTTATTCAACAGCCAAATACTATAAACAATTCTACAAATACGCTACCGCTCAAATAAACAAAGAAGAGTACGAGAATTCTTTCGATGGAGTGGTCAAAGACAATCGTGCTGTCAGCAAAATGATTGCCGAAATGGGCATTAGAAAAATGTTCATCTGGGGAACTAATCCCTTGCTTTACGCACAAAGCAAAACCATTCCAACTTCTCGTTTTACGGTCTCCTTCCACATCAAAGACTTCGATGACTATGATCGAACTTTCGCTCAAGTGGAAAAGGAGCAACCAAAATTGATAATTGTCATGAAAAATGAGAATCAAAGCTTTCCAAAATTGGAAGAGTATTTAGGAAAATATTACTTGCCCAACGATCAATTTGAAAGCATGACTCTCTACTTGAGACAATAGGCTAACAATAAAACAATATGGATTTAACTTTTAGGACTGAAAAGAAAAAAGTTGGCTTACGCTATTTACTTTTTTTACCAAAAGACCTGCGCTTCATCGGCGCGTTATCGATATTTTTAAATATAATCGGCTTACTTGCTGTCTTAATTTTTTACAATAGCCTGCAAAAAGAAATTCCACTTTTTTATTCTTTGCCAAGTGATCAGCAGTTGGTAGACAAAAAATTCCTTTTTATCCTACCAGCCATTGGCGCAATTATGAATATTGTCCACCTTTCAATTGCTTACTTTGAAAAAGAAATGAATGCTAATATTTTAAAAATGCTTATCCAGATCACTCTACTCTTAGAATTTTTGGCTTTGGCGATTCTCCTTAGAGTCATTATAATAGTTTCTTAGATGCTATCTTTTCTCATTAGTTTTTTAGCTGCTTTAATTGTCTCTCCACTAATCATTTGGCTTTATCGAAAAAACAATTGGTTAGATGATCCCAAAAAAAATAAACATGCCAAAAAAACCCATTCTCTGGCTGTACCGAGAGGTGGAGGACTGGTAATTTTTTTCGCCACGCTCTTTGCGGCTGCTTTAATTCTTGATTTCGACAGATATCTCCTGGCAATTTTCCTCGGAGCATCTTTACTTACAATCGTCGGCTTTATTGATGATGTCTTCGATATAAGTCCATACCTTAGATTAATAACTGGTCTTTTAGCTAGCCTAATTGTCGTTGGCGCTGGAATTGGCATTGCCTACGTCAGCAATCCTTTTGGACCAGGAGTCATTCATCTAAATCAACCTCAATTTAATTTTAATCTCTTTGGTGAAAATCATTCGATTTGGATTTTGTCTAGCTTATTCGCCGTTTTCTTTATTTTATGGAACATGAATATTATTAACTGGGCCAAGGGAGTTGATGGCCAATTGCCTGGATTTGTGTCTGTCTCTTGTCTTTTCATTGCTATTCTTGCCAGTCGCTTTGCCGACGCCCCCACTCAATTTAATGTTACCAATCTAGGAATGATCGTTTCTGGAGCATTTGCGGGACTTTTGATTTGGAATTTTTATCCACAAAAAATCATGCCTGGCTACGGAGCTGGTTCATTGGCTGGATATTTCCTAAGTATTTTGGCAATTTTGTCAGGAGCCAAAGTTGCTGCGACACTCATGGTTTTAGCCATTCCTACAGCAGATGGCATCTTTACCATATTAAGACGCGTTCTGGCAGGAAAATCTCCATTTTGGGGCGATAGAGGTCACCTACACCACAAACTAATGGATTATTATGGTTGGGGAAAAAGGCGAATCGCTGTTTTCTATATTTTGACTAGCGCTTTGATGGGAATTTTATCCTTATATCTCAATACTACCGGCAAAATAATCGTCACTTCATTGGCAGTTCTAATCGTCTTCACTTTTTTGATATATACTAAGCTTACAGAAAAATAAGCAAAAAATGGACAATCTACTTTTTCTTCTAATCAAATCAGCTAGACCAAAGCAATGGCTCAAGAATATGGCCATCTATGCTGCTCTGCTATTTTCTGGATTTTTCTTCTATCAAGAAAGCGGACAACTGCCTTATTTCGTCATCGTAACTTTTGCCTTTTTCATTTTTTGTATCATGACCTCCAGCATTTACCTCGTCAACGACATCATCGACATAGAATCTGATCGCAAACATCCATTTAAGAAAAACAGGCCAATTGCCTCTGGTAAATTGCCTGTGCCAATTGCTGTTTTTAGCGCCATAACTGGCCTCACCATTGTTTTCTTTTTGTCGCTTAGTTTGCCTACATTTTTTAAGATCCTAATCATGGCTTATCTTGGTTTGCAGATACTTTATTCAACCAAATTAAAACAATATGCCATTTTTGACATTATTTCCATTGCCTCAGGCTTTTTGATAAGAGTTTACGCTGGCGCCGTCGTAGTCAATCTACACATGAACGTTTGGTTTTTATTGACGGTCATCTCTGTCTCTTTGTTTATGGCAGTTGGCAAAAGACAAAGCGAGCGAACATTGCTTAGTCAGAGTCATGTCGAATTTGCCAGAGTAAGTTTGAAAAAATATAGTCAACGACTTCTAGATCAATACACGGCAATGTTTGCCACTTCTACCTGGCTAACCTATGCCATCTTTACCTTCCAAAGCTACACTGGCCAAGGAGCAAATCTTCTCTATGAAAAACTGCCGACTCTTTACTTCGTTTTGCCAAAAACCCTGCAATCACAAAAATTATTGATGTTAACACTGCCGTTCGTTATTTTTGGAGTAATGAGATATTTACAACTCATTTATGAAGAAAATAAAGGGGAGTCTCCAGAAGATATTTTGCTCAAAGATAAGCCACTTTTAACGACAGTTTTTCTCTGGTTCTTAGTGGTTGTTTTCGTAATTTACGCCTAAAAAATCTACAAGCAAATCAATTGGTAAACCATGGCTAAAAGCTGTTAAATTGCCGTCAATACTTTTGATTAAAGCCATGCCACTGTCATAAGCTGGTGAAAAGGCTGCGGACCAAGTCAAGACTGGCTCATTAGCCACATATCTCTCAATCTCATTAGCACTTAGCTTACGCATTTGCATCGAAACTTTTTCACAACCGCTTTTTTGTAAGTTAAGTTTGGTATCCAAAAAAGCATAGCCAGTCAGAACTTCGATTTTTTTCCCAGACTGAAAACGCAGCATGTCTTTGGCTTCTTCCAGGCTTTTTGGTTTTTCAAGGATTCTGCCTTCTAAATAACAAAAGGTGTCAGCAGCAATAATTATGGCGTCTGGCTGATTACTAGCAACTTTTTGTGCCTTGGCTAAAGCAATTTTTTCTGCCTTGTCATATTGATCAGTGAAAGGCACTGCCTGCTCATTGATGTTGGCAGGGATCACTTCAATTGGTAAAGGCAAAGTACGCAAAAGATTGAGTCGCTGTTTGGACTGCGAAGCCAAAATAATTCTTCTATTCATAATGGATTGATTCTACGCTAGATTTGCCAAATAATGTTCGACATCTAAAGCAGCCTGAGTGCCCATGCCGGCAGAAACAATCGCCTGGCGATAACGGTGATCTGCTACATCTCCAGCCGCAAAAACACCATTTACCGAGGTGGCAGTTGCATAAGTTTCATGAGCAATTAATTCGATGTATTGTCCCTTATCTAGGGTTAATTGATTAGTGAATAAACTAGTGGTTGGTTTATGACCAATCGCCAAAAAGACACCATCTGCTGGCAACTCTTGGATCTGGTCATCAACTTCAACTTTAATGCTTTTGACTGCCTTGCCATCTCCCAAAACTTCTTTGAGATTACTCTTCCAAATCACTTTGATTTTTGGATTCGCCAAAACTCTTTCTTGCATGATCTTACTGGCTCTAAAAGCTTCGCCGCGATAAAGAATATTTATGGATGTAGCAAACTTGGTCAGGGCCATAGCATCTTCCATCGCACTATCACCACCACCAATTACATAAACATTTTTATCTTTATAAAAAGCCGCGTCACAGACTGCACAAGTACTGACTCCATGACCAAAATATTCCTTCTCACCTGGAACTCCAAGCATAATGCTGCTAGCACCTGTGGCTATAATAATCGCCTCTGCTTGATAAGCTGGCTCGGTTTTGCGAATCTCAGCCATTGCAGCGAGGAGTTCTTCTCCACTGAGCGATTTAAATTGCTTGTGATCCACACCACTTGGCAAAGTTGTCCACAGAGCGAATGGTTTCTTGGAAAAGTCTACTGCGGTAATTTGTTCGTATTTAATAACTGTGCCAAAACGAGCTGCTTGCTTCTGTAAATCCATCATTAATAAAGGACCAGATTTTCCTTCAGGAAAACCAGGGAAATTCTCGATATCTGTCGTGTACATCAATTGGCCACCAATCTCCATACCAGAGAAAAGAGTCGTTTCAATGCGCGCTCTAGAAGTATAAATTCCTGCGGTGAGTCCAGCTGGACCAGAACCGATGATAGCAAGATTGAGTTTTTTCATATTAAATTGTATTTTATATACTAGCTCTTTAAAGCTTTGTCGACCATGGCCTTGAGAGCATCTTCTCCTGGAAAACCAATTTGACGATCCACTTCTTGGCCATCTTTGAAAACGATGAAGGTTGGAATACTCATGACTGAATATTTGGAAGCTGGCTCACGAGCTTCATCTACATCAATTTTGACGATAGTGGCTTTGCCAGCATAATCATCAGCCATTTTTTCTACAATTGGAGCAGCCATTTGACATGGACCGCACCAAACTGCAAAAAAGTCGGCAAAAACTACACCTTTAGCATCCTCGACGCTTGCTTTGAAATTATTATTATCTAAATGAACTGCTGGCATGGTTGCCTTTCTTTTTATAAATTTTTACAAATTAATTAATAACGAAGTAATTCTTTAAGGACTAAATCAAGCTGTTTATGATCGGTGTCTTTGGAGCAAACTCCTGCTTCACCAGTCAAAATATCTCTAGAAACCCTGGAAATGGAATTGCGCACGGCAGCCAATTGACGAGCAATTTCGATGCAAGGACGCTTCTCCTCATACATCTTAGCGATGCCATCTACTTGACCACGAATGCGGTTGAGAGCTGCTGAGACTGGGTCTTTTTTAGCTTGATTCATATTTTTATATAGCACTAATATATACCGGAGGGGGGTATATTGACAAGGGGCAATTTTTGGGAAATTCTAGTTTAATTTCTTGATGGCAGATTGTTTTTGGACAATCAAGGTAAGAAGTTGATCGAGCTTACTCTCTTCATCTGGAGTTCTCTGCAAGCTACTGTCTAGTTTACTAATTTCATCGTTGATCTGGGCAATTTCATAACGCAGAGATTCTTTTTTCACTTTAGACAGAACCGACTGCCATTCTTTTTCCAAATCATTTTCTTTGGAGTTTTGCTCATGATCTGGGTTGAGCAAAGCGTCCATGAGTGACTTTTTCAAGTCTTCGGCCAAAGCTGCCGCAAATCTCTGCAAATCAAAATTACCATTAAAAATAAGAAGTTTCTCAAGTATTTGCTTAAAGCCATTACTTCTAAATTCAAAATCAGTCAAAGCAGCGGCCTTATCTTTAATCAAATCTGCCTGGAAACTGAATAATAAGAATAATAAATATTCTTCATTGCGCTCTTGATAACTCTTGCTATTTTTCGAAGCAAACTCTTCCTTAGTGACTGGTTTTTCTGCTGTAATTGCACCAGCCTTTTTCTGACCAAATTTGTTAATATCTTCTTTGAGCAAAGATTCTTTGACATTGAGAGCGGCTGATAATTTTTGCAGATAAAATTCTTTTTCTACAGCATGGTCGATTGTCTCCAGAATAGGAGCCAAACGATTGATGATTTTTCTCTTGCCATCTGGAGTCTTTGGATCGTATAAATCCAAAGCATGACTCATCAAGAATTCATAGGCAGACTCTGCTGATTCCACCGCTTCACGCCAAACTTTTGGTTTCTCTCTAGCCAATTCGTCTGGATCTTTGACTTTATCTTCTTCTGAAAGAGATGCTAAGTGTTTGAGATTAATTACCTTAAGATCGATACCTTTCTCCTTAACTATTTCAATGGCTCTTTCAGTGGCTTTGACACCAGCATCATCAGCATCAAGTGACAAAATAATAGTTTTAGCTACTCTAGCCAACAAAGTTACCTGGTCTTGAGTTAAAGCTGAACCCTTGATAGCCACTACATTATTTACGTGAGCTTGAGCTGACGAGATCATGTCGAATTCACCTTCTACTACAATAACTTGTTCTGCTTTTTTGATTTCTCTAAAAAGTTCGCTATAACCATAAAGCATCTTGGATTTGTGGTAGAGCATGGTTTCTGGTGAATTAATATATTTGGCCTCTTTGGCTGACTGACTGAGCAAACGACCAGAGAAGCCAACTACCTGTCCACGGTGATTTTTGAGAGGGAAAATCAAACGCTCGCGGAAACGATCGTAATAACCACCATTTCTACCTTTGATAATTAAGCCAGTTTTCTCAATCAAATCTAGCGAATAATTCTTTTTTTGGTGTAAATATTTAAGCAAAGAATCCCAAGAATTAGTGGCGATGCCAAGCTGAAAAATTTTAATTGATTCAACATTGCAGCCACGATTTTGCAGATAATCTCTACCCACTTGACCGACTTCGTGTTTGGTTAATAAAAAGTGATAATATTCTTTGGCTAAATTTAAAATTTCGAGGAGCGTTTCGCGCTCTTCATCATCCTTAGTGCGCTGGAATTCTTTTAGAGCAATCCCGCAGCGATCTGCCAAAGTTTTGAGAGCTTCATAAAAAGTCACGCCTTCAAAATTTTGTAAAAAATCTAAGACATCGCCGTTAGCTCCACAACCAAAGCAGCGATAGCGCTGCAAGCCTGGATTAACAAAAAATGAAGGAGTTTTTTCACCGTGAAAAGGACAGCAGGCTCTGAAATTAATGCCACTAGAATCTAGTCTAATTTTCTCACTAATTACTTCAACAATATTGTTGGCTTCTTTGATTTCACGAATTTGCGACATATATAATGCTGACTCAAAAAGAGCCTTGGCCTAAACTAAACATAAACTTCCAGAGTGTTTATCTCATTTTTAGGCGAAAAAAGCAAGGATGACTAGGGCTTTTCTCTCTCTAAATCTAAGAGTCTGTCAAAATCAGATTCCACCAGCTGATCTTCGCGTCTACTGAATTTATCAAATTCTTTTGTGACTAAATCCAAGGCCACTTGATGAGAAATTTTACCCACATCTTTCAGGATTTCCTGCTCATTAAATTGCAAAAACGAATCGAGCTTCTTTACCCAATCCTGCATGTACATAATCTGCCCATTTTTAGCCTGAAGCTCCGCATAATCAAGATACATGCTAACAATGCGATTGAGATTGTCTAACTCTTCAACATTTAAATAGTTTTTAGCAATTCCAATATCTGGCTTGCGAACTTTACCGAGCGGAGCATTTTTCCAAGTTTTTAAACCCATGTTTGGCTTACTACTATCAACGCGACGAGCAATAATTTCAGCGGCGGTTTGCTTGGTCACTGCCCAATGCAACTTATTCTGCACAGTGGCAAAAAATTGTTTGGTAATTTTTTCGTCTGGAGAATAATCAGCGCTGCACTGCGCATAAATATCAGTGATTTTTTGGTAAAATCGACGCTCACTAGAGCGAATGTCACGAATCCTGGCTAGCTGCTCGTCAAAATAGTCTTTGCCAAAAATGTGTTGAGGATTTTTGAGTCGCTCATCATCCATAGTGAAACCCTTGATGATATATTCTTTGAGTCTTTCTGTCGCCCAAATGCGGAAATGAGTAGCTTGGCGAGAGTTCACACGGTAACCAACGGAAATAATGGCGTCTAGATTGTAGAATTTAGTTTGATATATCTTTCCATCATTGGCAGTATGTTCCAAAATGGAACTAACTGCATTTTCTTTCAATTCTTTTTCAGCAAAAATATTTCTTAGATGTTTGGTGACCGCTGGTCTTTGAATACCGAACAACTGCGCAATCTTTTCTTGCGTCAGCCACAAATTTTCATCCTTGAGAAAAATTTCCACTTTAGTTTTACCACTGGGAGCGGTGTAGACTAAAAAATTAGACTGAATGCTGAGAGCAATAGCTTGCTTAGTAGACATAAAGCTATTCTAGCAGATGAAAATGAATTAAAGATGAATTTCAGTGTTTAGGATTGATTTGAGCATCAGTTAGAGCACCAGTTTTAGAAAATATAATTTATGCGTTTCACGCAAAATTATTAAAATTAAAAAAATAAACGTGAAAATGAAATCAAGCCTGGTGACAGTTGTTATGTTTATAGTAATTTAGAATTTAAAAAATATATTACAAAAAGCAAGCCACTCTTTTTCACGCCTTTTTTACTTAGAAAGCAGCTTATTATATTTATCAGCAGTTTTAGCCCACATGTAATCTTTAAGCACTTTTTGTTTCAACTCTTCACCCATTTTCTCAGCTTTAGAAGGTTCATTTAACAATTTTTCCACTGCGAATTTGACTTCTGCAATACTAGGTTCAACTAAAATTCCAGATCTTCCATTTTTAATCAATTCCTTTGTTCCTCCAACATTAGTTGCCACCACAGCACATTCGGCAAGACCAGCTTCTAATATTATCGTAGGTAATCCTTCATGATGAATTGATGGATGAACCAAAATATTCGTCTGTTGAAGCAAACGCATAACCCTATCGTGAGATAAGCCGCTGATACGTTCAAACACAACTTTTGGATATTTAGGTTTTAATTCCTTTATCACTTCATCAAAAATTCCTGCACCTTTAGTGGCCACATTGCGCCCCACAAATCTAACACTAGTTTTATGATCACTAACTTGTTTTTTAGCTAACAAAGAATCATCGACACTATTAGGAATAACTATTATCTTTTTTGATTGGTTTACACTTTTAACCCAGAAATCTTTGGTTGCCTGACTAACCACAGTTATTTGTTGGTAGGCTTTATAGAGTAAAGGCATAGCTAGACGATCAACTATCTTCGCAACCATCCGCACAATAAAATTTTTATGCTGTGGATGACTGGCGCAGTGATCAGTTAATATTGACTTGGCGCCAAAAAATTTAGCAGCCAACCAACCCCACCAAGCCGTATCAAAAAAACGCGTGTGCGCATTCACATGACTATAATTTTTCTTTTTTAGCTGTTTAAGCAAGGAAATCAATTCAAAATAATTTGGCAAGACAAATTGATTAGGCAGAATTTCCCAGCATCCAACTCTATAAATATTGAAATTTTTATAGCGTTCTAATTTTTCTGCATTCTCAGTATTGTAGGTCAATACATCGACCTCAACCTCTGGATTTTGCTTCACTAGCTCACCATACAATTCCTCAATATATCGTTCGCTTCCTCCGATGTGAGGATAAAAATAGGGCGAAAGAACTAAAATTTTCATACCCTTACCTCTCTGGCAGATTTCCAAAATTTAATTGAAAAAAGAGGTGTAAACTTTAAACGAACTGGCAACAAATGTCTGACGCGATAAGCAAAAATAAACCACAAATGCTCAAGGCCGGTGATCACTAGTTTTTGCTTGCTCTGACCAAATTCACGTTCGTAATGATGAATATGAAATTGATCGATAGAGATTTTTTGATTCATAATCGCTGCCAATTTAATCTCTGGAGATAAATTCCAACCCCCTTCATTTAATTTGAGCGAAGAGAGCACAGATTTTTTGACTAGCCACATGCCACTTAAAATATCTTGCATATCATAACCATAAAAGAGTCTTACTTGTGTATTTAAAAGCCAAACTCCCAACTGTCTCCACCAGGAGATAGCTTGACCATCCACCAATGGAAAACGACTGCACAAAAGCATATCTACGTTTTTTCTGCCCATAAAATTAAGGGTTGCTTCAATTTGATCGATTGGATAAGTTCCATCGCCATCTAAAGTAACGACAATTTCATGTTTAGCTGCTTTCATGCCTCTTGTTAATGAATAACCATAACCAATACCTAGTTTATCTACTCTAGGTTCTTTTATGACTCGTGCGCCAGCTTTTTTAGCTACCAAAGCAGTTTTATCCGTTGATTGATTATCAACCACGATTACTTCAGCTGCTATTTTCAAAGCTTTTTTCACTAATAAAGCAATTCCTTCCGCTTCATTTCTGCACGGTATGACTAGAGATATGTTTAGTTTATTTTTCATTTTTCACTTCCCAAATTGCTATGGCTCCATTTTGATAAACCAATTTCACGCCATTAGTTTGACTTACTTGCTCAATCAATTTTTTATCTTCAAGAGATAGCATAATCGGTGACCAAACATTATAGGCAAAAGACTGCCATTGTTCATCATTAGCTCGTCCCCAAGCCATACTACGACCAGATAAAACCAGCAGACTTACTTCTGATCCAATGGTTAGTTCTCTTGCTGCACTCACAATCTTTTCGGCTCTTCTAGAGTAAAAGCTAGGCCACAAAATTTGACGCTTGCTAAGCGGCATATAGGCACCAGCTACTGAGTCCACTCCAGATAACCCTTCTAAAATAAATTGAGTGCTTGGATCAGAAATCAAAACAGTTTCTTGAGCGTAATTTTCCTTTAGCCACTCTGCAGCCTCAATGTCTTCTTGGGTCAAATGAGCGTAAACACCATCGGTCATAATGCCGCTACGGAAACACATCAGATTAACCATTAAAATCGCTAATAGACTGAAAACAACAACTACTGTAAAAATCAACTTTGTCCCAACAAATTTTATTCTCTCCCACAGACTGTATAAACCGATGGCCATTAATAAAATTAGCCAAAAACGCCAAACACTCATAAATTTAAGGGCGTAAGGAATGCCAGAAAAAACCAAAACCCCAAAAGCAAAAGCGATCAAACTTACCAAAGCCTTGGTTTCTTGCTTAATACCACCTTTCCACAAACGAATCATACCCATGGGTGCCAGTACATACAGCAAATAGCCAAAAGCTCGTTCGAGAGACTCTTTGATTTTCCAAAAATCTAAAGCGTACAGCTTGCCTTCGCCCTGATTCAAACCAGAGAGAGGTAACTGTCCAACTAATAAACTTCCACCTAAAATCATTAAAGCCGCAGTAGGAATTAAGTGCAGTTTAGCCACCACAGTAAATCTTTTAGGTAATTTGAGGTAAACTGCTAAAGCTAAATATACCAACGCTCCAACGCCACCGATCAGATAGTGCATTAAGACTAGCGTTAGTGAGCTCACAGCCAGCTCTGTCGAAGAGATCTTGGCTTTTACGCGCAACAATCGAGCCATCATCAATGTGAATAGCACTGCTGCCAAAGTTTGAGGCATCAGGAAAAAAGTAGTCAAAGAAACATGAGAATCAAAAATCAGCATACTAAGCACACCAGCAAAAACACCAATCATTCGTTTATTGGTCACTGCTGAACCCAAACAATAAGCCGCCAAGCCAACTGCCAGAATTTGCCAGAAAGTCATCAGCTGCCAATAATTTAATAAATACTCTGGAGCCAAATCATGTGGATATTGACTCAAAGCCATCAAGGCGTGAAATAAAGGTGAATAACTATTAAAGCCAAAGGTGTCAGACATCTCTGTCGTAAAAAAGCTAATTTCACCATGCTGAATTAGTCTGGCTAATTGTTGATGCTGATAAAAATCCCAGTTAAGCGGGTAAGGATTTTGCCAAGTCCATAGGTTGTAAACCCCTAGAGCTAACCCTACCAGCAAAAAGATTGGCATTAATTCATTCAATTTTAACTTTGGTCTATAAAAAACATTACACACTAAAGCCAAAGCTGAAAACACCCAAGCACCGCCAAAAAACCATGAGACAAAAATAGCTCCTACTAGACCAAAAAGATAATGCAAGGACATTGCCCAAGCAAAAATCACCAAGGCTCCTGCAGCATAATAGCCAACCCAAGGCTCAGCTTGTTTTTTACCAGCAAAAAGACACCACAAAGCTCGACCAAGTAATAAAGGTAAAGCAAAAAAAGCTAGTGTTTGTAGGATTATGACTAAATTCATTGTTGTCTTCCGTCATGAGCTCGCACGCGAATGGTTTGAGTTAGTTCTGTAGTCACTTGTTCCACCGGCTCAACTATTTCTATCAAACTAAACGATTTATTCAATTTAATTTGTTGATTATCAACTGCTATTATTGTCAAACTCCCTGGTCTATCAGGGTTAACTATCTGGACCGATCCGCTATCAAGCATGGTAGTTAAGTCATTTCTAAAATAAGTAAGGCTCATACCAGTTTTTTGCACATAAGTAGGTTCGGCAAAAATTACGGTTTTACTAATTAGCCAATCTTGACCAACACGACTAGTTTCATAACGCACTCTGACGCCTTCGCTCTCCACCTCATACCAAGGAGTTGCTAAACCAGCAAATTGCTTGAGAGTTTCCAAGATCGCCAGTGACTTGCTAGCCTCCTGGAATCTGACGCCATAGGTTTCTTGCTCAAAATCATCAAAAGACGATAAACGATAAAAAGCTTGCTCACCATTTAAACCATAGTGAGAGAAAGCCAAACCAGTCTCAAAAGCTTCCATTTGGTACGCCCCGGCCTGCACAAAAACGTTGCGGTAAGGTAGAACCACACCAGAGACAGCAAAAAACATCACTATCACTAGGACAGCGAGTAACAAGACATCTCGTAATAAGTTCATTAACAATTTCATGTTTATTTTTCCAATTTACTGTTCCAAAGTTTTAACACAGCTTCTGACTTCCACCAAATTTGGCGAAATCACTGTGGTCTTATTCTTCAGATCGTTATATTCCAAACGATAAACACTAGCGCAAGCCTGCCAACGATCCAAGGCTAATTTGTCTTGAGCGAGTGGCAAATACTTGTACAAAACCAAGCCGAGTCCCGCGATCGCCAAAGCAATCATGGTTAGAGCTAAAGTTGGTAGTAGTAGTTTTTGTTTCATATTTCCTTTATTTTTTAATTTTAAAACTGTCTCAACTCAAAAACAAAAAGCTTTTGAGCTCAGACAATCAGGCATCATCAAGTTTGAGCTTGCTGTGATTGTCGCTACCTCTCTGGGTGGTCGGGGTCCGCACAAGGCGGACCCCGACCAGTGAGATTCACCCAGACTCCTTACGGAGCGGGGGTGACGGTGGCGGTTGGCGCGGGAGTCGCGCTGGCGGCAGACTGGGCGTCGTAACGCCCTGCCCAAACCGTCAACGGGGTAGCAGGAGCCACCTCGAGCTCAAAGGAGAGCTCAAACGCTTTGGCAGATGGGCGCGGCAGGGGGAAAACCACACCACTGAGCAACGAATTGCCAGTGGGAGGTGTTCCCGGTCCAAAATTGGAGATGTTGCTTCCAATTAAAGGAACCGGCTGCGGCTCATCGACGCCCATGGTGTCGGCGAGGCAGTCCCAGCAGGAGTACCCAAACGGGATTACGGCGGCGCCATAATCCATCTCACTCATGCCGGTTTCTTTCACCGACACAAACAAGCCCACTTCAGAGGTGGCGTTTTGGACTTTCTGCTCGAGCCCAGCAAAAGCGAGGTAGTCAGCCAACAATTCACCCACTGTACGGGTGACATCGTTTTCGCGAACCGAAATCCGCACTGGCACTACTCCGCCACAATCCGTTTCAAGCTGAACGCGCCATGGGATGTCCATAACGACATTTGTGCAAGAAGCAAACTGCTCGGGAACCTCTACTCGGACAAGAAGTCCATGTGAGGGGCACCCTATTTGACCAGGATTGCACCAGCCGTGGTCGGTATTACCCACCACACCAACTGGAGAAGACTCGACCGCTTCATAGCGACCGTTCGCGGTTGAAACCGCAAAATGAGTGCCCATAACGAGCTCCCAAGTCTTTCCGTCAGCCTCAACACTCTCTGAGTACCTACCCACCTGAACTTGTGTCCAGTTGGTTGCCTCAACGGTTGCAAAAAGATTATTCATCTCCTCGCTGTTGCTAAGCGTAGGGGTGGCAGTGGGAATAACGAGCGGCACTATTTCAAAATTGCAACTCTTGTATCCCGGCTCGTAGGCCGCCGACACTAACCGGAAGCCTTCCGTTTCCACGCAAGGACCCATACCGTAGTAAGGATCGAAGGTGGGGGTGGGGGTGGGGGTGGGGGTGGCTGATGGCGTGAGAGTTGCGGTGGCCGAGCCACCGCAAGCGGCGAGAACTAAACTCGCTGCCAAAATCAAGACGAACATTGTATTACGCATGGTTTTTTCCTCCGAAAAAACTTTATACGCGTCTTTGAAACTAGCTCTGGGCTAGAGGTATCGCGACGCGTTGAACGATCCCGCTCTAGCTAGATTCAAGGTCTAACCACAACGGGATCGTCCATTTTTAAGGAGATTTTCCAAAAATTTAATCACAGTCAAGTAATTCATTCGCCATAAGCGAATAAATCCTTGATGATGCCTTGTTAAGGTGCTCTCTCTAATGAGATTTGACCGAAAGAGTGAGAGCTAATCTCACCGTTCAATCCCTCTTTCGAGAGTTCCTTTTTCTGCTCTTTCGAGCAGAGAGGAGGTCTCTGGCAACTTATCGCTTATTTCGGAATGGTGAAATAAGCAAGCGGTCAGAAACCTTTTCTCTGCCAAAAAATTATTAAGATAACCGAGGCTATCCATTAAGTAGGGTAAATATTGAAAATTGTTGATTTTTAGTCAAGCCATTCCCTACTTAACTAACACAAAGTATATCACTATAAGTCATATTTGTCAATGTTATAGGATATCACCAGGCTTAGATCTTAGGGCTTTAAACCAATCACGCTTCTTGTAACCTACCCTTGAGATAATAAGCTTATGAATCAACTTATGAATCAACTTCTGGCTCAATCAAGTCTATTCACAAGCATTAAAGCTTTGATGATCTCCGCTCGCCAACAAACTATTCGCCAGATCAACACTACCATGGTTAACACCTATTTCAAAATTGGCAGGATGATTGTTGAAGATGAGCAAAAAGGACTAAGTAAGGCTGAGTATAGTGAACAAGTTTTATTAAAACTAAGTCAGGCACTTGTTGCTGAATTTGGCAAGGGTTTTTCTGAAAGAAACTTAAGAGCAATGAGAAAATTTTATTTAACTTACTCAATTCGGCAGACAGTGTCTGCCGAATTGACAAAAGGTAAAACATTATCTGGCCAACCTGTAATTCCGCGAAAACTATATGAAAAATCCCAGACGCTGTCTAGGATTTTTAAGCTCCCCTGGTCTCACTACGTTTTTCTCATCAGATTGGAAAAGCCTATTAGAGATTTTTATGAAATAGAGGCCATTCAAAATAATTGGTCACTGCGCGAACTAAAGAGACAATTTAATTCTGCCTTATATGAAAGACTCGCTTCAAATAAAAATCATGATGAAATCATGAAACTCAGTACCAAAGGTCAAATAATTGAAAAACCCACTGACTTGGTCAAAGACCCCTATATTTTTGAATTTCTTGGTTTGCAAGAAAACAAAACTTATTCAGAAACAGATCTTGAGACAAAAATTATTGACAATCTGGAAACATTTCTACTTGAACTTGGCAAAGGTTTTACTTTTGTAGCCAGACAGCAACGAATCAGTTTCAGCGAGCAACACTTTTTTATTGATTTGGTGTTCTACAACAGATTGCTCAACTGTTTTGTTATTTTCGACCTCAAAATTGGTGAGCTGAGGCACCAAAACTTAGGACAGCTGCAGATGTACGTCAACTATTATGACCGAGAAATTAAAACCTATTCCGAAAACAAAACTATCGGCATCCTACTTTGCGCCGACAAAGAAGATGCTGTTGTTGAGATGACTCTGCCTGAAAATAATAAACAGCTTTTTGCCAGTAAATACAAATTGTACTTACCTACTAAAGAGGAGTTAATCGGACAAATTAGACAACAATCTTAGGTTAATTCTACGGAATACCGTAGAATTGAAAACCTGCAATAAACGAACTCAACTCTATTCAAATTAGAGCTTTATAAAAAACCAACCATGCAACTAATAATTTTTGGGCAACATTGCTTAAGTCACACTTCTTGAAACCTAGAACTTAGATAATCAATTTACATGCTTGTCTTTATTGATGAATCTGGCGATCATAATCTCAATATAGCAAAATCTGATCATACTTATGATATTTTTGTTTTAAGTGCTGTACTTATCAATGAAGAAGAATATAAAGTTTTCGATCAAAAATTGCGGCAAATAAAAACTGAGCTATTTGGCAACAATGACTTTATTATCCATACTCGTGAAATGACCAGACCAAATAGAGCCAATGATCAAAGAAATAAAAAGTTAATTAATCCAGATTTTCGCTATCAATTTTACACAAAACTTGATCATCTAATTAACCAAACTAATTTTAAAATCATAACCTCGATCATTATGAAAGAAAAAGTTGTAGGGAAAATGTGGCAAAACCTAGATGATCCCTACATTTTCAGTTTTAATTTCTTATTAAATCGTGTTCTTCGTTATTGCTGTAATGAAAATTGCAAAATTTTTCCAGAGAAGAGAACTCACAGTGAGGATTTGAAGCTAGAATTAGCACTTTTAAAAGCAAAAAATACCGGAACAAAACTCTTTCGTGGTGTAGATGTCTCAAGAATAATTAAACAATTTTCCTTAACAGATAAAAGTGAAAACAAGAATGGTTTGCAGCTGGCAGATTTAATTGCCACTCCGATCGGCAGACATTTTTTAGGTAAAAAACCAAAATTGATAGGCAACGAAATTGAATACGCTCTTTTAGCTAAAAAAATTGCAAAGAATGATTTGCTAATTTTTCCATAAAAAAAAGCCCCCCGCATTCGCAGTAGGCTTCAATTGTCAATATAACTTACTTCGTTCTAACTGTCAATAAATAATACCAAAAACCCCGCCATAAAGACAGGGTTTAATTTCAAATCAATTTAAAAAGATTATTTTTTAGCTAAAGATTTAGCCTTGGCCCAAGCGATTGAACCAATTCCGGCAAAAGCCAAAGCTTCTAGGACTAGAATGTTGCTCAAATCAAGACCAGTGCTTGGAGTGGTTTTTGTGACAATTTTGCCGTTTTCTGTTTTGACACAGAAGCTAGCATAATCACTATCACTTGCAGCATCGATATGAGAATAAGCGTGAGCGGCGTTAGTAATACAAGTAGTACCAACTGGCAACTCACCTGCATTCTTAAAACGGGAGACGAAGTAAACAGTTACTTCTTCACCTGGATTTAAACCACCAAAGGCAAATTTGACTTTATAGTCAGTAACCGCTGCGCGGTAATCACCTTTGTCACTGCTAACATAGACCATATAGTCATCAAGACGATCAAAATCATCATTTATACTTGCGCTATCAACTTTGATATTAGAAATGTTCTTGATACGCAAGCTAAACTTAACTTCTTCTCCTGGAGCAAAAACATAGTCTTTGCTGTCAATGTTATCCCAGTATTCGTTAGCTTTGGGATTGAAAACTTTTTTATCTAAACTTAAATCTCCGGTTTCGCAGACTTCACCGCCACCATAAACAGTGCGGCATTCCTTGGCATTGGCCAGGTTAGCGAAAAACAAGAAGAAACCTGTTACGATCAATAAATAAGAAACAATTTTTTTCATATTAGTTCCGACTTTATTAGTTGTAGTTTTCATGAGCGACTATTATATACTTATAACTGTAGATTGTCAATGTTATAGGATTATTTATTCTCAACTGGCACTGCTGTGACAAACAATCTCTGCCAAGAAGTTCCTGGAGGCCAACAAGTTTGTAGAAGTAAAATCTTTTCGTCTTTGAGATTATTCACGAAATCAACCTCACTACTCTTCACGATATTTTGAGCACTAACTACATAATCAAATTTTTCTTCACCTAGATGTAGAATGATTTGATCGCCAATCTGTAGATCCTTGATCTGGTAAAAAACCGCATTAAAAGCTTCAACGTTCCAAACCCCATCGGTGGAATGACCAAAAATATAAATCATTTTATCTTGTCCTGGAAAAGCTGAGCCTAGAGCATGAGCGACGCCTTCTTGCAAGGCAGCTTCATATTCTTTGACGTTATTTGGATTGACATTGGCATGAACTTTTTCATTGACGTTTAATTTTGGAATTTCAATAGAAAATGGCAAGCTAGCGTAATCTTTTTCTACCTTAGTAGGAGCGACGGCACTTTGGCCGGCCTCTTTATCTACCAAAACAGTTTCTTTGGCGAAGATTGATTCAGAGCTGTTAAGTTGAGCTTTTGTCCAATCAAAAAAGGCAAAACTGTTTTTTTCTGCTTCATTTGGCAAAGCTTGGATAAATTCTGGAATGCTAGTGATTATATTTTTTATTTCTTTTGGATTAGCTAATATATTCTTAAAGTCTTCATAAGCACTGTAAGGATTACTGGAAATGAGGAAAACAAAACTCAAGGCAAAACAAACCATAGCCAAATTTTTTAGGCTTCTAGCTTGATGAAATAAAAATTTACTGGGAGCCTTCTTATAAGACTTAAATCCAGTCTTTTTTGTAAACATTATAGGATATTATAGCGCGAAGAGCTTGAAATAGCAATTCTTTTGATTTGGCGAAGTAGAACGTAGCCGTAGCCAAAAAATAAATCACCTATTAAAGTTCGTGTATAAAAAGGCAAAGCCAGCGCATAACAAGTTAAGAAACCTTGTAAATCATGGCTATACCAGGCAAAGAAAACTCCAAAGTTAGACAATAAGAAAAAGGTGAGGGAGGCCAAAGGTAAAAGGAAAAGCTGACGTTTGATGGATTTTCTAGCCAATAAGGCAAAAAGCGGATAAGCGGCGAAGCCCAAGTAAGTCCACAGGAAACCTTGATAAAATCCACCTTTGAAAAAATCAAAAGCTAAGATAGATAAAAAGTAAAATAAAGGCTGGCCACCAAAAAAACCATAAGCGCCAAGTGGTGAAACATTGGCTGGCAAAAGACTAAATCTAGAAATATAGGTTAGACTCGCTGCGATCAGATCGCTCAATTTATAATGTGATTTCTTCATATTTGAGCTCTATCTTCTCACCTTTTTCCAATTTGATGTCAGCAATTCCTACCTTGGCATAATCACCGTCTTGATAAAGCGCCCAATAATGATTAACGTCTGCTTTGAGAGAATTGATGCCCTCAACCATTATGCCAAAATCATATTCTTTAAGATCTAATTTGACTTGACTCTGCACCAAATCCAAGGCGATCTGACCCGAGAGCGTGGCTGTGAATTCGTAGCTTTGTTTTTGCTCTGCAGCTTCTGGCGTTGGAGTTGGAGACGCCTCTGCTTGTTGTTCAATAGCTGGTTTTGGCGAGACTTCTTGAGTTGGTTTTCTGCTGAAAATAAAAACACCAGCCACAATTAAGAAGAGCACTAAGGTAGTAAATCTATTTATTTTTTTTGACATGACTCATGCTATTCTAATGCATAAGGTAACAATAGAAAACCATAAAAACATGCAAGAATCTTTCTCTCTCATCATCTTTGGTGCCACTGGTAATTTGGCTCAACTCAAACTAATTCCGGCTCTCTATGATTTGGTCGAAGCCAATTTATTACCAGAGAAAATGTCCATTATCGGCATTGGTCGCAAAGAACTTTCACACGAAGAATTCCGTGCTTACTCAAATGATGTTTTGCACAAACCAAATCGCCATCACCAACATCCAATTAAGGATGAGGTTGCTAAGAATCTACTGGACAGAATGCTTTATGTCTCTGGCGACATCGCTCAAAGAGAACTTTATGACAAGTTGGCTAATCTAACAAAGGAAAACGAATCTTGCAGCAATCGCATGTTTTACCTAGCCACATATCCAGAGCTTTATCCAACTGTTTTTAATCATTTGCAGGAAAGTGGTTTGAACAATCAAGACTGTGGCTACGTCAGAGTTATTGTTGAAAAACCAATTGGTTCTGACCTGCCATCAGCTCAAAAATTAAATCAACTACTAGCTAGTTATTACAAAGAAGATCAAATTTTCCGCCTGGATCACTATCTTGGCAGAGAGACACTGCAAAATTTATTGACTTTCAGATTTGCCAATAATTTATTTGAGCCGCTGATCAACAAAGATAATATTGATCACATCCAAATTACTGCTGCTGAAGACTTTGGTATTGGCATGCGTGGCGGTTATTATGATAGCGTCGGAGCACTCAAGGATGTGGGTCAAAATCACATCCTACAAATGATTGCTTTGGCTACTATGGAGGCACCAAAATCTTTTGACAACCTGAGTGTGACCAACAAAAGAACCGAGCTTCTTAAGCAACTAGTTCCGGAGACAGATCGCTTAATTTTTGGTCAATATGAAGGCTATCTTAATGAAAAAGATGTTGCCAAGGATTCTAAAAATGATACCTTTTTCGCTTTTCGTACTCAGATTAATAATGAACGCTTCAAAGGCGTGCCAATTTATGTCCGAGCCGGTAAACTTCTACCAAGAATGGTAACTGAGATTGCCATTGTTTTTAAGAACGAAGCCAAGCATTTGTTCTCCAACGTCGTTGGCGGCGATGATCCAAATATGTTGATTTATCGTATCCAACCAAATGAAGGCATTGTCTTTCGCTTTTCTTCAAAGATCCCTGGACCAGAATTTAAAATACAAAATGAGTACATGCAATATTGTTACAAACACACTGCCGCCACTCTGCCCGATCCATATTTGAGATTGCTCAATGACGCCTTGCGTGGCGACCAAACTTTCTTCGTTGACGCAGAGGAAGTGGAAGCTCAGTGGCAATTTATCGATCCACTTATTGCAGAGCGTAAAGAACTATTTAGTTACAAACCAGGCAGCTGGGGACCAGAACAAGCCAACGAAATCATCGAAAAAGACGGTAGGAAATGGATTGAGCCATCAATTGGCTTTTGTTCTTTTTAGAAAACCAAAGAATTAATCCTTGGTCACTTTGTGATGACCAAATTTATTGCGTAAGATTGAAACAACTTTATTACGGAAATTCTCTGGTTCTTGGCTCGAATTAACTCTAACTTGAAAAGATTCCTCAATAATTGGCACTGCAATGCCAAGTTCTTTGGCAGCGGCCACTGTCCATTCACCTTCTCCAGTGTGAGCAATGACTGAAGAAATGTTTTCTAACTTAGGGTTTTCTTCAAAGGCTTCTCTTGCCCAGTTGATTAATCTGGATTCAATCACAGTTCTATTGTTATAAATACGGAAAACTTCCGCTAAATCAGGCTTGAGTGGGCTCTTTTCTAGAACGGCAGCTCCCTCAGCAATGGCTTGCATCATGCCGTATTCAATGCCGTTGTGGATCATTTTGACAAAATGACCCGCACCACTGCCACCCACACAACCATAAGCATCTTGAGAACAAGCAGCCTTAATGACTGGTAAAACATAGTCGTAGTCGGCTTTATTACCACCAGCCATCATACAAGCACCACTTCTAGCTCCACCAGGCCCGCCAGAAACACCAATGTCTAGATAGCTGATGCCTTTTTTGGCTAATTCACTCGAGCGACGAATAGTATCTTTATAGAAAGAATTGCCGCCATCAATCAACAGATCGCCACTTTTCAAATGAGGCAATAATTCATTGATTATCTGATCAGTGACTTGACCGGCAGTGAGCATCAGCCAAATCACTCTGCGCTCTGGCAAGGCTTTGAGCAGATCTGCAAAGTTGCTAGCAGAAGTAGCCCCAGCAGCAACAACTTCTTTGACAGGCTCAGGAGAACGATTCCAAACCACTAAATCCATGCCCTGTTCAAGCAAGCGCAGGACCATATTTTTACCCATTTTGCCAAGACCGATGTAAGCGATTTTCATAATTATGAGTTTATCATAAATCAGTAAAAATTATTGTTTTGCCAAGAAATTCATGTAAAAGTTGGATAGGATGAACATTTGGCTTTGTCTTTCTATTAATAAAATTTTTGAAAGCTTCTCTTTTTGGCTCTCCAGTAATTAGAGTAATGAATAAATTAATTCTGGCTAGAAAAGCTGGTGAAACCGTCACTCTTTCTGCTGGAGATAAATTGCCGACATAACCAATTGCTAATTTTTCTTGATTAAAAGTTGCATCAAATTTGCTTTGATCTTCAGGCATAGGAGAAATACCTGCCATATGACCATCTGGACCCATACCAAGAGTGGCAATTAGCTCTCCATCTGGATTTTGATTCAACCAAAGCCTCAACTCATCATTAAATCTGGAAGCAAAAGCTTCAAGAGATTCTTCATGATCTGGCACGGTTAGGTTGATATTTACGCCTTTTTCTTTAATCTGGAGAGAATTATTTAAGGCTAGATCGCTAGAAAAACGTTCATCCAGAACATAAATTGTAATTCCAGGATTATCTAATAGTTCTTTTGGCACCAGATCGAGTATCTTTAAATTTGAACCACCTGAGAGCATGAGAAGAATCATTTTATTGCTAGAGAGAGCACTTTCTAGACTGTCAATTAGTTTTTTTGCAGCTAAATTAATAGCTTTCTCAGCTGTTTCACAAGATTCGATTTTTATTCTGTCAGATGGGGCGTTAATTTCTTTAGCTATCATATATAATAAAATATATCATAAAAAATCTAATTCTTTATTTATTAATGGAGAATTAGACGATTTAATAAGTCCGTAGAAGGCGCTGCAAATAAACTTTAATGGATAAAGAATGAACTGAGACAGCGACTTCTTCGAGCGAAACAAAGATTGTCAACTTAAATAAGCAAGCAATTTTAGTGAAGCGTGACTGATTAATTTGTCTGATTCGTTATCATATGTTTGGTCTTAAAATCATTTCTAAACTCAATCAAAAGAAATATCGCAGCGAATATGGCTGTTTTATTGTTGAAGGCAAGAAAGGCGTGCTTGATGCCATTGCGTCCGGAAAAGAGATCATTGAGTTGGTCATGACCAGACAATTTGCTAGCTTTGAAGAAGACTTTGGTGAAAATCAAGAAAAACTAATTGTTGATGATCGCGATTTTGCTAGATTAGCTGAAACCGTCACTCCATCCGGAATTGCTGCTGTAGTGAGAATGCCTAGCTATAGTCTGGCAGATCTTGAAAAAGGTAAATTTATCGCTGTGCTTGAAGACATTCGTGACCCAGGCAATTTAGGCACCATGATTAGGACCGCCGACTGGTTCGGTTTGGATGGCATTTTATTACTTGGCGGAGCTGATCCTTATCAATCCAAAGTAGTTCGTTCTAGCATGGGCTCTATATTTCATATCCCAGTAGTCAGCAGCCAAAATCCGGTAGAAGACCTCTCGTCATTGAAAAAAAGTGGTTTTGAGGTGGTAGTTACCAGACCAGAACTTGCTGGCGCGAAACAAGAAAAAAGCAAACTTGGCGATAAAATTGCTCTAGTTTTTGGCAATGAATCTCAAGGCACTTCTAGAGAAATTGATGAATTAGCAGACAGATCGCTGAGTATTCCCAAATACGGCCAAGCTGAATCGCTGAACGTGGCAGTGAGCTTTGGAATTTTAATCAGTCAACTAAAATAAATTAGCTACTTCTCTTTTGCTTCAGCAACATAGACAAAGCATGTTCTAGTGAGCCGGCTAGAATCACTCTGCCACTGTTAATAAAAAAGATTTGATCTGCATTTTCAATAGTATTTAAGCGATGAGCAATGATTACTTTGGTGGTTGTTGATGATAAAGTATCTAAAATATCCTCGAGTAATTGCTCTGTAACAGTGTCAACATTGGCGGTGGCTTCATCTAAAATCAATAGCTCTGGATCTCGCAAAACCGCACGCATGAAAGCGATTAATTGACGTTGTCCAAGACTAATCGAGTCGCCACTGCCCACAACTGGAGTTTCTAATCCACGATCAAAACGAGCCAGCAATCTTTCCAGATGATGTTCGCTCAAAATTTTACCAAGTTCTTCATTAGAATATTTACTGTAGCGCTCATTGCCATAAAGAATGTTCTCGCGAATATTGCCAGAAAATAAGAATGGTTCCTGCAGAATAAACCCAATTTTTTGTGCACGCTCTTCTATGGTGTAAGAACGAATATCTTGTCCATTCAACAAAACTTCGCCAGCTGTTGGATCATATAAACGCGCCATTAAAGAAGCCGTTGTCGTTTTACCACCTCCTGTGGGACCGACCAGAGCATAGGTTTTACCTCTTTCTAATTCAAAACTAATTTTATGCAGAACTTCTTCTCCATTGCTGTAACGAAAAGAAACATTTTGAAAAGAAAGAACAGATAAATCTGCCTTTTTTAGTTGTTTTTTACTTTCAGAAAGTAGAGGCAAATTTGATTCCAAAGAAAGAATAGCAGAAATGCGATCCCAGCCTGCTAAAGCGACCTGAAATGCAGACCACATGCCAGCAATTTGTCTAATGGGGTCGTAAAAACGACTGATGTAAGAAATATAACTAATTAATAAACCAACAGTAAAATTACCAATGCTAATCAAGTAAATACCATAAAATAAAACCAGAATTTGTGCCAAATTAGCCGCCAAACCATAGACTGGCGTAAAGATATTATTGGCGTAGCCAGCTTTAATTGATGAGCTAAAATTTTCCTGATTAACATCAGCAAATTTGTCCCTGAAAAATTCTCGACGATTGAAAGCCACGATTACCTTAAAGTTATCCAGGCTTTCTTGAATCTCAGCGCTCATACTGCCCACTGCTTTGAGGTTGACGGCATTTTGACGTTTCACCCAAGCTGAGACTAATTTGGTGAAAACTAGTAAAAATAAGGCTGGAGCTAAAGCCATTAAACCTAATTGAAAATGTATGGAAAGAATAAAAATAGCCGTCCCAATCATCATAAAAAAACTACCCACAAAACGCATTAGGGACTGGGAGAAAAACTGATTGAGTTTATCAGTGTCATTATTAATTCTGGAAATTAAATCACCAGACTTATTGAGATTGAAAAACTCTACCGGTAATTCTTGAATTTTATTGAAAACAGCATTGCGCAACTTATAAAGTAAGCGCTGACCAATTACCCCCATAATTTTCGTCTGGTAATAAGTAGTAATTAATGAGATCGCGTAGATAATCAGCAATATGCCAGAAATCATCAGCAGACCTTTAAAATCATTTTTTTGAATATACTGATCGATGGCAATGCCAATAATCATTGGAGAAACTAAATTAGCAATTGAGTTGACCAAAAGAAAAACAATCGAAGAAAATAAGTTTCTTTTTTGATCAGAAAAAAATGGCCAAAAACTTTTGAGTGTTTGCCAAAATGATCGATCGGTCTGCTTACTATTTAACTCGTAATTCATAATTTTCTGTACTTTTCTGAGAATTAAATAATTGCACGTATTCAGGAGAAGTTTCCAGGAGAGACTGATGCTTTCCGGAAGCCACCACTTCACCTTCCATCAGGACAATAATTTGATCGTAATTTTCAATAGCGGCAATTTTCTGTGTCACTGAAATTAAAGTCAGAGTCGGATAATTGTCTTTAATATTCTGCAAAATTGCATGCTCAGTAAGGCTATCCACTCTGGCAGTAAAATCGTCTAACAGTAAAACTTTTGGATTGAGAGCTAGAGCGCGAGCTAACATGATGCGTTGCTTTTGACCGCCAGACAAACTAGCGCCACGCTCTGAAAGAATCGTCTCTAATTTTTTTGGCAAAGATTTAATCAGGTCGTCCAATTCAGCACTATTGATTGCTTTTTGTAGATCGCTATCTGAAGTTGCTTGACTAAAGGCAATGTTTTCTCGAAGAGAAAGATTAAAAATGCTGCTATCCTGAAAAACCAAGCCTAACTGAGCATAAAAGGAATTCTTTTCATATTCAGTAATACTAGTCCCACTGTAAAAAATTTCGCCATCTTCTGGCTTGATCAAGCCACTCAAAGCATAAAGCAATTGAGATTTTCCAGCCGCCGTTGGACCGACAATGGCTGTTCTCGTACCCGGCTCAATCACAAAAGAAACATCCTTCAAAACCTTATTGCCGTTATAGCTGTGCGTGACATGCTTAAATTCAATCTTGCCAGATAAATCAGCTGGAATTGTGCCAAATATTTCTTTGGTTTTGGTAGACATTAATTTGGATACCCGAGCGTAAGAAGCTGAAGAGCGAGCGATGACACTACTCATAAATCCAAACATGATGATTGGAAAAATTAAAATCATGACATAACTATTAAAAGCAGCGAAATCCCCCAGAGTCATATCTCCCGCCATCACAAATCTACCTCCAAATAATAAAATTGCCAAAGTTGCCAAACTCGCCATAAAACTGATCATCGGAATCAGCGTTACAAAATAATTAAGAATTTGCAGACTCAAATCTCTGGCACTTTGGTTGGCTTTTTTAAATTTGATCAACTCATACTTCTCTGAATTGAGCACGCGAATCAAAGCAGCGCCCAGAATACTTTCGTTAATCACTCTGTTTAACCAATCAATCACCTCTTGTGACTTAGTAAAAAGCAAGCGGACTTTGCTCAGAATAATGGCAAAAGTAATGGCAATAACTGGAATAATACTCAAAACCATCAGAGCAAGCTTCCAGTCTGTAATTAAAAGTAAAACACTAGCCCCAACAACTAAAAAGACGGACGAAACCATGGTGGCGAAAGCCTGACCGACAAAATTTTTAATCGCATCCACATCTGAGGTTAAATTAGTTAGCAAAACAGATGGAGTTACTTGTTGAACATAGGCATAGCTTTGATTAGCAATTTTTGAAATCAAGTTTCGACGGAAATCTTTGGCAACTAGTTCTGAGACATAGTTTTGGACGATGCTTTGAGCATAAGTAAAAATAAAAACTCCAAAGGCAACCAACAAAAATTCTATTATTAAATTTGTAGGAATTAGCTGACTGGTGACATTCGCATCAATGCCCTTGGCAACAATTCTTGGAATCAATAAACTCAGTGCGTTACTGAGTAAACTAAGAAAAATCAGTAGACTAATTTGCCATTTATAATCCAACAATAAAGCAAACATTTTTGGCTGCGATTTATCTGGACTGCTTGCTTTCGTTTTTCTATTTGGCATTTTATAAAAGTAAAAAGATAGGTTATCAGTATACTACTTATGAAGCCCTAGTAATCCCAAAGACTTCACTGATTTTGAAATTATTGGATAGACTATCTCTCCAAATCAAGGATATCATCAATATGAATTTGCTCAACAAATTCAGGAATGTGAGAAACCAAAATCATTGCTCCTTCATATGAATCAAGGGCTTTAGCGATCACTGGTAAATGGCGGAAATTAATGTGGTTGGTTGGTTCATCGAGAATCAGCAAACCTGGCTTGAGTAAAACCAAACGAGCAAAAGCCACTAAGCCTTTTTGACCTTCAGATAAACTGCCAATTTTAGATTTCATCACTTCTGAAGTTAAAAGGAATCCAGAAGCCACAGAGCGCATGCGTTCTTGACTCATGTTTTTGTCTGACTCAATCATTGCTTCGGTTAAAGACTCATGGACCAATTGTTCAAAATCTAGAGTAGAAAAATCCTGACGATAATAACCAACGCGCAAAGTTTTTGGCAAAATTAAACCTGGCTGAGTCCCTTTGGCCATCGATTCTATTAAAGTGCTTTTACCAATACCATTTGGACCTACGATTTGAAGATGGCGCTTTTTCATCAAGATGACATCAGCTTTTCTAGTCACTTCCTCATGATTAATCATGGCGGTAAAAGAAGTAATTTTCATTAGATCATTTGGGAAATTGGATTGAACTGGAATTTCAAAAGGACGAATTGTCTTATCTTCTTTACGCACGTCAACTTTTTCGCTTTCTAGAACTTCAATTTTTTCACGCATCTTCTTGGCGACATTACGCATCTTGCCACCTTTATGAGCAAAGAATTCGGCTTTATCTTTGTTTTCTTGAATACCACGAGCCTTTTGAGCGTTGGCACGATTTTCTTTTTCAATACGATCTTCAATTTGCTCCACCACATCATCGTAGTTGCCAGCGTATTGTTCGACTTTTTGAGTAAAACTATCTAGATACAAAACACCTTCGGTAAAGGCATTTAAAAACAAAGCATCATGAGAAATCACCAGAACACTCTTGGGATACATCATCAAAAAAGCAGTTAAATGACCAATGCCAGCTGGATCGAGATTATTGGTTGGCTCATCAAGCAAAAGTAAGTCTGGGTTCTGAATTAAAGCAGCTGCTAACAATAAACGAGCTTGCTGACCACCTGAGAAATCTTTAATGATTTTATCTTCTGGAGCACGAAGATTGACCGCATCGAGCACTGAGGCCATGCGGCGCTTGGTCTCATGTTCTTCTAATTTGGCATACTTCTTGAAATATTCCAAAACGGTCAAAGACATGTCTTCTTTGGCAATTACTTGAAAAGCGGTGGCTACAGTTAATTGACGATCAACAAAAATTTCACCATAGTCAGGTTGCAATGTTTTGGTAAGCAATTTGAATAAAGTGCTTTTGCCAGCACCGTTCTGGCCCATGACTGCGATCTTCATGCCACGACGCACAGTAAAGCTGACTTCATTGAGAATCGCTTTTTCATGCGAGAAATTGAAGGAGACTTTTTCGAATCTAATAATTGTGTCATTAGCCATAAGGAGTGAATTATACCCCAAAAACTCTCGACATTGTGTTCTATAATGAATAATGACTGAAAACGTCCTCTGGGAAACAAAGCATTCTAAAGAAAGAAGTAAGTTTTCCCTTCAGTTTGCGGCGACTCTGCAGACTGATCTTCATCGCGAATTGCTTGAAAAGGCAGAATTATCTCCAAAAGAGACTGGCTCAATTGAAAACTTATTGTTATCTGCCCAAAAAGAAGTAACCAAAGCTTGGCAATCCAAAATAAGCCCTCTTTTGGCAGAATTTCTACAGCTTTGGTCAGAAAAACTGGAAGAAAATCAACGAGAAAACTATTTTAAGAAACAACTCACTAAAGCTGATTTTTACGCCTTGATGGCTGGAATGGGTAGCAACTCATGGTGGCGAGATCAGGGTTCAGCTGATGAGCGAGCGATCTGTTACACAAACTCAATTGAAGCAGTTGGCTCATTTGGATTATCTTCAACCTACCAAAAACTACTAAGTGAAAACACCAATGAAGTGGAGAGGAATGAACTCTTAGAAATCATGATTATGTCCACCACTTTGCACGAACTAGGCCACACACTGTTTAAACTTGAAGACCTAGAAATTTCTAAACGTGTCGGCTACTATCATTCATATATTGAAACAATTGAAGAAATTAAGGCTGACACGACAGGTATTCGCATTTTTTGGGAAAGTGAAAAAATAAAAGGAGTGACGCCTAAGGCTCAGAAGTATTTACAATTCATCGTTGGTTATTGCCATGAATACATTATTTCCGACAGCGGCAGTGAAGAAACCATCAATGCCTACCGCAAGATGGCTGAGATAATGTTGGCCAGAATGATTAATGCCGGTGGCGTAAAATTTGAAGGAGAAGAATACATCATCTTAGATATGGGAAAAAGTTTTGAAGCTATCTGCGAATTATCCAGAGATGTCTTAAATAATTATGCTGATGAAACAATGAATCCTGAAAAAATGGCAGAATACGTAAAGTCGTTAAAGAGCTAATAAATTTTTTATTTCATCGACTCCCTTTTCTGCCTCCAATTCATCGAATAGGACGGTTTTCCAACCCAAACTTTGTGGAACGATTAAATTTTCTGCTTTATCATCAACAAATAAAATTTCACTTGGTAAAACTCCAGATTCTCTTTGAACCATTTCGTAAATATCAGAATTTGGCTTGGCCATTTTTATTTGATAGGAAAGATAGATTTTTTTATATTTAATGTTTGGCACCAGACTAAGTTCAAATGCACTTTCCCATAATCCATCATGAATATTAGAAATAATTCCAACTTCTATTTTATTTTCCAATGAATAGATTAACTCATTAATTGGCTGAATAATTTTATATTCAGAAACCCATTGTCCAACTAAATCATTAATCTTCGGCGTTTTTAAGATTATATTTTTTGATGCATTCTTGCCAAAATTGATTGGTAGTCATCTTGCCAACAGTTAAATCTGAACAAAATTGATCGTATAAATTCAAAAAGTCCTCAATTTCTAAAGAAAAATCATCGCAGATTTTGCTAAAGAATTTTTCGTAATTAATGAGAACGGCACCGAAATCGAAATAAACAATTTTGATCATATTTTTATGATGATATTTTACACAAGATCAAAGAAATGAAAAAGGACAGCTTGACATAATATTAGCAACTGCTAATATGTATCTATGGACAAAAACATAGACAGCAACTGCGAAATTTATGCTGCTTTTGGCAATAAAATGAGGGCCAAACTAATTGCTTGCTTGTCCAAAAAATCAAAAAGTGTAACTGAACTCATAGAGCACTGCCACTTATCTCAATCAGCTGTCTCTCAACATTTGGCTAAATTGAAAAAAGCCAATCTCATTGAAGCCAATAGAAGTGGCAAATCCATCATTTATTCACTCAAATATAAAAAAGCTGCCGACATCAGTTCATTATTAATGTCACTAGAAGGAGAATTATCACTATGAGCTTTTCATGTCCATTTACACAACCAAATGAAGGAACTGTTGACCGCGTCATCAGAGTAATTATTGGCTCAGTCGCTCTATTAGCTGGATTCTTCTGGCTCGCCGGAACAGCTGCGACAGTAGCCTATATCGTTGGAGCAATTGCTTTGGCGACGGGATTAGTTGGCTTCTGCGGTTTATATAAATTACTGGGAATCTCCACATGTCCAATCAAAAAATAATGTTAGCAGGATTGGCCATCGCCATTTTAGGCATTGGCTCGTTCGTTAGTACAACCATTACTCGCAAAAAATTCTTAGAAGATTTTAATCGCATGAATGGCTATTACAAACAAGCTCTCTTTCTAACTGGCCAAAATAAAAGAGATGAGGCCAAAACACAATATGATTTACTAGTGATTAATTATGAACAGTTTAACCAAAAATATAGTTCATATAAGCCTTACGTAATTCGCCAAGATGACAAATTTAATAGCGATTTAGAAGTCGTAAAGAATTTAATCACCAATGCTAAAGATGGCGTTTATGGTGGAGATCTGCCAACAACTCATAAACAATTAGAAGAAATTAGACCAATTTTTCAAGAGATGTTTAAACGTAATGGCTTCTCAATGTTGTTGATGGCTTTAGTTGATTTTCACGACATTATGGAGCAAATAATTACTGCAGCTGATGCGAAAAATGCAGAAGAAGTTTTGGAGGTTTATCCTAAGGTTGATGCTGCCTTGGCTGCCGTGGGAAAAGAAGAAAATTCAACTGAAATACAAACCATTCGTAAAAATTTGGATGACTTGAAAAACCTAGCTCTGAGTAAAAAAACTGACGAGTTAGCAGCAAAAGCAGCCGAATTAAAAACTAGTTTTATCAAAGTCTATTTAGTTAAGGGTTAAATATGTTAGAAATTTCAGCGCAAGAATTACAAAAAATCATCGATACTAATCCAGAAATAATTCTCTTGGACGTGCGCACTCCTGGAGAATACGTTCGCGGCAAAATTGCCAACAGCATCAACCTTCCCGTTGATGAAGTCAGTGATGAAATTGAAAAAATCATTCCAGATAAAAATGCTTCTGTATATGTTTATTGCTTATCTGGTTCACGCAGCGTTTACGCTGTTGAAGAAATGATGATGCTTGGCTACAAGAATGTTTTCAACCTCACCAATGGATTATTGGCCTGGAGAATTGGCGGATTCAAGGAAGAATAAAGCCTAAATTAAACATTTGCCAAAAATTTAGTTGCACTTTTCGAATGCTGGCAGATGTTTTTGTCTCGAAGCATTCATTAGGTTGGTAAAAACCTGCTTAATGTCTTCATACTTTACAACTGCTGGCAATAATTCTTTTTGATATAAGTCAGCATTGGCAATTTCAGCATCCACTCCCACCTGACAAGCTTCTTTGATGGTGCTTGGAGCACTAATTTTGGCCGACCAAGTGCTCGCTGGAGCTTTCAAGCCATATTTGTCATAAATAGCCTTGAGAGAAGCGATGTGCTGTTCTTCAGCATTCTTAATCATTGAAAATGGTCTAAGCATCCCAAATTTATTAGTAACCGCTTCATAAAAAGCTAAGGCATGATACTCATCATCAATCGCCTTGTCCAAAGCGTCCTGCACTCCTACAGATAGCTCTCCAGCTGGATAATTCAAATCATCAACTAACAAACAATCATCTGACAAGCAATTGCCACGATTGGTTTGTTTACCTTGAGGATTATTTGTTTCTGACATTTTTTTTGGCTCTCTGTTAGGAAAGCTAGTCATTTTGCTGGCACTGACTTGACTAATAAAATAGCCAAGAGCCATGCCGATAAGTAAAAATACCAAGAGATAAATTGTTAATTTAGTTAATTTAGTTTCTTTAGTTTTTATGTTTTTCATATTTTATTTAGCAAAGTATTTAAATAACCAGCCAAACATACTTTTAGCCTGGCTTTCACTTGTAATAGTATCTTGAAGCTGAGTGTTTTGTTCAGTTAAAGACAAGATAGTTTCTTCAATCATCGCTATTTCTTCAGCGTCAGTCAATTCTGCTTGTAAATTCACTAATTCTTCAATGCGCAATTGATTGGCTTTAACCTGACTCTCGACACTTTTTAGAGCTTTATAATCTGGACCAAGTAATGATTTGAGCAAACCCTTACGACTTTCTACCTGATCTAATTGAGTTTTAACCTGCTCTTGAGCCATTTTTTGCTTAGTAGCGATTTCCCTAACTTGCTCACCAACGCCACCTTTCATCGTTTTATTGCCAAGTAATTCCTCAACTTGTTTAGAAACTTCACTCATTTTCTCCTGAGCCATTTCGTTACGCGGAGAATCTTTTTTTGAAGTATCGCTAGCTGCTCCAGTGTTTGTTTCTTCCTTTGTTTCAATCATGAGTTGTGAATCTTCACCCTGGTTCTTGGTTTCAACTTGATTTTTGACTTGAACTGCTGGTTGAGAAGGATAAGTGGTTTCACTTCCGGCTCCGCTGGCACCGCCACTTCCAGAGTCACTATTCTTTGCAGCCTGAGTAAGCGTCGCGAAAGATAAAAGAATAACGGTAGCTAAAAAAATCGACAAGGATTTATTTTTCATAATCTTTATTCCTTAAACTAATATTGCACTAACTTAATAGTAACCCTTTTTATTTAGTAAGTAAAATTATTGCTTATTCGTATCTTAAGGCATCAATCGGATTAAGAGATGCAGCTTGTTTTGCTGGTGCATAGCCGAAAAACATCCCCACGGCGAAGGTAATCACAAAAGACAAAGGCAAGCTCCACCAGACAAATACAATTTTTAAATCAAAAGAAAGCAACAGATAATAAAAGCCAACAGCGATAATAGTTCCCAAAACAAAGCCAACCGCAGTCAGAATAAATGCCTCAAATAAAAATTGAGTTAAGATGTAGACATCCTTGGCCCCAATTGCTTTTCTAACCCCAATCTCTTTTGTTCTTTCCGAAACTGTCACATACATGATATTCATAATGCCAATTCCTCCAACTAAAAGCACGATGAACCCAACACTCCCCAAAAGAAAGGCCATCGTGGCAGAAGAACTCTGAGCAGAAGCCACCGTTGCTCCCATGTCTCGCAAACGAAAATCTTCCGTATCAGACGGTCCGATGTTATGAGCTTCTCTAAGCACCACTGCCAAAGCATCCATAGTAGCCGGCAAGGTCTCGACACTACTAGCATTTACATTAAAAGAAAACTTGCCATTCTTACCCAAAACATAGCGATAAGCTGAGGAATAAGGAGTAAAAACACTTTCATCAATGGTCACTGGCCCAAATGCTCCGCCTCTATACTTTGCTATTCCAATAATTTCAAATTCTCTTTTACCTAGAATCACTGTCTCACCAATTACATCAGGTGTTTTGCTGCCATACAATTCTTCGGCAACGGTTGCTCCCAAAATTGCTTGTTTATTGTGGTTATCTTCATCTTCTTGAGTAAAAAATGCCCCGCTGACAAATTCCAGGTTAGCAACTTCTGCAAAATCTGCATAAGTGCCAACTACTGAAAAATTAGTAGTGTTGTCACCAGCTGCTATATTCACCTTGCCTGTTAGCATCGGAACTGCCTCAGCAACTGTAGGAATTTCTTTCACCAGAGGAATGTCATCAATTGATAACTTGGAAGGTGAGCCGTCGGTGGCGGGAGCATTGACTAGAATAGTCGTTACCGACATATTAGAATACTGTGCCTCAATGTCACGCTTGGCTCCTTCACCTAGGGCAACTACAATAATAATTGTGGTTGTGCCAATAATGATTCCTAAAGTTGTTAAAAAAGAACGAAAAAGATTGGCTCTTAATGATTGCCAGGATAAAATAAATAGCTGAAATAAAAACTTGACTGTCATAAACTTTTTTTATTAGTAATCCTGCCATCTTTGAGATAAATTACTCGATCAGTAATTTTGCTTAAATTTTGGTCGTGCGTAACCATCAAGATGGTTTTACCATGCTTATTTTTGAGAGATGAGATCAAATCAATAATTTCTCGACCAGTTTTGGAGTCAAGATTGCCAGTTGGTTCGTCTGCCAAAATAAACTCAGGATCATTGATGAGTGCTCTAGCAATAGCAACTCTTTGGCGCTGCCCACCAGACAACTCATTGGGACGATTATTAAATCTACCACTAAGACCAACCATGTTTAATAATTCCTTTGCACGCTCATAAACTAATTTTCCAGCATAAAAACTAGGCAAAGCTACATTGTCCAACGCGCTAAGAGTGGGAATTAAATTAAAATTTTGAAAAATAAAACCAATGTAACGGTTGCGAATGTCAGCTAGCTGATCAGAAACCAAAGTAGAAACCAATTTTTCTTGAATAAAATACTTACCACTAGTTGGTTTATCTAAAGCACCGATAATATTTAGTAAAGTTGATTTTCCTGAGCCAGACGGTCCCATTAAAGACACAAATTCTCCCTTTTCAATGTCAAAATTAATTCCTTTGAGAATTGAAAATTCTTCACTTTTAATGAAATAGCTTTTTTTTACATCTTCAAGTGAAATTATTTTTGTTGCCATTTTAATTGCCTACAACTACTTCCTGTCCCAACTCCAAACCGCTAGTCACTTCCACATTTTTGCCATCAGTAAAAGCTGTTTGAATCGCAGTTTTGACAAGTTCAGCATTTTCTTTTTTGACTAAGACATAAGTTTGGTTGTTTTCTCTAATGATTGATTTATTCGGAATAGCTAAAACATTTTTAACCTCTTTGGCAACAAAGCTAAGGCTTCCTTCCATTCCATCGATCAGCTTTAAGTTTTTTTGGTTCTCAATGTCTGCTGCAACCTTGTATGAAGCAATTCCATTGGCATCGAGGGTTGCTTGTGGCGACACAAAAACTACTTTGGCTGGAAATTGATCCTTAGTGTAAGCTTGCAAAACTATATTCGTGCTTTGCTCTTCAGTAATTCTAAGCACGTCATCCTCTTCGGCATAGGCGATGAATTGCAAGCTGTCCGGCTGTACAATAGTAATAGCCGCAGTTTGGTTTTGAGTGCTGGCATAACCGCCAGCCTTAATATTGATAACTGCCACAACACCCTCAGCTGGAGAAATCAATTTAGATTGCTGTATAGCCAAATTACTTAGTTCTACATCTAAAACTGCTCTACTGAGATCCCATTGGTTTTTTTCAAGAATGCGCTTGAAAGTGTCGGTAATCACTTTATCTGCATAGGTCACTTGAGTATCTTGGTCAAAATCATTACGCTCTTTAGAATAATCTAATAAACTTTTTTCCAAGTCTTTTTGTGCCTCTTGAGTATCTAGTAAGGCCAACCATTGTCCTTTTTTAACCACGTCACCTTCTTTGACCAAAACTTTGGCAATTTTGCCACTAACGGAAAAGTTGGGTTCATAACTATCTATTACCAATTTCCCATCTATGGAAAACGCAATCTTTAAATCAGTTTTAATTACCTTAGCAGTTTTTTGAGCAGCGGCATCCTTTGCTGAGGCGGCATTTCTTTGGTAAAAAAATAGACCAAGACTACCAATTACTATGAAAACAACCACTAGAAATATAAGAGATTTCTTTTTATGCAAAAACATTTTTAGCTACCTTTAATTTTAATATATTCAATTTCATTATTTTCATTGGTCCAAATTGAAACATAGATACCTTTTTGTAGTTCAGCAATCTCAGCATTGATCGTGTTTCCGCTTGCATCACCAGTGCCTTTACTAATAATTACACCCACTGGAACAAACAAAGAAATTTCTTCAGTTTCTAAATTAGCTGACTCCTCAGCTTTGGCAGCAGCTCTCTCTTCTGGAGACATTTTCTGCATCGCAACTTTTTTAGCCGCTTGCTCTTCTTCAGTTAAGATTGGCTTACCAACTTCTTTGGCAACTTTTATTTCATTACCTAGAGCTGACAAAATAGAACCATTGATTTCGGCTGGCCTGCTAGGAGCAACAACATTTTCCTGAAGGATTGCTGAAGGGGTTGCCTGTTTGTTATTTTGATAAAAATAATAAGCTCCAGCTGCTGTAGCAATTACTAATGCGACTAAAAAGAGATTTTTTTTGTTCATAATTCAACCTATTTTTATAATAAACTTTTACTACTAATAAGTAAAACGAACTCTTCTTCCTTGTTGTTTTGGTTGGCTTTGTTGACCTGGCCAATCATTTTGATTGAATTGATAGAGCCCTTTCATTCTTCCCTGCCCGAACCAGACATCATTAATACCTGTTAGATCAATGATGAAAGCAGCTAAAACAATTGCTGCTACAAAAGCAGTAATAATTAGGGAAAAATTTTTCTTGTATGAAAGGTCAAACTTTTTGAGAAAAAATATTCCTGCGACAATTCCCAAAATCGCTAAGATAGGAATCCACCATGGAAAAGACTCTAGCATCAACTGCAATCTCCATTCGCCCATTGGCCCATGTTGGCGCAAAAAGAAAAAGCTTAGATTCGTCAAGAATATTGCACCAATACTCAAACCAATTAATCCAAAACTCATCAACAATGAACCCAAAACGAAATACCAACGTGGCTTCATTGTTATTTGACCAGATTTAACCTTGGTCATAATGTTTTTTTCTAGATTTTTTGACATATTTTTTTGACCATAACTTTGGCTCGATTAATACGAGTGCCAACTGTGCCAGTTGGAATTCTTAAAATATCACTAATTTCCTCATAAGTTTTTTCTTCCAAATAAAAAAGCGAGAGTGGCTCCTTATATAAAACGGACATTTGTTTGAGACAATCGTGAATCCTTTTGGCTAGTTCTTTTTTGAGCAAATCATCTTCTAAACTAACTCCGCTTTCTACTTCAAAAGCATCATCTATTGGTTGATGCTGCTTGTTTTTATTGATAAGTGTCATGGCTTGATTGTGAACAATGCGGTAAACCCAACTTGAGAATTTCTTTTTAAGATTGAAGCTGTTGAGATTGATGTAAGCTTTGATAAAACTTTCTTGAACAATATCAGCAGCTAAATTCTCGTCGTTGACGAGGTAACTAGCGTAGCGAGTTAATTTCTTCTCATATCTTTTGATCAAAAAAGCATAAGCTTCCTGATCGCTGCTTCGCACAATTTTGACAATTTCCTCATCGGTTAACTTGGAAAAGTTTGGCATGATATTGATAATAATTTTATATTATTTTGATGTTTGGCGCCTCGCCAATATCTGAAAGATATGCTGGGCGAGGCGCCAGCTTTAAACAAAGAATTAACGATTCATTCTACCTTGACCATTACCTTGTTTGTTGCCTTGACCCATGCCTGATCCATTTTGCTGACCAAGTCCCAGTTCTGCTCGAAGGGCAGCAGCTTCAGCTGTTTTACCCTCTAAAGATAACTGATGAGCTTCTGCGAATTTTGGGAAATTCTCAGCAGTAATGCGATTTAAAGCTCCTTTGCCATCCATCAATGCTTTCCAAGCATTGTAGTCTTTATTGGCAAAAGCTTCCGTCATTGCTTCATGACGCTCTTGTGTGTAATTTGGGCCCTGCACACTTGCGTCGCCTCTATAAGCGAGGGCTGCCTGAGGAAGCAAAGTGGCTGCGCCAACTACCAAGGCAGTGACACCCAAAAACATAGTTTTTTTATTCATAATCGTCCTCCTTTCAAAAAGGATAATTTTTACTATCTACCTGTAATACTGAAATAGAGGATTTTTTCTTTCACGGAGTTTTTTAATCTGGAAAAAGATGTAAAATGAACTTATGAAAATTCAAGTTTTAGGTTCAGGCTGTGCCAAATGTAAAAAATTATTTGAGCTGACCAAACAAGCAGTGGCAGAATTGAAACTAAAAGCAGAAGTAGAATATATCACCGATGTTTCTAAGATTATTGAAATGGGTGTGATGAGTAGTCCAGTGCTAGCAGTAGATGGCAAGCCAGCTTTGGTGGGATTTTTGCCAAGTTTAGAGAAAATTAAGGAAGTAATCAGTGGTGGTGAAAAAACAGAGGATAAACCACATAAATGTAGTTGCGGAGGAAACTGCTAAATGATTGATATCTTTTTACCCATTCAATCATTGGCTGATTTAGTCACCTACCAGTTGATGAAGATTGCTGAAGGCTCTTACTGGGGCGACAGCGTCAATTTCTTTATTTACGATGTGATTAAAATTGGCTTGCTGTTATTGGTAATTAATTACGTCATGGCCATCACTCGCTACTATTTTCCAATGGAAAAAGTCCGTGATCTGCTAACTAAAAGACGCTGGTTTGGCTTGGATTATTTATTTGCTGTCCTGCTAGGGATGGTGACGCCATTTTGTTCTTGCTCCTCAATTCCTTTATTTATTGGTTTCCTAAGCGCTGGCGTACCACTGGGTATTACTTTTGCTTTTTTGATCGCTTCTCCATTAATTAATGAATCCTCACTATTTTTATTTCCTAGTATATTTGGTCTAAAAACCACTATTCTTTATAACTTGGTGGGAGTTATCATTAGTATTGCAGGAGGTATGTTAATCCAGCGTCTGCATATGGAAAAATATGTGGAGCCAGCTCTGCTTAAATTTAAAAATAGAAACACTCTGCTTAGTGAAAACGAAGGTGTGGAGCCAACACTTAAAGAAAGATTGGGGCTATGGTGGAGTGATGGCTTGGAGATTACTAAAAAAGTCTATCCCTACGTGATTTTGGGGGTTTTAGTTGGAGCAATTATTCATGGCTTCATCCCCCAAACTTTGATTGAAAAATACCTAGGCATGAAATCTTGGTGGAATGTGCCTGCAGCAACGCTGCTTGGTATTCCACTTTACGCCAATTCAGTTAGTGTGATTCCAGTCATGGAAGCGCTGATTGGTAAAGGCGTACCACTTGGAACTGCCTTGGCCTTCATGACTGCCACAGTAACCTTGTCTATTCCAGAGGCTTTGATTCTGAAAAAGGCCATGAAATGGCCACTACTTTTGACTTTTTTTGGAATTACGACTGTTGGAATTATGGTGATGGGGTTTTTATTCAACGGATTAGTGTAAAATTAATTTAATAATTATGAAAAATGTTAAAAGCAACATCGTTGTTCTCATTTTTGTTTTAATAGGCATTGCTGGCTTATTAATGTGGACTAAGTCGATGAATTTTGGCCGCTGGGCAAAAAATCAATATTTTGGTGAAATAAGCTCAATACAAGACAGTTCATTAAGCATTTCTAACAAAGAAAGTATTGCAGAAACGATAGTCATCGAAAAAGACACAGAAATATTTAAAAAACATGAATTAATCGATCAAAAAAGTCTAGTTATTGGTGACAATGTGCTGGTAATTGGTGATTACGATGCACAAGGAAACATTCACGCAAAAATTATCAGAATATTTCCACCCCGCAGAAAATAGCCGTGATAAAAAAGAAAAGCTTTTTTCAAACAAAATACCTGATTGGATTACTACCAATATTAGTCGCGGTTTCATTATCCATATCATTTTATTTTTTCATTACACCTGAAAAACTAATCACTATCATCGGAGTCGATAACGCATATCTATTAATATTTTTATTGGCACTAATTGGCGGATTAACTACTTTTAGTGGCATTCCTTACCATCTGATTCTAATTACCCTGGCTCTTGGAGGACTCAATCCATTTATACTCGGAACAGTAACAGCACTTGGGGTAGCTCTGGGCGATTCAACCTCATATTTTCTGGGGCATAATGGGAGTGCATTTATCCCCACGCGCTTCACAAGCTTTTTTAGTAAACTCAATGTATTTATAATGAATTATCCAAAATTATTCCCAGTTTTTTGCTTTCTCTATGGCTCTCTTATTCCACTTTCCAACGACTTTATCGCCATAACTTCTGGGTTATTAAGATACCCATTTTGGAAAGTCATTATTTCGCTGGGATTAGGAAATCTTGTTTTCAATATTTCCCTAGCTTATCTAGCTACTCATGCCTACGATTTTTTGCAGGGAATATATTTTTAAATAAAACTAATCCATTCGCCACTAAGAAAGAAGTTAGACATACAAAAACAGCTCCAATCACCATTGGATGCTGAGAATTAAATCCATCAACAGCAGTGTGCTTAACTAAGATTCCAAAATACGCCCAAATCAAAACAACGCCGTAGAATATATTTTTATCTTTGATAGTTCTAAGAATCCCAATCGCTGCCCCCACTAATAAAATTATTATCGTCCAAAGTTGATCTGGTAAGCCAAAGCCATTCCAGTTGAGACTAACTAAGAAAGTGGTCACATTGGCAATAGTGGCAACGGTGATCCAGCCAAAATAAATACTAAAAGGAACTTTGATAAAAAAGGTTTCTTTGCTGGAGAATTTTTGCTTTCTAAGTAGGTCAGCGATTTTAATTAAATAAAACAAAATCACTAGCATGAGCAATAAAGACAAGCCAATCAAACGATAGTGCCAAGAGAAAATCCATAGGATGTTGGCTACGGAAGTGAGACTGAAATAAGTGCCAATCTTTTTAAATAATTCAGCACGACTTTTACCATGATCTTTTTGAAATAAACCAAATTGATAAAGAGTGTAAGCAGCTAAAAGAGCGTAGATCAAACCCCAAATGGAAAAGGTGATGGCAGCTGGAGCAAATAGATTTGGATAAGCATTGGAAACTTCACCAGTGTTATTGCCATTGATTGGCAAAATATTAGCTAGAGCGTTGACAACAATCATTAATAAATAAGAAACGGCGACGAAGATTTTTAAAAACAGATTTTTCATAAATTCCTACTCCTTTGATTTCTTTGGCCACCATGGAATAAAAACCGAGACTCTTTTCTTATATTCCTCAAAATCTTGGTTGCCTTCATAGCGCTTTTCAAGCATAGGCACACCGGAGACTTTTAAGATCAAAAAAGTGATGGTCAAAGGACCAATGACAGTCCACCAATTGCCATTCATATTTAATAGCCAAATTCCCCACCACATCGTTACTTCACCAAAATAATTTGGGTGGCGACTGAGCGACCACAGACCACTTTGCATGACTTTGCCTTTATTGTCCTTGTTGCTGATGAAGGCTCTTAATTCTCTGTCAGCTCTAGATTCAAAATAAAAGCCAAACAACCAAATTAAAATACCAAGCAAATTGAACCACTGCAAAATTCCAGTGGAATTAATCACTGGCCAGCAAATCAACCACATGAAAAAACCTTGGGTGACGAAGACTTTTAGATAAGGGCTGCTTTTGAATTGTTCATAACGCTTATCCTCTTTTTTGTTTTTATTGCGCTTATAAATATGAGCTGCCAAACGAATACCCCAGATGGAAATTAGCGACAACGAAATTAACAATTTGAAGGATGGCGATAAAATGAAACTAGAAAAAGCAACCAAGATAAAACCCAGTCCCCAAGCCACGTCGGCGATATCATTTCTTTTCTTCAATAAAGCAGCAAAATACCAAGCTGTCATGTAAAACCAAATGATTAAAGCACTAATAATCATAGTAACTTAGTTAAAATTAAGTAACTTATTCCTGCGACTGAAGCTGAAAGAACTGTGCCCCAGATTAAATCGACGATGGTAACGAGAAGAGGCCAATCTTTGAGAGTGGCTAGATTAGTCAAATCATAAGTGGCATAAGCGCAAAGACCAAAGAGAGCTCCTGTGAGAATTGCTGTCATGAGCGAGCCTTTTTGCAAAGCTGGAGAAATAATAAGTACTACCATGGTAAAGATGTAGATTACATAAAAGAGCAAAGCTGCGGTGAGATTGGGAGTTTTAGTCATGATGAAACCAAGATGTTTGGCATAGAAATCTTTGGCGACGACTGTGAGCCAAAGGCCATCAATAGCTAAAAAGGTGAGGAAAGCAACCAAAAATTGTTTGAGCATTAATTAATGATAGCACAAGCAGACTCTGAATAACTATTAGGCACTCCATCTTGGCACTAGAGAACTAAACTTTGCCATAAGCCTATTGTAAAGTTGTCTAGCAGGCCTAATTTTATCACCAAATTGCTTATGAGTAACACTATTACTTCCAGAATAATCTAGAAATTGATTAATGGCTGTACCAAGATCATCGTAAATAATTGTCTCTGGCCCATCATTTCTGCCTTTCAAGGCTCGAAGCCTTTTGACCGTTACTGCTTTACCATCATAACCAGGCAATTGGCCAGATAGTGAACCACCATATTTAGATGCTAAAAGCTGATACTGTGCTTTGATCGGCTCAGATAACTGACTCTCAACAGAGCGAAGAATGCTTTGAACTGAACTAAGATCATTTCCTTCAGAGAAATAAATTCCATTCAAGAGAACTACTGGTAAGCCATCACTTGAAACACCAAATGAACCAAAAACAAAACCCAAGTTTTTAGTTTTACCATTTTCATCATCTTTCAATTCCTCAATTTGGAAAACAAAAGACAATGGATCTTTATTAATTGAGGCCACCCATTCTTTATTTGGCACTCCATGAGCCACTCTCATTTCATAATTTGAACTGGAAAAACAACAGATTTTTGAGTCGGCAAATCTCAACATAGTAATCAAATCATCCTTTTTATCCAAGAGCCTCAACCTTGCTTCTTTGCGCTGTCTTCTTTTAAAACTAACGTCAAGTTTAGCTAAATCAGTAATGGCGTGAATGGGTGATTCTAAGTGAGAAGCAACTTCCTTAATTAAAACAATTTCTCCTTCATTCAAGTTTTCAAGTCCAATCATTTCGACAATAATATCAAGCAAAACCAGACTAGAATCTTTTTGTGCCAAACCTTCAAGTTCTTTTTTTGTGTTTTCAAACAATCCTTTTTTTTCTTGTTCAGATAAATGATCATATCTTCTGGCAACAGGATTAGTTTTAACTTGTTGAAGATTTTGCTGAAGCAAAGTTAAGTCTCGATCGATAGACTCTATTTGCCCAATAATCCTGGCATTACCGGGACTTTTTTCCAAATTATCATTTAGTTTTTCTTTGGCAGCTTGCTTCTTCTTAAGCTCTATTTGCAACTTATTAATCTCTGGGCTTTCGTGCTTCAAAGCATCAATAATATCTATTCTAGCTCTTTTTAGAGCTGAACGATTCTGTTCCAAAGCTTGAATCACTTCTTCGCCATTGACTGGATTAGTATTACTTTTCAAAATACTTTCAAAAGTGAGAGGCAAGATTCCCTTTTGTCTAAAATGATCCCATTTACCACTAAGGTCGGAGATTAGACTAGTCTCAAAATCAGAAAAAACTTTTTCTATTTCTTTAACTAGTGTAGATGCTTCAGCTAAAGCGTTAACATTGGCAAGTTTTTTAAGATAATTCTTAGCCTGCAAATGACTGCTCGTCTCTAAATATTTTCGATATTGTGGAATTTTAAGACTAACACCTATCTGCTCACTACCGAGCACCTCAGAAAGTTCCCTATTGGCATCTTTCAATTTAGTCGTGTCTGAGACATCTAGCCTAATTAGTTCACCATTATTTTTGCCAAAAGGAGGAGAGCCATGCTTGAGATTATTAATTATTTGATCTGCCTGTGCGCTAGTCATACCACTACTAATCAAAGCTGTTCTAAATTCTAGAATTGGCTGTTCATGGATTTGCAATTTTCCAATTAACTCCAGCATTTCTTTAAATTTATCAAAGCTGTAATTGTTAACCAAATCAAAGGTTACTCTGCCATTATTTAAAAGATAAAAAGCTGGAGCAGCATTTTCATCTTTTGTTAAAAGAGCTATCAACTCACTCTGATCTGCAACAGATTCAAATTTCTGCTTATACCCTTCCAAAAGCTTAATTCTTTTTGAAACTTCTTCCAAAGTTAATTCGTACAAATCTTCTTCTTTTCTATCTAGAAGATAATCATAAATATAAATAGATGGCACTGCTCCTAATCTACAAATCATTTTGGCCGCCGCTAATTCTATTTTTCCTTGTTGCAATTCCTGCTCTGCTGACAACCTAACGCGACCGCTAATTTTGTCTAACTCGGTTCTTTTGGCCTTTCTATTTCTGAGCCAAAAATTAATGTTGAACTGCAAATATTTATTTTCTATGAGCTTATCAAAGAGATCAATGGAACAATCGTCTGGAAGATTCTCATCAGCAGCAGTAGCAAAAATTAAATCATTACCCCTAAAAGTATCAAGCTCTGCCAAAGTTTTTAAAATTCTCATAAAGTGAGGGTTGGAGAATTCGTCGTGTTGGATATTTTCTTGATTAACCAAGCTTCGAGCAAGACCAAGTAAAGCATCTTTTGCTTCTTTAGAATTGAGCAAATGAATTGTTCCTAATAGGTATTCGATGAGCGTTGTCTCTTCGATATTTTTATTGGCGATAGCTTCCATTAACAAAGAAATTGTATTTTTAAGAATTGTGTCTTGATTTGTTCTCCAAAAAATCGTTTCATTTTTTACAGCACTCTGATAAACAATTTGTCTGGCTAATTTCAATTGCTCTGGAGGCACTAAAGATAATAATTGCTCAATAGCATCTTTTTCAGCAAAAGAACCAACTTCAGTGAGTAGTTGTACATTCAACCCACCATTGATCAAAATTTTATTTTTAAGTGATTGATAATCTATTTGTTCAGATAGCAATTCTTTTTTATTGGTTAAAAGATCAACAATTTTTTCGTTTATAGCAATGAAGCTACTTGCCTCAAAATCACCATTCTGAACTTTTCTAGCAACCAGGGACATAATTTCCCTAGCAACAGTCATATTTCCACTGTTTAACAACATATTGCCAACCTCAAAACAGTCTTTGGAAAGTGGCCATTCATTATTCCAACGAGTCAGCGTAGACGTTTTCCTAATTTCTCTTCGTTCTCGTTTTTGAATTTCATTTTCAAATTTAATAACAGCGACAGCAATATATTCAATTAACTTAGAAGCTTTATCGTTTTCCCCTAAATTTTGAAAAAGTCCATATATTTTCAATAAATTTGTTTTATTAGCCAAAAAAATAGAATATGCTTCGCCAGGTAAACAATCTGCATCAAAGTCAAAATTGAATTCACAAAGAAGTAGAGCCTTATCAGCTTGCCTGATAGCCTTATCTTTTTGTGGAACCAATAACCAAAGTTCTGCAAGAGTAATCATACTTTGAGCCATGTCTTTTGAAGAATCTTGATCGGTGAATTTTTCAGCAAGCTGCAAAGTTTCAATTAATCCATCTTTGTCTGGAAGAGTTGATTGAATTTTGGCAACAGCAATTAAGTTATTAAAAGCATCCTCATGACTTAAAAGAGCTTCTTGATTAGACAACAAGTGTTCTTGTAAAAAAGAACTCATGTTTCTTAGAGCGAGTTTGGTTGTAACCGGCTGATTGAGTTTAATCTGTAAAGCAGTGATTTGATTAAGCACGATAACTCTCTCCTCAGAATAAACCGACGAGGCATCAATAAATTTTGGATATTTAGCTAAAAGTAAAATCGCTTGTTCAATGTGACCTTCGTTACTTAACTCCATAACCGTCTGGTAAAAATATCTGTAACTAATGTCTAGCGATTTAAATTCCCTAGGCGCATTTTGTTTTAACAGTTCATTCACCCAGGAAACGTCTTGTTTATTTTTTTCTTTTTGACTCTCTTGTATGAGACCAGGAATAATTCCATAAAGAGTTTTGATAGCTGATTGCAAATCACCAATAAGCATCTGGGTTTTAGCAATAGAAACTGGGAGAGGATGATCTTTATTCCACCCATTGCCTCTAAATCCTTTATCCTCCCAACCAAATTTGCCTGCTTCAGCAATTAGTCTCTTGGCACTAATCTTATCTCCTTTTTCTGCATACTTTCTGGCTATCATTAGCATTGTGTTTTCTTTTTGAGCGGACATGGAAATTTTTTCTAGAACAACCTCTGCTTCAGCAATCATGCCTTCTTGTAATAAAAAACTTGCAAAATACATGTTGATTTGTGAGACATCATCACCGCGAGTAAAAACCTCATGAGATTCAACTTCTTTATTTTCAATTAACTCAATCAATTCTTTCATTTGCTGAATGGCTTTTTCAGCAGAAAGAATTTTAGCTTCTGAGTTTTGTTCAATGGCTATATCACAAATAGCATAAAATTTTCCTATTGAAGATTCTAGATTATTGGCTATTTCTAAAGCTTTAGTAGCCATTTCTTTAGCCAAATCAAGCTGGTTATTATTTAAACAAGCATCTTTTGCCCGAAGACATAATGTTATTTGGTTTCTTGGCGGGAGTTTAATTTTACCTAATATCAGAGTTATAAATTGATAAATATCAGCACTATTCTGTTCATTAAGATAGCGGTTAATGAGACTAGACTGGACAGCTTCATTGCAAATAGCACCAATTATTTTTATCACCATATCAAGATCAAGCGCTTCATTGGCAGAAAGGAGATTTGTGAGACTTTCGGCTAAAAAAACAGCTTTTGTTCCTCTTTCATTTTCAATGATTTCATCTGCAATTTTTAAAGCTTCTGCTTTTTCACCAATTTGAAAATATAAATCAGCTAATCTTAATAGATCTTTTTCTTCTGTTTCTTCTATATCTATATTAGCGAGAGCATCTTTTGCTCCCAATGGATCGCCATTCTTAATTAAGGCCTGAGCAAGTGTTAACTTTCTAAAGATTTCTTTGTACGAAAAAGTAGAACTATGTTGCAAAGTATCAGAAAATTCAGTTCTCAAAATTTTTAACGCCGAAGCATTTAGAGATTGAAAAGAAACCATGTTTAGGCTTCTTTCTGCTAGAGAAATGGGTTCTTTACCTGTTTTTTCTGTGTTTTCCGTAGCTTCATTCATAATAATATTGGATAAAAAAATTATACAAGAAATAACCACTTGTTTGAATGATGGATGTGTTAGAAATTGACTGATTTTTCAGCTACCAATAAATTCTAAGTTAGTAGCCACCCACTAACGATAAGAATTCCTTATTTTATATTTTCCTCAAAAGCCTTAGCAACACTCGGGCTGTCGGAAGTTAGTCTTTTAATTGTTAGATCTGAAGCCTTGTTATTAGCCAATCTATAATTGTTTTCAGATTTGAGTAAATTTTCCTTAACTTTATTCAAATGATCAATAGTTTTATCAATTTCATCGATAGCCTTGCCAAACTGATCAGCGGCCAAATTGTAATTTCTGGCAAAAGCATCCTTGAAAGCGTTCATGTTAGTTTCAAAATTAGTAACGTCAATATTTTGATTTTTCAAAGCCAAAATCGTCTTTCGCAAATCTTGAGATTTTAGATTGCCCTGACGTAAAAAACCGATGATAGTAATAAAATGTTGAGGTCTGATGGCGTACATGCACTGATATTCAGTCACGGTGGCTATATCGTCATAATATTCGTTGTCTTTTTCAAGTAAACTAACCAGGACCGCATATTCACAATTTTTTTCTCGTCGATCTTTATCCAATTCCTTGAAAAAATCTTTATTTTTATGTTTAGAGGCTGTCAGGCCGTCTTCATTCTTCATCTCGAACATAATTGAGAGGATTTCGTTACCATCGTCATCAAATTCACGATAAATATAGTCTCCCTTTGAACCAGAGCTTGAGACTTGATTGTCTTTGCCAAATGAAGCTTTAGGAAAGGCAAAAGGACGGAGTTTATTAAATTCATTCTCACAGTGAATTTCTAAAGATTCACCAATCATCTTGGTACTCATTCGCGAGCGCATTTCTTTTAGAGATATTAGAGCGGTAGCACTTGCTTTAAGTTCATCCTGATACTTTTGCTCACCGAGTTCTTTCTGATGTTTTATCTCTTGAATTTCAAGTTCTTTATCACCTAGTTTATTGCGATATTCTTCTTCTAATTTTTGTCGTTCTTCTAGAGATTTAACTTTTGTTTCAGATTCTACCTGTTTGGCGATTCCTTCTAATTTTGTATTGAGTGTGGCTATTTCTTGATCTTTTTTGACAAGTGCTTCTTTTGCTCTGCTAACAATGTCTTTTTCTTTAAGTTCAGACTCGAGCTGTTTTTCTTTTTCTATGCTTTTTTTTGCTGTCTCAAGCTGTATATTAAATTCTTCTGTTTTGATTGATTTAATGAGGCTATCAATGGCTGTCTTATCGATATCCGTTTCGTGAATTGAGCTAAGGTCGATCAAATCTCCCTTGCTGCCATCTTCTTGCAATACTAAGGTGTGTTCGTCTTGAATTGATACTTTGAGTTTTTTCATAATTTTTTACAATTCTATTAATCTAATCTAGCCCAAAATTGGGGAAAATTATCTTGTACAACAAGGTCTTGAATTTTTCTTGATGCAGTTTTGCCTAGTTCGACCATTTCGTTGTCTTCAACGAAATGGTTTTGGACTGATTGACCATCATTTTTACAGGATTCTTTGGCTCTATTTATTGCTTTTTCAAAATTGCGATAATCTGTGTAATCGAGGGTTTTGGCGAGTTGGCGAGCTGACCAAAACTCTTGCTGATATTGATTGGTTCGTTTAATGTCCTCAAAAATGGAAATCGTGGCGTTTTGCATAAAAACTCCTTTACTTGGGCAGATAATTTAATAAGTGGCAAGAGGTCGCTTGCCTAGAGACATAGCTTTATTTGCTTATGAGTTATTATATCTCATGAATAGGAAACGAATTATTTTTTCTCCTCTCCAACTCCTCCATTACTTCCTCTAAACTAACTCCACGAGCAGCCAAAAGTACTAGGGTGTGAAATAGCAAATCGGCCGTCTCAGAAACCAGTCTTTCTTTGCTCGTATTTTTGGCAGCAATCACCACTTCAGTCGCCTCTTCGCCGACCTTCTGAATAATTCTGTCCTCATCACCTTTAAAAAGGGAGGCAACGTAAGAACCTTCTGGCAATTCTGTTTTGCGAGAAATAATTATTTTATATAATTCTTCTAATGTCATAATTTTCTTTCTTCAATTTTATTAAAAAAACAAGTTCTTTTGCCGGTGTGACAAACAGCACTACCAATTAATTTTACTTTAATCAGCAATGCGTCGCCATCACAATCGCCCAAGATTTCTATGACCTTGAGTCTGTTGCCAGACACTTCGCCTTTGAGCCAAAGCTTCTTTCTACTGCGGCTAAAAAAATAGACGTCGCTTGTTGCTTTGGTTTTCTCAAAGGCTTCTGCATTCATATAACCAAGCATCAGAACTTTAGCCGTCTCAAAATCTTGGATGACAGCGGGCACTAAACCATTTGCTTTTTTAAAATCAATTTTGATCATAAGAATTCCTAACAATAATATTTTTGGCTTGCATATATTTTTTAAGATCGCTAATGTGTAACTCTCCAAAGTGGAAGAGCGAAGCAGCTAAAGCAGCATCGGCAGCGCCAGCTTGAAAAACATCGATAAAATCATCAATCTTGCCAGCGCCACCAGAGGCAATTACCGGCACGTTGACGCTATTTGAAACCTTGCTAGTTAGTTGCAAATCGTAGCCTTGTTTGGTGCCGTCAGCATCGATGCTGGTTAGTAAAATTTCTCCTGCACCAAGTCGCACGCCTTCTTTTGCCCAAGCTTCCACATCCAAACCAGTTGCTACTTTCCCACCGTTGGTGAAGACTTCCCAACCAGTGGCATTTTTCTTCGCATCAATCGCCAAAACGATACATTGATTACCAAAAAGTGCTGCCGCTTCACTGATTAAACTTGGATTTCTAACTGCGGCAGTATTGAGTGAAACCTTATCTGCTCCAGCCAAAAGCACACTGCGAATATCTTCAATGGATCCAATTCCTCCTCCCACCGTGAAAGGAATGAAAATATTCTGAGCCACTTTTCTGACTACTTCGACAAAGGTTTTGCGACCTTCATTTGAAGCAGTAATATCAAGAAAAACCAATTCATCAGCACCTTCATCATTATAGAATTTGGCCAAAACGACAGGATCGCCAGCATCTTGCAGGTCGATAAAATTAGTACCTTTGACCACTCTGTCACTCGCAACATCCAAACAGGGAATGATTCTTTTAGCTAGCATCGTTTGCCTCCTTAAGGTTTATTCTGCCCTCCAAAAGAGCTTTGCCAATAATTACTCCTGCCACTTTTAGACTCGCTAATTTTTCAATGTCTGCCAAACAAGAAACTCCGCCCGCAATCGTTAGTGGCGTAGAAAGAACTGACATTAAACTTTTAATGCCTTCATAATTTGGCTGGCTAAGCGTGCCGTCTTTTAAAACATCGGTGTAAATAAATGATTTAACGCCTAATTTTTCAAGCTTTACGGCCGTCTCTAAAAGATCTTGGCCACTATTTTCCAACCAACCTCTTTTGGCCAATTGTCCATTTTTACTATCCAAAGAAACAATAATTTTTTCAGCATATCTAGACAGTAGTTTTACAAGTTGCACTTCGTCTTCTAAAGCCAAAGTGCCAATAATGACTTTGCTGGCTCCAAGCGAGAGCAGCTGTTCAATCGCTGCTATAGATTGAACTCCACCACCCACTTGGACTGGAATATTAAGCACAGTAATAATTTTCTCGATCGATTCAAGATTGACCAGCTGGCCAGTTTTGGCTCCATCGAGATCCACAACATGTAGTGCTTTGGCGCCTGCTGATTGCCACTTTTTGGCTATCTCTACAGGATCTAAGCCATAGATGGTCTCCAAAGCATAATTACCTTGTTTTAAACGAACATATTTGCCATCTCTAAGATCGATGGCCGGAATAATTAACATACTAACTCCCAAAAATTTCTTAATAATTTCAAACCTGCTTTTCCACTTTTTTCAGGGTGGAATTGCACTCCATAAACATTCTTTGCTTCCAAAACACTACAAAAATCCTGATCGTAATTAGTTTTGCCAGTCACTACTTTGCGATCGCTTGGATCGCAGTAATATGAGTGAACGAAATAAAAATACGATTCATTTTTAATGCCTTTTAAAAGTTGAGAATCGCTGGCCACAACTTGGTTCCAACCCATTTGCGGAACTTTTAATTTTGTCTCAAACTTCTTGACCTTGCCTTTGACCAAATCCAAACAAGCTGCATCTCCTTCGTCACTACTAGAAAAAAGTAATTGCATGCCAAGGCAAATTCCAAGCAAAGGTTTGCCAAGAGCAACTTGCTCTTTAATTTCAAGATCAAGCTTTCTCTCTCTGAGATTTTTCATGCCGAAAGCGGCTGCTCCAACTCCAGGCAGAATTAAAGCAGTCGCCGCTCTCAGATCTTTAATTTGACTAGAAATCTTGAAAGGAATTTCTAGCTTGGTCAAAGCATTAGCCACGCTGGCTAAATTGCCTAAACCATAATCAATAATAACGATCATAAGGATCCTTTCGTCGATGGCACTTGATCTAGAGCTCTTTGGTCATATTCACAAGCAACTCTAATCGCTCTCGCAATCGCTTTAAAAATGCCCTCAATTTTGTGGTGGTCATTACGACCATTCTCAACTTTGATATAAACATTGGCTTTGGCGTTTTGGGCGAAAGCATCCCAGAAATCGTAAACAATTTCTGTACTCATATCGCCAACCATCTCTCGATTAAATTGACAGTCCATGGTGAAAGAATAGCGACCAGAAAAATCTATGGCTGCGGTCACCAACACTTCATCCATTGGTAAAACAAAGAAACCATATCTATTGATGCCTCTTTTTTCACCAAGGGCCTCATAAAAAGCTTGTCCCAAAACAATCCCAATATCTTCAACAGTGTGGTGCTCATCAATAAAAATATCTCCTTTGGCCAGCACATTTAAATCTAGTAAGCCGTGCTTGGCAAACAAATCCAACATGTGAGATAAAAAACCAACCGGCACATCGATTTGTCGTTTAGCTGTGCCATCAATGTTAAGCGAGAGCTCAATTTGAGTTTCATTGGTATTTCTAATAATTTTGGCTAAACGATTTTTCATAAAAGAATCCTTTCAATTTCATCAGTCTTTCGCACCTCAAAATCTGCCTGCTTACTCTGTCCCACAAAAATGCATGGCATGGCTGCAGCCTTGGCTGCCAAAATGTCATTGATGCTATCGCCGACATAAATGGGCTGTTTGCAATCAAGCAATTCAGCAGCTTTCAGCAATGGCTCTGGAAAAGGTTTTTCTCTCTCCGCATCTTCTTTGCCAACCACATAAATTTCTTTGACTATTTGTGGAGAAATCTTGAGATTTCTAAGGGCAAAAAGAGCTTCAAATTTTGGCCTGCCTGTCGCGACGCCAACCTTATATTTCTCTGCGATTTTCTTAAGAATTGGTAAATCCAAAAGCAAAGATTCGTTTTTAATTAAGCCAGTTTGAGAGGCAATAGGGGCTGGTCTTTTATAAAGCTGCTTAAATAATTTGCTGCCTAGATAATAGCTTTGAAAAATATCTTTGGCGGCTAAATAATCAGCGCTGGTTTTGACTTGCTCACTTAGAGCAGAAATATTTTGCTTAAAGTCTTTGCGAGCAATACCTTTGGCAAAAAGTTCAATCAAAGCAAAAGACAAATCCCAATCATTATTAAATCCTGGAATAGATTTCATGGTTTCAATGTCAGCGGCAGCGACATTCACCTTCAAACCATATTTATTTTGCAGCACATACTGCGCAGTTAATTTGATGGCTTGGCGATAAGATTTGGAGACATCGACCAAGACGCCATCCATGTCAAAAATGACGGCATCCCACTTAGAAACTACAAAATCTTTGAGAGCTTGAATGACGGCGTCATTCTGCCATGGCAAACCCACACTCAAGCGAATAGCTTGATAGCCATCATAATAGCGAACGACTATTTTGCGCTGCTCTAAGTAATTTTTGAGCTCTGCAAAGTCGCGTTCAAACCTAATAAACAAAGAATTAGCTTGAGAGGGATAGACTTGCAAATTCGCCAAAGCACCCAGCTCTTCAATCAAACGCGCTCGTTCACTAATAGTTGAAGCAAGCATTTTCTCTCGCCAATTTTTGTCAGCCAGAGCCGCAACTCCAGCCACACTAGCGGCTAGATTGACGTTATAGGGTGGCTTGATTTTGAAGAATTGCTGCACAAAAAAAGCATCCATCAAAGCGTAACCCAGACGCAGTCCAGCCAAACCAGCCCACTTACTTAAGGTACGCAAAATAATTAAGTTTGGATATTTTTGCAGCAGCGGCACCACAGTCTTTCCACAAAATTCAAAATACGCTTCATCCACGATCACTAATTTGCCAGTCTCCAACAAAGTAATAATTTCTGACTGACTTGTCACGGTCCCTGTTGGATTATTGGGCGTGCAAACCACAATCACTTTAACTTTCTCATCGATAGCCTTTTTAATACCAAGCAAATCAAGTGAAAAATCACTTTTTCTGGGCACCGAAATTAACCTCCCTTTATTCAACTCCACCGCCACAGCGTACATACCAAAAGTCGGCGGACAATTAATCACTTTATCGCCTTCGTCCAAAATTAAGCGAAAGAGTAAATCCAATAATTCATCTGATCCTGAGCCAACCATAATCTTGGCCACAGGCACGCTAGTATAAGTGGACAGAGCCTGACGCAGCTCTTTATATTCTGGATCAGGATAAAAATTGAACAGCTCATTTTGCAAAGCCTCCGTGACCGAAGGAGAGTAACCAGCTTGATTTTCACCTGCATCAAGCTTGATTAGCTCCTCCGGTTTTTGCTTAAATTTTTTACTTAAATCCCATAATGAAGCGACAGGAATATAGGCTGACATGGCAGCAATATCCTTTCTGATCATTTCATTCATATCTATTTTTTTCATATATTTTTTACTTTCTAAATCTAATCTCGGAGGCCACTTTGTGAGCTGGCAGCTCCTCTATCGTCGCCAAGGTTTCGATAGTTTTTCTAATTTTTCCTAGGCCTGCCTTAGTGCATCTCTGCACCTGCATCCATTTGCCATAGCAGTCAACGCCTAGAGGTGGATACATCTTGGCCATGCCACCTGTGGGTAAAACGTGGTTCGCCCCAGTGGCATAATCGCCAGCTGATTTGGCAGTCCAGTTGCCCAGAAAGACCGAGCCGGCATTAGTAATTTCAGTAACCACCGCCTCTGGATCTTGGGTCATAATCTCAATGTGTTCTGGCGCATATTCATTGGCAAAAGCAATCGCTTCTGCGAGTGTTTCAACAACTGCAACCAAACCAAACTTCTCCAAAGATTCTGTGAGACGCGCTGCGGTGGCTAATTGAGGAACTTGTTTTTCAATTTCCAAAATAGTTTCCTCCGCGATACGCTCTGAAGTGGTGACTAAGACACAAGCTGAATCATTTCCGTGTTCTCCATCGGCTAATAAATCGGCAGCAATGAAAGCAGGGTTGGCAGTTTCGTCAGCGATGACAAAAACTTCTGAAGGACCAGCCGGCATATCAATACTGATCGTTTCCAAAGCTAGCATTTTGGCCGCGGTCACAGCAGCGCCACCAGCTCCAAAAATCTTGGAGACTTTGGGAACTGTAGCGGTGCCATAAGTCATGGCCGCAATCGCCAGTGGGCCACCTAATTTAAAAATCTCGGTCAAACCAATCATGTCAGCCGCCACTAGAGTTGGGGCAGGAATCTGACCAGTGCCTCTGGCAGGTGAACACATCACAATCTCCTTGCAACCCGCGATCTGGGCTGGAATAGCACTCATCAAAACTGAGGAGGGATAAATGGCTTTGCCACCTGGAATGTAGAGACCAACTTTTTCAATGGCACGCCATTCTCGCCAAACACTAACGCCAGTTTCTGGCTGGACTAAGCGATCTTTTTTCTTTGGCAATTGCGCAGCTTGAACGGCAGTGATGTTTTTGATCATCTGACGAATGGAATCGATAAAATCTTGATCCACTTCCTGGTAAGCTTGCTCGATTTCTGCTCTAGTCACTTTGATGGAAGTGAAGTTTTGACCAGCGAAACGTTTAGCGGCATCAGCATATAAAGCCTCGTCGCCAGTTTGTTTGACTAATTCCATGGTTTTTCTGACCTGTGGCATGATCGTGCGATCGTCGCCGGCAGAACGTGCCATGATTCTTTGGTAATCCTTGGGGGATAAATTTTTGAGTTTAATTGCTTGCATAAAAGCCTTTCTTATAAAATAATTTTTTCGATCGGTAAAATAATAATGCCACTAGCCCCAGCGAGTTTTAGTTTCTCAATGGTTTCCCAAAAAGTATCTTCTTTGATGACGGTTTGTACGGAAATCCAGCCGGGCTCTGCTAAGTTCGCAACGGTAGGAGACTTCAAACCTGGCGTAATTGCTTTGAGCTGGGGCAGAATTTCTGCTGGAGCATTCATCATCACGTATTTGTAATTCTTGGCTGAAAGAACGCCTTGGAAACGCACCAATAAACAATCGATGAGCTGTTTTTTGCTGGCAGACAACATGCACGATTCATTAGCAATTAAGACCGCCTGCGAATCATAAATTTTGGCCAAAGGACGCAGATCATTAAGGGCCATGGTGCTACCAGTGGCAGTGAGATCGGCAATCGCTTCGGCCACACCCAACATTGGGGCAATTTCTACTGAGCCGGTGATTTTGATGGTCTCCACGCTTAGCTCATTTTGCTTGAAAAAATCCTTGGTCGAATTTGGATAAGTGGTGGCAATGGTTTGGCCATTTAGATCAGCTAGAGTTTGGACGGTGGATTCTTTGGGCACGGCTAAAGTTAGAGTACAAAAACCAAAAGGTAAATTTAAAAGTTTCTGGACATTTGCGGGTCGTTCTTCATAGATCAAATTCTGCCCAACGATGCCAATATCCACGCTGCCAGAAGCCACGTAATCAGGAATATCATCATCGCGCAGATAGACAATTTCCAAAGGGAAATTTCTGCAGCTAGAAAATAATTTGGATTTGTAGCTTTCAAATTCTAGGCCAGCACTACGCAAAAGATTAAGGGTGTCATCGGTGAGACGACCACTTTTTTGTATAGCTAGTTTTAGATTTTTTTTGTTCATATTTTGCATAAAAATCATGAGGAGGCAATAAAAAACCTCCCGTTACTTTCCGAACAATATCCAGCCATAGCTAGACATGATCAAAAAGGAACGAGAGGCAATAAAAAAGGACCTCCCGCGGTCCCATCCTTTATTCCTAAAAGTATTGCTCTTTTAAGCTCTCAGGCCGGCTCCGCAAATGCGACATCGGCTTTTCTTCTTTATACGGCTTAGAAAAATTCCGTAGAGTATTTGGCTCTCAGCTCCTGGGTCGTGACGCCAGTACAAACGCTTTTATATTAAATTGTAGAGATTATTATAAATGAAGAATGATTGCGTGTCAACATGTTAATACGTTAACATGTGAGTATTGCAAATTTTTGCAAAGTATTGGGGTGATTTTATCTTTTAGAATTGCCGTAGAGACGGGTGAGAACTTTGAAATAGCCTTGGAAAGATTCCTTGTAAAGCCACTGGGCTACTCTGGTGACGGTGGTGGTGCTGACGCCGACTTTTTCAGCAATGTCTAGGTAAGGTAAGGTGGTGGTCCAGAGGAGTTTAGCGATTTGGAAGCGGCGGGAGAATTCGCCAATTTCGGCTGGGGTGAGGAGATCGCGGAGAAAGCCGGCGACTTCGTTGGGGTCCTTTAGAGTGGAGATGGCGAGGATGAGTTCTTTGTCTTGTTTAGTGGGATATTGCATAGGAGTAGTTTAACAGAGATTGGGAGTTATTTGGGTAATTATTATTCACAAAAAGATTTTAAACTCACGGTTATAGAGGAGATTAGGGAGTTATTTACGAACGGAGATCAAGAATTTAATATTTTACCTTGGGAAGATTGTCGTGTCAGAACGATAGATAAATTCCGACGAACAGACTAGGCAAGTTATATGAAAACGAATAAAGAAGCGATATCCTTCTCGCCTTCTAATGTTTATTGTAGATCCAGTTGTATATGATCTGTTGATTAGCAAACTCTCCATTTTGTATATCAAAATACGCAATTTTTATCCTCGAATCTTCACTTACTATCTGCTCTGCTTCTATTGGGAGAACTAGAATACCCCTGTCTTTTTCTCCGAGTGTTGAGTGAAGCTGTCTGAATGCTCTTCGAACCAATGAGCCAGATTCAACCATTTTAACTTCTACATAATAATTATGTCTTGGTCCTTCCGCCATAAAATCTGCCCTATTACCATTACCAAGGTTATATTGTGGAAATATGTGATGTTTAGGAAAAAGTTTACTTAAAGCGTCCATTACATTTCCCTCAAAGTAACCGCCTATAAACCTAGTTGAAGATAAACTTTTAGTTACTTCACCTATTACGTCGGTTACAAATGCTGCTTGCTCTTTTGTAATCTTTTCGCTTGAATGAACCGCTAGATTCCTCAATTCACGCACGTGATCTAATTTAGCAGCTTGAGGTTTATTAAGAATTTCCTTGTCAACAAAAACATGAATTAATCTCACAAAAGGCAGTTTGTTTGTATCAATTCCAATATCTAAAGCCTTATCTTTAAACATCAACTCCAATAATCTAAAGGCTTCTATAACAGCAAGTCTCCAATCCTTTCTTTCTAAGAGTTTATTAGTTTCAAGTATTAACTGTGATGTTTTTTCATCAATCTTTTCATAGACAATCTTCTCCTTCTCCTGCAAATGTTTCCAAGAAGATATTAAAGAAAATAAAGTACTCAAAATTGAAAATATAGCCGATATTGTACTTATGTTATCTCTAAGATATTTAACAGGTATATGGTTTAATGCTAATACTCCAAGCCAGATAAAAAATATAAGAAGCGGGAACATTATCGCCAACAAATAAGATATGTCAGCTACACGCTTCAAGAGCTTGAAAATCTTCCAGTCTTCTATGACAGAAATCCCATATCTTATGGAGTCAAGTGCATAAAGATAAATCGAAAAGAACAATAGAGAAAAAACCACCAACCCTAGTTCCCATAGACTATGAGTACTAAATCCTAGATTTACCCTTACGTCGCGTATACCTGAACTAATACCTGATAACCCTAGCACCAATGCAGCGAAAGCTAAAATAAACTCTGTTTTGTCTGAAAGTTTTTGCATGGGTATATTATATTATTTCCAAATATATTTTAGTATTACTCTTCATAGCATCCCCAATTCTCATACCATTTATAACCAGTTAAATTCTGTTCACAACAATCTGCATCCCAACCATTATCACAATTGCTTGGACAGATATTGTCAGCTATGCCAGAACATTGAACTTCTTGTTTTGGGTAACAACCATAATTTTCATACCAAGTGTAATTAACTAGATTTTGTTCACAACAATCAGCATCATTACCAGCACTACATTTACTTGGACATTTTGAATCTTTAGTCGCTGAACAATTAATAATTGCTTTAGTTAGTTTTTGAGTTGGAGTAGGTATTTTGGTGTAAGTAGGAATTATTGTTGGTTTTGGAGTGTAAGTTGGCTTAGGAGTTGATGTGTATTTTGGTTTTGGAGCGGCTGTTATTTCAGGAGCTTTCTCAGATGATGAAGATCCTCCATGACAATGCCTTTCATTTTCAGGGACTCCCCATTTAGCACAATTAGTTCTGCAATAGTGGCAACCATCTGCAGCAGTATTCCCAGGATGAGCAAAAATAACTGAAACACTATTTAAAAGAAAGAAGGTAAGAAAAAAGAAAGATACAACAATATGTTTCTTTAACATATGACTATTGTATACCTGAAAGTAACTTGAAGAAAGATATAAAAAGAATTTATTTTAATGTTTCAGTTGAAGTGATGTATCCATTTCTAAATAGGATAGATTTAAAATTTTCTAAATGATCGAAACCACATATAAAAATAATATTATGAACATATAAATTGTTAATTTGCTCTAACCAATATTTTTCTCTTATGTGAAAAAAGCTTTTTTCGTATTTTTTTCTTGTATTATATTCTTCCGTTCCCTCAATAGCAGATTTAAAACCAAACATGTTTCTTAATTTTACTTGTGTTGGATAGCCAATTATGTTTCTAGTTTTCTCATCCGGATCACAAAAACAATGCTTTATATTAAATTTATTAGCAATTTTTTGAGAGATGGTTTTTTTTACATTATTTGGTAATGTATTAATTGCTTCTCTAGAAAATTCTTCTCCAATCAAATCAATTGAGGATTTTTCTATAATTTTGATCATGAGAGAACGCAGTCGATTTGTCTTCAATAATTTAACATTCCATTGAAGCTCATGGTCTACAGAGATGAGATAAGCTTGTTTATCAAATTTATGTTCTTTACTATAGTGAACCACACTTACTTTTTTGTTCTGTAATAATATCTAAATATTTTTTTACTTCAGGAGAATTTACTGGTTTTTCATCAAGTATTTTTCCCATTTCGTCAAAACCATCTAAACCTAATTTTTCTATTAGAAAATTGAAATAACAGATGCAAATTTTTTCGTCAGCACCCTTATTAACACAGCTCTCAACGTATGATTTTTTATAGGTTTCTTTCAATTCCTCATCAAAAATGTATCCATCTTTTTGCAAACACTTCTTTCCAAGATCCTCCATTGATTGAGACAATTCTGGAGAACTGCTCATTTTAGAAAACTTTTCCCAAGTATACTTTTCTACCAAACTGTCAAATAAGCAGTTGCAATAATTTGATTTTTTTTCATCACCACCGTTAGCACATTTATCTACCCAGATAGGCCTGGTTGTACTAATATCAGCAGGTGCAACTTCTATAGTGGAAGCTATCATTAGTAATTCAATAATAATGTAAATAATTCCAAAGATTATAATCTTTGGGTTCTTAACCTTATTGCGAAAAATAAAATACGGAACCAGCCCAATTAATGAAGAGATGGCGAGTAAAGCTAAAAACGCTCCAAAAACCCTAGCAGGATTGGAGAATGTTTCATTAACAATCGACATCAAAAAAGTGGTTAAAATAACACCAGCTATAACAATCTTAGAAAATATTGTATAAACTATTTTTTTATCTTCCATAAAATATATATTTAGTTTAACACTAAATCAAAAAATTGCTTTAATTTCGCAACCAAAATTGCACTCACTCCTTTAGCAATTCTCACGCTTTTGCGGGACTCACTCGATTCTCTTCGTTCATCGAGACTAGGAGGGTGCTTCGCACTCTCCGTCGGAACCAACCGTCACAATAACAATATACTCTACTAGAGGCAATTATTCAAAGAATGAGACAAATAAGACACATTAAAAGAAAGTGTCTTGTTTTATTGATGACATATTTTGATATGTTAATTATCGAACTCGTGCCATTTATTTGCTTTTGCATCCACAACTGACCAAGCGCCTAAACTTATGTGTTTTATAAGATCTTCGAGATAACAAAAATCTGGTGAATTGCTTATTTTAAGTTTATTGAAAGTGACTTTTGCAATTGAGTATTCAAACAGGTGAATTGAAATTACCGTTTTATCACTTTCAAATTCTGGATAAATTAAGTGAAATGGCTGCGGTTTGCTTGAGATAAAAAATTCTACTTTGACCAATTCTGAATCATTAAGTATTGATTCTCTAACAGGATTAAATGATTCATCATAAATTGATTTACCGAGCAGTAAAGCTAAATATTCGAATGCAATGAGAACCATAGCATTTATTTTGGAAATGCCGTTACTGGTAAAATCTGGTTTAAATTGCTGAGCATCCCATTTTACAATGTGCAAATCTTTGAATATTTGCACCTTTTCTCCATTAGGAGTTGCTGAAACTTTAGATGATAAGCTTTTTGCAGTTTCAGAGCTAATGCCAAAATCATTTATTAACTTTTTTTCCAAATACTTAGTTGCGTTTTGCGTTGGCAATACAGTTTCAGTTCCTATGGAGCGAGGTTTAATTCTGATGCCAGAATTAGTTTTTTTAGCTTTTAATGTTACTCCAGTAGGACTGTTTGTTGTGTAACTCTGTCTTTTTTCAACTGCCTCAAAAATCTTATTTGGCAAAACACTTCTAAGCTCCCAAACAGCTTTTCTAACCCAAGAGTCAAATTTAATTGAAGCATATAGCTTAGCACCTACCTCATGATTGCATTTGTCACAAAGAAGCAAACTTTGCAATCTTCCTCCCAATGAATAAGGAATTACATGTTCTGGTGGTGTTGAGCTGTCTAAAGTCTTCAAACAGAGAATGCATTTGTCAAAATCCATAATTATATGTTCATTCCTGAGAATCCTTCTAAGTCATGATAGATGCTCATATCTTCAAAATTATAAACGTTTCCTATCACGTATGTGGCATTGGCCATCGGAAGATTTTTGTTTTCGAATCCTGATAGGCAAGAAATGTAATAAAGCACTACGCAAGAATCAGAATTAATAATTTTGTTAATCATGGGTTGATTTTTTTGCGCATATTCATATAGAAGACTATCTAAGCCTCCCAGAGCTGCTAGCTCACTTACTGAGTGATAAATTAAATCATCGTTAATTAAAACTTTATCTAAAGATATGGCAATAGTTGGTATGCCATCAGGAACAGATGGCTTTCTAAGTTGTTTCCAAGCTTTTCTAATATTCTTCTCAACAGAATTTTCGGAGGATGGTCTTTTACACTCGATATTATAGGTAAATTGGCTAGTAGCGACTCTTAAATCAGGATTTGGTTCGCCTAATTCCACTTGAGTGCCCAAATTGTGTAAGAAGGCAAACAAGCTGAGTTCAAATGTAGTGTTTCTAGCTGATGTATCACTTGGATTTTCTTCTGAGAGCAAGTATGTGCCATCAGAAAGATTTAGAAGCTTACTTTTTAATAGATCTATGTCTTGATCTGTTTGTTCTAACGCCTCAACGATATTCCTGATTTCGAGGGAATAATATTGACTATAGTAATACTTAGCTTTATCTTTTTCGAGAAAATCATGAAATGCTTGGTCACTATTTGTTCTAGCCACTTCCAAATCTCTTAAATATGAAAAATATTGGCAAATTCTTGATTGATTATTGAGTGTAATTCCACATTTAATAAAAAGTGCTTTAACTCTTTCCTCATATTTTATGATCTCAACAAACTTATATTTTTTCATAGTTGAGTGTTAACTTTTAAGAATGCTTTTTGAGAATTTCTCAAATTTCAAAAAGTCATCTTTTTTGTAGAGTTTAAATTCTTTAGCAAAAAAACGAAGTAATACAAAATAAATTTGATAGGTTATAGTTATTACTCTCTCAGCGTCATCTGGTGAGCCATCAATTGACAATCTCTGTTGGTTATTTTCATCAGTTACAAAAAACCTATTTAAACCAGAAATATTTAAATGAGCGATTTGTGAAAAGAATTTATAATAGAGTACGTAGTACTTTTCTAAACTTTGTCTTTTAGAGAGTTTTTTCTTCTTTTTCAAGTACTCATCAAAAGCAATGGCCCTTCCTCTTATGTCAGGAATTTTCTTAGGTATCTTGTACTTATATTTTTTTAAGATTATTTTTATTTCCGACTCCCTATCACTAATGAATTGATCCCAGTCATTTGGTGATTTAATATGCCCAAAAGTTAAATTCCATTTTGGATATTTATTCCAAAAACTTTTATGTTTTTCTGCAAAGTCAATTTGCTCTTGGATTGAATCAATAATAAAAACGAAAGCATTTCTCTGATTTCTTCCTGCATATACGTAATTAATATTGATGAATGTTTCAACTAAAGACCTAAATATCACTTCAGAAGCTTTATCAAAATATGGTTCACTTCTCAATAATTTAAAGATGCTTTCGCTATAACTCTGAGAGGCGCAGACAGTTAAAAAAAGTAATTGTTTTTTAAACCTAACTCTAGTGAAATTAAGTTCAGAGTTTCTAAATAGGTCTGAGCCAAATTTAAGAATTTCACTAAATTGACCAACTAATTCTTGTTGTTTATTATTAAAATTATTACTCATAGACGGGTTTATCCAGAAAAAACCGATACTTGCAGAAGGTTGCGGTCGCTGAATGCGACATTAGGCAGGCACTCCGTGCTTGCCGTCAGGACTATCCTTTCGGAAGTCTCCTTCCCATATCCATCAACGCTCGCCAATTCTAGCTTCGCTAGATTGTCGACCGTTGCGGAAGGGGCGGGACTCGAACCCGCGGTGCCCGAAGGCGTCAGTTTTCGAGGCTGATGCAATAGCCGCTATGCGACCCTTCCTTTTTTAAATTATTTTTTATCTACCCCTGAGTAGTGAGTTATTATACCCGCTAGAATGGTTAGA
>CALQZX010000001.1 GCA_943350175.1 Parcubacteria group bacterium | reverse complement strand
CCTACTCCTACCGCAACCCCAACGTCTGGATCTTCTAGCTCATCATCAAGTAATGGCTCCACAACCAACGCTCCAAGTTGCAATGACCAAGTTCCTGGCTCTAAAACACCACTACTCTACGGCGCTATCGCCCAAAGCTCGGGCAGTATCCTCCTCTACTTTACCGAGGCAGATAGTCCAGTTACCAAATACGTGCTTGAGTACGGCACCAAGTCAGGTGAATACCAGTACGGCGTGCAGGATATGGGAGTAAATGAACGTAACCAAATGACCTACGGGATCAATGCTTTGTCTCCTAACACTACCTATTTTTTCAAGATAAGGGGACAAAACGGCTGTGCCACTGGTAACTGGTCTAATGAAATCTCGGCCAAAACCAAAGGATTTGTCTCCTTTAACCAACTGGACTTTTCAGAGTCTGAAATTGTAACAAGTGACAAGGAAGTAGCTCCAAAGAGTAGTTGTGAGCCTTATACAGTCAAATCAGGTGATAGTCTATGGAAGATAGCAGTCAGTGAGCTAGGTGACGGCAGCAAGTACAAAGAGATCATTGAACTAAACAAAGAAACCTATCCATCTCTCGAAACTTCCAACAGTTTAAATGCAGGTTGGGAGTTGAAGATTGATTGTGCCACAGGCGAGCAAGCGAAGACAGAAGAGGAAATAAAATCCGAAGGCTTGGATGTGAACGTCAAAGTAATAGACACCAAGAAACAGCCAGTCAAAGGTGCTAAAGTGACTCTCCATTCTGATCCTAAGGAAGCCACAACCGATGAAAATGGTATCGCCAAGTTTACTGGAGTCGAGAGCGGTGAACATAAAGTCCTGATCGCCTATAACGACTACGAGGGAGAACAAAGCATCTTCTTGACTGCCACAGAGAGTCAAAAGGAATTTAACATCAACATTACTATTGAACCCAAAAGTGTGATGTTTTCTACTCAGGTCAAAGTAATCATTGGAATATTAGCTTTCGTTATCGTGACCCTCTTTATTCTTCTACTCAGAGCTAAGAGACGCAATCTGTAAAATAGTTCTTCTTTTTCATTTCCACTAAATAAGGGGTCTTACCCCTCATTTCGCAAGGGTTTCCGCTTCGCTCCAATAAACTGCACTTCGTTTGCCCTTGCTAAATTCACCCCGCTGGCAGGATTCCCTGGTATGGGAAGTATGGCCATACTTCCCAACCATTAATTTTCGGAAGGAAGCCAAAAGAAAGGAGGTGAATATATATGAAACTACTAACGAAAGAGCTACTAGCTAGGTTCGCCAAGCTAGGAAGACAGGAAGATAGCAGTGACCCCATAGTGGTTGCGAAGTTCTTCAACCCAGCGGGCGCGGGTACATGGTATGCCACCGAGTACAATCCAGCGAGTCAAGAATTTTTCGGATTCGTTTCAATCTTTGGGGATTGGAACGATGAATGGGGTTCTTTCTCTCTTGATGAACTCGAAAGCTACTGCGGCCAGTTCGGTTTAGGTATTGAGCGAGATTTGTATTTTGACGAGAAAAGAATCAGTCAGGTTGTTCCGAATGCAAAATTATAAAAGTTGTATCCACCGCGGGGCCCCAACCCCGCGGATGGGAATCCGAGAAAGGAAATATATATGATCAGAATACTACCAGTTTTTAAAGGTTATACAGTAGATTTACGATTACAAGAGTTTCGCAAAGTCCCGCTTAACGACTTGCCCGAGTTTGTTCCGCTCTTAAGCGATAAGGGTGCTCGATTGTTTAACGAGTTCAGGCAAACGGAGGAAGGTCGAAAGGAAATTGCGTATGTTTTGGGAAGGAATGATTAACTAGACTTTTAAAGTATTAAAGTAATACTAAAAATAACCACAATGGTATTTGTATTAAAACGAGAATACCGAGTATACCTACCTTATTCTGTTTTAATACAGTCAGCGACGCAATAATGGCAAAAATCTCAGGAGGAACAGTAATCCAGTGACAAAACCAGGGATAAAATATGCTGCACCAAAGATGAGTTCGGTGGCCAAAATCTACTATGTAGTTATGAATTCCAAAGTTAGTTAGTAAATCGCGAACTAAATGATATGAAGAAAATAACAATATACCAATGAAAATAGCTCGCAATATCCTGCTCATAAGTTTAAGTATACACGGTCATTAACCTTACTCGTCCTCTGGTTCTATCTTTTCCCAGCTACCAGTAAAAGTTTGATCTTTGGTGGCAATATAAATTTCAATTTGATCCAGTGAGGTTTCTTCATATATGTGGGCGATATGTTTTTTGAGATAGATCAAACTTCCATACCCTGGGCAGATAAATAGAAGAGTTGGAAAATCATGACCAGTGGCTTCGGTAAATTTTCCGTCATCAATATAATCACAATACTGTTCGATTCTTTTGCGCAAGGCAAAGCGAGGTGAACTGTCTTCGACTACTTCAACAAAATATCTTTTTGTATTGGTTGCAATATCTACCCTAGCAAAGTAAGCATCTGGTAGTGGGTGTATCAGATAAGGGTGAGCCAGTAGATCAGTTTTAGTAAAAAAATGAAGAGTATGTTTCGATTTTTCTGATTCACCTCGTAAATAGAGGAAGTATTCAGCAACGAATGAGCAGTGAGTAATAAATTGTTGAGATCGGATCTTTTCGCGATAAATTCTCTTTAGTGCCCGCTTGTCAAAATCTGGACTATCCGACAATACTTTGATACTTCCAGATGATAGGTAATAAACGGCTGGAATATTTGCTAGTCCTAAAGATCGTGAATAGTGTTTACCGATGTAGTTGTGTGTGATGAGATTTTTAAGATGGTAATTTGTTAGGCGGAGATTGTTGTGAGTTAGTAGTCGTTGAAGTTGTGAGCTATTTAAGAAACGGAATCTATAGAGATATTGGAGAATGTCGAGTTGTGCTGTTGGTAGTATTTGGTTGTCCATAGTAGTTAAGTTGTGGCAGTTTGGAATGATTGTATCATTCCTCTCCCTTATATATAAGGAATAAGAGGGTAAAAAGAAAATATAAAATACCGTACTATCAACCTAAATAAGAATTATCCATTACCTACCGGTAGGAAATCAAGGAAGAGCTGAATACACCCTTTTAGATGCCTGCTTTTCTTTTGGCTTAATGGATATGTCAGCCGACCCAGTGTATTTTTTTGTATACAGCTTTCGAGACGAACCAATCACTTCATCAACTCTATTTTGGCTGTACTCAATATGTACGGGAACAGTCAAACCCGAGAATGGTTCTTCTGGGTTGAGTGCTCCAAGCCTCATATAAAAGTGGTATGAAGGAAGACTGGCAATCTCACCCTGTGTTATGTATGGCTGGAACTGGGGCAAAATCATTCGTTCATCCTCTGGGTTTGCTGTTCTAAAACAGATGACTGTACCAGTATTGGCAAGAGTTATATTTACCAGTGAGATATCCTCAAGCTGAGAGGTGGTCTGGTGAGCGAGGATAGCATTTAGTTTGTATTTACGAGCTTCAGAGAGGATTTGGGCGAATGCAGGTGTCGCAAAGTTTTGGAACTCATCGACATATAGGTAGAAGTCTTTTCTCTCTTCAGGCTTCATTCTGGCTCGTATGAGTGCTGCCAACTGAATCTTGGCCATAATTAACACACCGAAGACACTAGAGTTGTCTTCTCCTATCTTTCCCTTGGCTAAGTTGCAAAGCAATATTTTGCCCTCATTCATAATCGTGTCGAAGTTGATCGTGGACTTACCTTGTTCCAAGATACGTTTAGCAGTAGGTGAAAATAGGAAACGTCCGATCTTGTTGGTAATTGGCGAAATCATTTTTACTTTTTGGTAGTCACCAGCTTTAGCAAACTCGTACTTCCAAAAGTCGAGAAGATTTTCGTCTTTGAGATTCCTCACCACCGACTTTCGATAGGAGGTATTAATTAAGAGCTTGTAGACGGTAAAAAGGGAGGCATCGGGAATGGTAAAAGCCGTGTGGATGGTGTTTCTCAGGATATATTCCATTCTTGGGCCGGAATACTTGTCAGTATAGATTTTGTTAAATACAGAGATAATACTTTCGGCAATGAATTCTTTTTCGCGGATCGCATCCTCTTCATTTAGTCCTGGGGTAAGCTCGAGCAGGTTAATCCCCATAGGATAACTAATATCATCAGGGTTGAAGTACACAACATCTTGAATTCTCTCTTTAGGAATAACGGATATGATTTGATCGATCAAGTCGCCGTGTGGGTCGATAACACTCAGTCCCTTATTATTTTTAATATCCTGTTCAATCATCGATAAAAGCATTGTGGACTTACCTGTGCCAGTTGCTCCCAGAATATAGACATGACGACGACGCTCATCAGCAGTTAAACCAATCCGTGATGTCGTGCCACCATAGGTATTATTGGCAAAATATATGTCGAGTTCAGACTTTTGTTTTAAAGACAACGGGGCTGGTAATTCTTTACTATGTAGCTTAGATAAGTTCTCTGTTTTTGTAATACTTGTATATGGAAAATGGTACAAGTCAGATAACTCAGATGTTGAGAGAATTAGGTTACCAACAAAACTAAATAAGCGATGCTCGTACAACCACAACAACAACTTGTTGATTGCTTTAATTTTCAAATACCTTTTGGATCGTAGGCTTTGATATCCTGCGTTAGTAAATGGGCTAAGCGCTGCGATAAAACCTTTTTCGATTCTAGATCTATTTTGATAAGAAGTTGAAATGGTCAAATACCTCAAAGAAACGGTAAATAATTGTTGATCAATTTTTTGTTTAATCTGGGTTTCCACTATGTCCCTATAAGTACTATCTGGAAGTTGAGCTTTCAAAGAATTTATGGATAAAATTGGCCCCTCTCTACCACCTGTTAATATCCAGATTGCCAATCCTAGGGGAAATAAAAGAATTTGTAAGGCGATATAAATAAGTGATTGAATGATACTACCCATTACATTAGATCCTTTTAATTCGGATAGAACATCTTTCTTACCTAAGAATAGTGATCGTAGTCGTCCAACAAATTGAGCTGTTGATCTGCTAACGGGCGACACGACCATTTGCACAGCCACTAGTTCATCTTCAGCTAACTTGGTCATTGTTCCTGTGATATAAGCAATCGGGTCGTATTCGGCAAGATTGTCTTGTTTCTTAAGAGGAAAAGCAAAGTGATTAGTCAGGCCGATATCAACGACGTGGCCTTGATCGCTTACATTAAGGTAATCACTAGTTTCTTTTACCTGTATGCCAGGCAAGTATGCGATGAGATTCTTTTTGATAATTTGGGCATCATCACTTGAAAGTCGTAGAATATACCTGATACCCCTTTCTTTTGTGGAGGCAATCTCAAAAGAATATGATCTTGTAACATCAAATAATCTAAGTAGCCAAGATCGTTGGCGAAGTAGGCCGTGGACTGAGGTAAAAAGTTGGGTAGTGGTAAACGAACTTTGCTCCGTTGAGGTGGGAGGAGACACTTCAAATATAGTGACTGGTTTATTTGATTCTTTCCAAGACAAATATAGCTTAATGCCTTGATAAGCTATCCAGAGAAAAAGAATTAGGAAAAGAGCCGATATTATATATAGCTGGTAAACTCTGAAAATGCGTAGCGTTGTCTCAAAATAGGAGTTTAGAAAGCCAACAAGAGTTAAGAATTCTTTCTGTAAAATTGTGAGGATGATATTGTTTTTCAACATAACTACCCAAGGTGGGCAGTTAACATCAAGTACTAACAGTATTTGATATTGTTTGAATGATACTCCTTGAGGCCGTTTTTGGCAAAGGCACGTACTTGAGTAAAAAGTTGAGCAAAAAGACTTGACACCGCATGTGTACTTGCTATACTATCACTATAGTGATAATTGGTAATAAATATCTGATATGAAACGAATAAGAGTTGAACCTCAAGAATCGAAGAGTTTACCCCAAAATGGAGCACAATTATCTGTTGAAGAGAGGCTTAAAATCATTGCCAACCTCATAGTTGATCGGATTATCGAAAAACAAAAAGATATTAGTAATTCCAATATCAAAATATGAACACCCAACTTGCCCAAGACAATGCAGTAGCGGCGATACGAATTTCTTCACTCAAGCAAGGACTACAGGGTGATTCCCCAGAAGCCCAAAAAGAGCAAATTGAGCGATTTGCCTATACCCGCAATATTAAGATCAAAAAGTTCTTTATCTTCATGGAGTCGGCCTCAAAGGAAGAACAGCCTGTGCAGGAGGCAATCGACTACTGTGTAAATCCAAAAAATGATATTCAGTTGTTTATCATTAAATCCATTGACCGTTTTACCCGAGGAGGATCATATATTTATGACCACCTCAACATGCAACTGCAAAAGCACAAAGTACGACTTATTGATATTTATGGCATTATCGGCGGTCAAGATGTAAATACTCTTGAACACCTTGGGCTCTCGTATAAATGGAGTGTGTATAGCCCCACAAAAAAGTCAGAAATACTTGAAGCGGAACGAGCTAAAGATGAGATGCGAGATATTATGACCCGCATGATCGGGGCAGAAATCCGATATGTTCGTATGGGCTATAGAGTCCGACAAGCACCCTTTGGATATGTGAATGAAAAAGTTGAGACACCTCACGGCAAGCGGGTAATACTCAAACCTCATCCAGAAGAGTCTTTATGGGTAAAGAAAATGTTTGAGCTACGTGCTCGTGGCACTTTGTCAGATCAGGAAATCGTTGATGAAATAAATGCGATGGGCTACAAAACGCGTAAGAGATATATCAGAAACCCACAAGATAGAACTAAGGTTCTTGGAGAGCGGGGAGGAAAAGGACTAAGAATAAAGCAGTTTTGGCGATATATTCAAAACCCGATTTATGCTGGGATAAATAGTGAAAAGTGGACGGAAGGGAATGTGGTAAAAGGTAAGTTTGACGGACTTATTTCAATTGAAGTGTTTAATAAGGCGAATAAAGGTAAACTCACACTTTCTGAGAATGATGGCGAGGTAAAGTTATGGAAAAAGAAATTACCTGAATGGATGACCAAGAAGCTAATTAATAATCCCAAGTTCCCATACAAGCGGGTAATCATGTGCCCTCATTGTAGCAAACCTTTATTTGGCAGTGCCTCGCGGGGACATAGCGGCGCCTATTATCCTGCTTACCACTGCAATAAACGCGGACACTATTTTAGAGTACCTTCAAAAGAGCTCGAAGAGGCTGTTGAGACATTTGTGCGAAACCTTAACTTTGATCAGCAATATATCGACGATCTTAAAAAATATGTCATAACTCTATGGCATGAGCGGGTTGAAAGTAAACAAGAGGATGAATCTATCATAGATACCAAAATACGGGAGCTAAAGGCCACTGCACAGGCTACAGCAGACAAAATTAGGTATCTGACATCCGAAGTGGCAATTAAATATCTTGAGACAGATTTAGTTAAAGCAGAGACAGATGTTCAGGAACTGGAACAGGAAAAATTAAGACGCAAGAGTGACGAGAAATCAGTCAATATGAGTAATGTCATGGAGCACATTGGATATTTTCTGGAACACATAGAGGAATTACTGATAGATCAAGCTAATCCACTCAAACGAGCAGCCTTCTTTGGACTCATTTTTGATAGTATGCCGACCTATGCAGATTTAACTTCTGGAACAACTAAATTAGCCCCATATTTAGGGCTAAAACCTCACTTTGAGACTTCTTCAGTCCCAATTGGTGGGATAGCGTAAACGGACCAGAACTATCTGTCAATCAAGAAGCACAGCTCGTGCTCAGATGTGAGGGGATAGACCGTCTGAAAATAAAATAAATTGTTATGAAAGATGCAGTGGGTTGATTGAGACTACGCAGGCAAAATTTTGTTTTATGCCATTTATGGTGAAAAAGAAAACTCTTCCTTCATCACAAAAACTTGACTCATGAATAATCTCAGTATCTTCCGGCAAACTGCTAAAAAGACGAGCATAGTCTCCCTGAGCATTTTTTCTGTGGATACTATCCCTAATCAAATCATGCACATTATTTGGCGTGGATTTTGATAGGTTGTCTAGTATTTTTACAATTTGTTCAGCTTGAGAGGTAGTGTTTACCTTAGTAAGGGCACAAATATTATGATTGTAATAATGAAATATTAGAGAAAATGAAGACTGGCCAATCTTTTGTAATAGATCTTCTTCAATAGTTGGAATAGCGACACTGCCAGGAATTTTATATTTAGACCTAATGCTTCTCTCAACATTCTCTTCGTGAATAGTATTTTGAATTTGATGAAACTCTTGAGCTTTATCTTTACGAAGAGCTTTTCGCTTCTTTTTGTCTTTGCCCATAATATTGTTTCATGGATTCAATTGTGATTATATTTGCAGAAGCTTCGTAAGGCTCCAAGCCTTCTCTAGCATCCTGCCAAGGGGATTCGGAGTGCGAAATGACCTCTAAGTCATTAGCTGTATATTTTCCATAAATTTCCCAGATTTTATTTAGCAACTCTTTGTCATCAGTAGTTATTTCATCGAAATGAGCACTAGTGACATCAACTTTTGAAGCAAGGTTTTCTCTCCCAAAATCTGAGAATCGATGATAAACAGAGCGAATAGCTGGACCATGAACCCAAGCCTCGATATTGTCTTCGAAGATTGATTTGTCCCTCAAAGTAACCGACCAAGCTTGAGAATAATATAAAAGTTTTTGCAACTTTTTATTTGTTAGTTCTTTGTTTTCCTCTTGAGCCTTCTTGATGAAGTAGTTGGCAATTTGAAAAACTTTACTGGTGTTTTTTACAGATAAAGTTGTCATATATACAATATAGACCATTATTGGGCTAATGTGGATGTATTCTACTACATCAAAGTGTATCTCATGAAAGTGACTAGAGTCTGATTGTATAAATTCAAAAATAGGAAATATCCGTTTTTCCCGATCTTTCACCGACCTTTCACCGAACAATAAATTCCTAAAAGTCGAATTTTACCCAGCCTTTACCTGCAATTACAATCATAAAAAGTCCAGTAAAGGCAATTTCCCCTAGCTTTTACCCAACTTTTACCCACCCCTTTACCCAATAAAACAAAAAACCGGTATGAATACCGGCAATCAAAGATAATTGTTATCAAAAAACTAATCTTCTAAGTCAGAGCCCACTGTCTTTGGGTAAAGCTCTGATACAGAAATCTTCAGGCCTCTAGCAATTCTGTATAGTGAAAAGCTTGAAGGTGTCCTTTTAGCTGTTTCTACCAAATTGATATAGGTCCGATAAAAACCACATTCAGCTGATAGCTCATCCTGAGTCATGCCTTTTTCTTCTCGAATTCGGCGAATGTTCTTTCCTAAGATAATGGTAAATCTTTGCTTTGACAGCATAGATCCCATTCTGAAGATTTGTGACAAATCGTAAACGCACAACTCGTAGAGTTTTGATATAATATTGCTCGTGTTTCAAACTAAATAGACTACTCAACAAAGTAGTTTGGAAAGGGACAAATGTATGATGGAAAAAATCAAAAAATTCTTCAAATGGTATCTGCACTGGTCATTGACCTACAAGAATCCACCATGCCCAAAATGCGGTAGTAAGGATCTCAGCATAGTCAAAGAATCAACAGGTGATGCTTTTCGTAGAAATGCTATGACAGCACTGTTTTTTGTCAGGGTGCTTTGGGTCAAAAAGCCTAAGAATCTATATGTCTGTCAAAAATGCGGCTTCTCTTGGGAAGCTCGCTAGTTACTGCTGAGCAAGGAATCAATTTCAGGCTGAATCGCACTGTACTTAGCTTTCACATCTTCACCTGAGTAAAAAGCCAGTAAATCAGTTTGAGACAGCTTGCCATCCTTTAGGAATTTGCTTAGGTACTCTTGATTGAATTCCATTAGTAGTAATGATTTTTGAACTCTTGCCATTATTTCTTGGCTTGTTTCGATGTTTTGGACCACAAGCTGGCGAATACCAAGCAGCATGTCAATATCCCTGATCATTCGTTTACAAAGCATGGTTAGCACCTTATCATCCAAATCAAGTTGCTTGGCATGAAGAACTATGTCTCTAGCCAAGTTATAGGCAACAACTAAGTTTGAATAATCACCTTTTTGAGAATCAACAACCACAACAAACCCAACACCAGAGATAAAACCAACGGAATCAGTGAATTTGAGGATACTCCCATCAACTAAGGACCTATCGAAAACAATAATTGCGACTTGTGTGCCTCTGTTAGCAGAAGCCTCAATTAGCTGACTCCAAGCAGTATCTTGTTTTTTAGTAAAAATATCCTTGTCACTAATATCACCAAGCTTCATAGACTTATCGAACTTGATTTCAATGGCCACTCGTTTTTTCTCGTCACCATCCACCGAACAAACAATATCACCTGTTTTATTGCCTGAAATTACGCCAGCCTCGGTTCCTGTGAGTTCTGCTTTGTCACGAAGTTTCTTGTCCAGAAAATAGCTATTCAAGTAATTGGCAATGTCGTCTTCAGCAATCATACCTTTGACAGCAGTTTTGAAGAAGATTTCTTTCTTCATCTCAAAGATCATTTTGAGACTTTCAAGCTGCGTGCCCAGTTCGTTTTGAGTTTTAGCCAAGAATGCAGATAATCTATCTTCCATCAATGCTAAAACGCCAATGTATATTGCCCGAAAAAAGGCCTCATCTCGCTGATCAGAGGATAACCGATCGAAATAATTGAAGACAATTTCATTGTCTAATTCAAACTGACTGACTTTTGTTCTTTTGGTTTTTTGATCAAGAGAGATGATGTTTGGCATAAGATTAGTTTACCTTTTTATATTCATAATCATTTTTGATATTCTGGGCAAAATACTTTCCATGTGATCCAGCATCCATCAATTCTTGATGGACCAACTCAGGAACCCCAAAATATTGGTAAATACTTCCATCATTGAATTCAATCTCTAAAATACTTGAGTCTGGATCGTAACCTATCGCAGCGATATTTGATGAATTTACTGGTATTCTTTGCATTTGAATCCTTTCATTATTTTGTAGCTTGCTTTTCAAGATCAGAAAGATTTCCCCATTCAATAAATCCAACAGGCAAAGGCTTATCAAATTGAATCAATGCGTCTAGCAGCTGTTCAGTTCTAGCTTTCATAGTTGGACTATTAGATAGTTCAGTAATGGTTTCATATGGCTTGTCGTTTTCCACTTGTCTACCAAAACATGCTCGTTCAAAATCAGGAACGCTAGCTACTAGCCGAGCTTTTGTTCCAGACTCTCTTGAAGAGAACACATCTAAAATAGACTGATTTACGGTCCAAGCTGGGTTTTTCTTTCCTGAATCTAACTTTGGAGTGTCACTATCATGCAAAACAGCATAACTTGATTTGAAATGATTGAGAATTTTTATAATCGTAGCAATTGGGGCCTTACCTCTCGCTCTCAGAATATGAACTGAGCTATTACCTTTTTCTTGAAGTAGGTAGCGAAATGCTGAGTATTCAGTATCACCCTCTACAACAATAATGTGCTTCGCGAAGAAGAATTCTGCAAAATATGGATCAAAAATATTTAGCAACTTCAATTGAAGCTTTTCTTCGTCTGTCAGCTGAGCTGAGTCAGGACGAAATACTGTTTCACTTGATACTTTTCCAGTAATATCTTTTTCTACTCTAACGATGGTTGTATTATCTTTTGATATATCAATAAATATTGGCGAATGAGATGTGACCATAACTTGCCAATTACCGGTCTCTGGTAGTTTGTATAAAGTATCTCTTGCGTCTCTAACCGCACTTGGATGCAAACAAATCTCTGGCTCGTTCAACAAAAGAACATGAGGACGATCTTCAACAACACTCGTTTCAGCTTTTTTGCCTCTCGATTTTTTCTTTCCGCCACCTAATTCGACTGTCAATTTCAATGCAATCCACAGCAATGTTCTTCGAGCTCCACTTCCTTGTTTTTCAATCGTTCCTTTATAACCACCTTCTGGCCCCATTTTGAGCTGAGCATTCATGTTGATTAGTGCAGCTTGAACAGCATCCTCAACTTTTTCTTCAGGTTGTGGATCAAATTCAATTTTATTTCCAGCAAAAACTGATGAAACAAGATCATTGAGCTTCGTCTCAATTTCTTCGATTTCAACTTTGGCATCATCAACCACGCTTTTTCTTAGAACCTTCAATTCATCAACAATTTGTTGGTATTTTCTTTCCTGTTTTAGTTGGTCGTCAGATATAAGAGCAGATATCTTGCTTTTTACCAGGGCATTGAGAATTTTTACAATCTCATTAGCTTGCTTTTCTGGATCATCAAATGGGTTTACTTCGTGAGGCTCTGGTCTTCGAGCCATAGCGATATTGTCTGGTCCCCATGGGTACTTTTCTTCCTTAGTATCTGCAGAAGCCCAACCATTTTTTGACTGATTCCAACCAACTCTCACTGGTGAGACATCTGGAAGAGCCCAAAGCCATCGTTCTCTAACAAATTGTTCACCTGTTGGTTCGGTGATAATCCACTCTGTACCTGGAAGTGCTGGATCAAAAACATAAGTTTCCAAAATTACCTCAGGGCAATTATCCAATTTGTTTTGGTGGAAGTCTTCAATTGTGAGTTTAGATGATCCTTCACCTTCTGTAATAACCTTCAAGGCACGAAGAATTGAGCTTTTTCCGCTGTTATTTTGACCAACCAGAACAACAATATGATTCAAATCAATCCATATACCTTCTGGACCAATACTTCTGAAATTTCTGATAAATATTTTTTTTACCCTATTCCTGTTCATAGATGATAATTTTCTCTTTCAATTCATCAAGAAGCTCAAGTTGGTTTTTTATTTTTTCTTCTAGTTTGGATGCTTTTTTGTACTTGTTTACTATTTCAGTTTGTTTTGTTGGATTGGGAATTTCCACATCAATGTTCAAAAAGTCATGTGGCCTGATTGCTGCATAATTTGTTGAACCTCTTGCACGAAATTTGCTTTGAAAAGCTTCTAATTTTATTATTAGAGCAAAATATTCTGCTAAGACGGTGCTTTCATCTATTTCAAAAATAAAGTAATGGCTGCTAACAATAGAACCATCAAGTTCATTTGGGATAAAACCAAAACCTCCAACTTTTGCATCGATCTCAGCCACAACAAAATCACCAGCTAGACAAACCTGCTGCTTTTTTGTTTTTATTTTTGATCCGGGGACAATATCTCTCAAGACAATACCTCGAGCTCTAACCTGCAAACGGCAGCGTTTATACTCCTTAGTATCTTCAATTTGAATGAACCCTTTTCTCTGTTTGAAGAAGTCGCCTAATTTGTATTTCATAGCTATAGTTCCTTTACTAATGAGTCAAAAATACTGTGAATCTCGTCAAGATTCTCCTCAAATTGAGACAATATGTCCTCTAGATTCTTTGAGCTATGCCGCATTGATTTACTTGGATTCTTGATATCTAAATTGAAATCTCTTGCCCGCAGCTCATCAATACTGACTTTCCAGCTATTTTCACCCTCCAAGCGATCATTCCACCATTCTCTTTCAGCATCAAACTCCTTGAGTGACATTGGTTTGGTTTTTGAATAGGATTTATATCCTTCTGGATACTTATGTTCATAAAACCACACTTCACTAGTTGGCTCACCTTTGGTAAAAAACAAGAGATTTGTTCTGATACCTGTGTAAGGTGAGAAAACGCCTTCAGGCAGACGGATAATAGTGTGCAGATTACATTCTTCAAGCAGTTTCTCCTTGATGGCGGTTTTTACGCCCTCACCAAAGAGTGTTCCGTCAGGAAGAACTAGGCCAGCTCGACCACCATTCTTTAGCAAATGAATAATTAGGACCAAGAAAAGATCAGCCGTTTCTTTAGTCTGGAATTTCTTAGGGAAGTTGAGTTCAATACCATCTTCCTCAACACCACCAAATGGTGGGTTGGTTACTACTACATTCATGCGATCTAACTCTGTGTAATCTCTAAGTGGTCTAGTTAGTGAATTACCCCTGATAATGTTAGAAGTGTCATCAATCCCATGTAAAATCAAGTTAGTTGTGCAAAGCAAGTGAGGGAGGGGCTTTTTCTCAATGCCATACAGACTCTCAGCTAAGATCTTTTCATCTTCAGCAGTTTTGATCTGATCTTTTCTCAGGTGGTCAATTACTGAGGTCAAGAATCCACCAGTACCACAAGCTGGATCAAAAACTTTTTCACCAAGCTGTGGATTTATCATCTCCACAATAAATTGAGTTACTGGTCTGGGTGTATAAAACTCACCGGCATTGCCAGCACTTTGCAAGTCTTTTAGAATTTGTTCATAAACATCATTGAACATGTGACGATCTTTGGATGACTTGAAATCAATATCATTGAGTTCATTGATGATCTGTCTCAGCAGAGTGCCTGATTTCATGTAATTGAAAGAATCAGAGAACACTGCTTGTAAAATCAGGGTCCTTTTGTCATTTTCTCTGACCTCTAGGTTCTTGAGTTTTGGGAATAGCTGATTGTTGATGAAATTGAGTAGCTCATCACCAGTCATGCCTTCTGGATTTGCCGCCCAATCTCGCCACTTCAAGCCCTCAGGCACGGCAGAAACATAGCCGAGGTTCATGGTACTCAGCTCTTTTTCTCGGTCATCAAAGATTTTGAGAAATATTAGCCAACCAAGTTGGGAAATACGCTGAGCGTCACCATCAACACCAGTATCCTGACGCATAATGTTTTGAATTGTTTTGACTTTGCTTCCGAGTGACATAATTATTCCTGATAGAGTGCTTTGATAATTGTTTGAACCGCCTCAGCATACTCTTCACGATTGGTAAACACTTGAGTGAGAATCTCGTAAGGACGACCAAATTGGGCAAAAGCTCCGACTTCTAGAACCGCTACATCCTCAATATGAGAAACACCTTCAGCCTCGTAGATTCCAAGTAGAACTTCGATTAGATTTGATTGCAAAGGTGAAAGGTTTGGCAGAATCTGAGAAAGATTGATTTTAGTTCTTCTTTGTTGTCGAGTTTTGGCTTCTTTCCCATATCCCACCTTGAGAATCAAATCATACTCATCAAGTTTTTTATCTATGCTATCAAGCAGTTCTTCAACAAATATACCTTGAACCTCAAGTTCTGATAGTAAGAACTTCTTGTTATCTGATTGGTTCCAAGCATGAACAAAATCTTCTGGCTCAGGATAGACATTCTTGAGATTACTCTGGCAAAACTCTTCCAAATTCTGAGCAATCAACTTACCTTGCTCATCAAGAAATTGAACTTGTTCACCTGTAACTTTGACTAAAACATCACGAACTTGATATTTACGACTGGTTGTATATGGCTGGCCATTCTCCCTGAGTACCAGTGGATCTGCTGGTTCAGTTGGATCATATAGGATTTCACTTGCGGTAGAGATAGATGCTTCCTCTTTCAATTTTCCCTCGATTTCAGCGGGCATCACTGGCTCGTAAATTGATTCAGGCATACCGTCAAAGTTCGGATCAGCAAAATTATCAGTAGCGTTGCGGAAATCCATAATGGTGAAAAAATATTTACCAAAGTCTTCTCTCAGGCGAGTGCCTCGACCAACAATCTGCTTGAACTCAGTCATTGAGTTGATATTGGCATCGAGCACGACTACTTTACAGGTCTGAACATCCACGCCAGTAGTCAAAAGTTTGGAAGTGGTAACAATAACGGGATATTTACTTTCTGGATCAATAAAGTTGTCTAATTCAGCCTTACCGGCCTCATCATCACCAGTAATTCTCATCACATAATGAGGATTCTGCTGATACAAATCTTGAGCTTCATTGACAAGAGCCTGCCGCATGCGTTCCGCATGTTCCACATCAATACAAAAAATGATTGTCTTGGAGAAGGGATCTGTTTCTCGCAGATATTCAACTACTTTTTTGGCCACTAATTTAGTGCGATCATCAATAATGAGCGTTCGATCAAAGTCAGGACCGTAGTAGACTTCGTCAGGAATTTCACGCCCGTAGACATCAACTTTATGATTTTCAGGTCTGTAACCCTCAACATCTCGGTCAATGGTAATTCGGACGACTTTGTAAGGGGCCAAAAAGCCATCATCAATACCTTGCTTGAGTGAGTAGGTGTAGATTGGCTCACCAAAATAATCGATATTTGAGACATCTTTGGTTTCCTTTGGTGTAGCAGTCAGGCCGATCTGAGTTGCATTGCCAAAGTATTCAAGAATTTCTCGCCAAGCCGAGTCAGCTCTGGCACTACCTCGGTGACACTCATCAATAATAATGAGGTCAAAGAAGTCAGGACTAAATTGTTTGTAGATATTGCTTTCCTCCTCAGTGCCAGTGACAGCTTGATAGAGTGACATGTAAACTTCATAAGATTTATCAACATGACGATTGGTAATCTTAGTCAATTTGTCACCAAAAGGAATGAGGTCGTTGTTTTTTGCTTGATCAATGAGAATGTTACGATCAGCTAAGAAAAGAATGCGTTTCTTTGATCGTGACTTCCAAAGTCGCCACATGATTTGAAAGGCGGTGTAAGTTTTACCTGTGCCGGTAGCCATGACTAATAAAATCCTGTCTTGGTCGTTGGCAACAGCCTCAATCGTGCGGTTGATGGCTATTTGCTGGTAATAACGAGGTCCCTTACCACGAATATCCACATGATAGTCTGTAGTGACGATAGCTTCCTCTTCAGGGGTAATGTGTTTCCAACGAAGAAATTTCTGATAGAGTTCTTGAGGAGTTGGAAATTCATCAAGACTCAGTTGTTTTTCAATCTCACTTGATAAGCCGGTCCTGTCATGAAAAATGAAGCCGTCTCCGTTAGAACTGAAAACAAATGGAATATCGAGAGTTTCAGCGTATTCAAGGCCTTGTTGCATGCCTGCACCAACCGAATGATTGTTGTCTTTAGCCTCAATTATGGCAAGTGGTAGGTTTGGTTTATGGTAGAGAATATAGTCGGCTCTCTTAGGCTGACCTCGCTTTACCACTTTATCTTGGACAATAATTCTTCCTTTAGTGAAAAAAACTTCTTCACGAATTTGAGTTTCAACATTCCATCCAGAACGAACCAAAGCGGGGGCTATATATTTTGTGCAAATATCTCGTTCTGAAAAGATTGACTTGTCCATGGCGTTATTCTTACATTCTTGTATTCCCGCTTTTTATGCGATTCTTACCATTATACTTCCGTAGGTTTCACTACCCAAATGCAATTTCGCACTATCGTGCTAGTTTGCCCAAGAAGAAGTTTGATTGAAAAGTTATAATTGGCACAATGAAGGCAAAAACTAAGCTGCCGAAGATTGTGGTAAAACCAAAGCTACTGAAGATCATGGCTAATCCTCTCAAACAGAGGATTGAGATTTATCCTTACTTTCATCAATCAGCATACGAAAACTTTGATTCACTGGTAATTGCTAAGAAAGATCAAACTGACTTTGAGACGGAAGAAATAATTGAGCTTCAATCCAAACTTGAGAGCAAAGAACAGATCTTTGATTTTGATAAGTTTGAGGTTGTCTCTATGCAAATTGATACAGAAAAGCCTTTGAGATATAGAGATTACAGGGGTAAGGATCAGCAAATTGGAGTTTTCGTCAAATCGGCGAAGACTGAGAACGACAGGCTCCTTTATCACCTCTATAAACAAGTCGACCAGCACTAGTTCATATAGTTCTAGGTACTGCATCCTTGTTTATTAGAAGAATGCAAAAAATGAATAATGAAGATAATGAGCAGAAGCGAGTAGCCCTTTACTTGAGGGTATCTACTGAGGATCAGAAGGAAAAGTATGGTCTGGACTTACAAGAGCAAGCCATAAGGAGTCTTGTTCAATCAAAGAAATTTCCCGATGGCAGAGATAAATATATAGTTGATGATAAGTTTATCTTCAAGGACGACATTAGTGGAACTACCCCAATGCTTGAGCGTCCAGCATTTCGCCGTCTCACTGAAGAACTAGCCAACAGCGACAAAAAGCCTTTTGATCTAGTAGTTGTGTACAAAATTGATCGTTTTGCCAGAAGGTTGCAGGAACTGCTCAATATTATTGGCTATCTTGAGAAAAATAAGGTTGAGTTTTTATCGGCAAATGAGAGTATTGATACATCAACTCCTTTTGGTAAAGCCATGCTTGGAATTATTGGAGTCATTGCTGAGCTTGAAATTGAAACCACAAAACTAAGAACACAAGATGGGCGAAGAGAAGCGGTAAAGCAAGGTGTGTGGATGGGAAGTGCCCCTCCTTTTGGTTACAAAAAGAAGTTGGATGGAACAATAGAGATTTTAGAAGAAGAAGCTCTAGTTATACGCAATATCTTCGACATGTTTGTTACCCAGAATTACACTGAGCAACAAATCGCTGATCACTTAGCGTCCAAAAAAGTTCTTTCACCAGAGGCCTCCGCTGTTTTTTACAAAAAAAGACGAGGAACAAGTCAAAAGAAAAACACCGCATATTTTTGGCGAGCGAATGTAGTCGCAAAGATTCTTCAAGATGAGGTCTATCTTGGCAAATATTACTATGGGAAAAATGAAAATGGCAAAAGAGTTGAACCAAGTAAATGGAAACTATCTCCACATAGACATCAGGCTATCATTGATGATTATTTGTTCAAAATGGCAGCAAATTCTCTCAAGGAGAAACCAAAATACAACAAGGTTATAGCTTTACCTCAAAACAGTAAAAATGTTTATTTACTTGGCGGATTGCTTAGATGCAGTCATTGTCGAAAAACCATGCTAATGAGAGATCTTTCTACATGGGTCGGCGATCGAAAAAAAGTCAAATCAACTGGTCGGTTTAGTCATTATTACAAATGTGGCAACAGAAATGCTCGAAAGACAAGCTATCCATGCAATGTTTTGCCCTTGCCAGCAGATAAAATTGAGGAATTTGTTGTTGAGTATGTGCGAAATCTTTTGCTAGATCCAAAGTCAGTATTTGACTATCAAAGGGAACTTGAGTCCAATAAAATTGAGCTCACCAGACTCAGAGATAGAAGAGATGAACTCCGTAGGTTGCTAAATGCACTTCCAAACATGATTAGTAGAGTCAAAGAACAGCATGAGTTTGGAATTATTGATACCGACACCATGCTTGCTAAAGTGAAAGATTATGACTTGGAACAAAAAAGGTTGTCCGAGGAACAAGAAAAGTTGGAATTACAAATTGGTCAAAAAGCAAATCTTCAAGCCTATGAGATTTCACTTGAGCTATTTTCTCAAAAATATGTCGACAAACTCAATGATATCCAAGAGGACAGAGAAAAAATCTTTGAGATTCTTCACATGATTATCGATGGCATTGTTGTTCATTCTAGAAGACCCGATCCTTCTGACAAGATTCCAGGAAGAAGAAAAACCGGCAATTACAGTAATAGGCCTGAGAATAAACTGCAGATATCTGGAATGACTCTCCACACAGCAGGGACAATTGGACTAAATGATCGAGAACAAATGGTTCCGTACGAAATTGATATTTATCTGCGACTGCCGCAGCAAATCCTTATCAACATGGCAAGAAAAAAGGTTTTGCATGAAGACGAACTGAAACAGTTCGGGGCAAATGCTGCTAACTTGTGAGTCCGGTGGGACTCGAACCCACGACACAAAGCTTAAAAGGCTTCTGCTCTACCGACTGAGCTACGGACCCTTGTTAAAAATACAAAATCTCTCGCGAGACCAGCGATATTATATTTCAGACCCTACTTTTTTGCAAAACAAAAAAGGAGCTGGTATGAAAGATGCTGTGCATATCAAAAAATAAACTTTTGATAGCCTCCAATTAATCATTAACTCTAGAAACGTAATCAGCAGTTTCTGTATCAATCAAAAGAGTATCACCAGTATGAATAAATAGAGGAGCTTGCACGATCAATCCACTCTCCATAGTCACTGGTTTTTTGCCAGCAGTTTGACGATCACCAGAGATAGCATCTTGAGCATCAGCGACAACCATTCTGACTTTTGGTGGCAAAACCACACCGATCACTTTTTCATCATAAACAGTTAAATAAACTTTGATTTCAGAAGTGAGCATTTGAACTTTGTCGTCCAAAATATGACCAGGAACGGTCATTTGTTCGTAAGTACGTGGATCCATGAAAACAACGTCGCCACCATCAAGATAGAGAAATTGCATTTCTTTGGTTTCAACGTCTAATTCTTCAATGTTGTCATGAGATTTGAAGTTAAATTCTAGAGTAGAGCCATTGCGCATGTCACGCATCTTAACTCTGGTAAAAGCTGAACCCTTACCTGGAGAGACAAACTGGGTCTTGATGACGTAGTGAGGCAAATCCTTATAGAGGATATAAGAACCTTTTTTGATATTACCGGCTTTTGTTGTTGACATAAGATTCTGCTATTCTACGCCAAGCTACTCGATTTAGTCAACGACGGCGAGTCGTGGATCAAGCGAAGCTTGACACGCCCGCCTAGTCCCCGAAGGGGGAAAATAACTCACTGGCTGGAAAAAGTAAAACTTCATCGATATTACTTACATCAGCAAAAAGCATAATTAAGCGATCAATACCAACCGCCATACCGCTACATTCTGGCAAACCTGACTCCAAAGCAGCAATAAAATCCTGATCTATTTTTTGTTCTTTTTTGCCAAGTTCCTTGCGCAACTGCAAATCAGCTTCTAAGCGTTTTTTTTGCTCATCCGCATCAATCAATTCACCAAAAGCATTGCCCAGTTCCATGCCGCCCAGATAAACTTCAAAGCGTTCGGCAAAACGAGGATCGTCTGTCTTTTTTCTAGCCAAAGCTGCCTGAGGAGCTGGATAATCACAGACAATGACTGGCTGATTGAATTCTGCCAATTTTGACTCAATTTCGTTCAGGAAGAGCTGATTGTAAATTTCTTCCCAAGCTAAATCTGCAGACAAGTTCTCAACACCAGATAAATCATAACCCAAAGTTTTTGCTTTATTTCTAAGAGCTGCGAGATTCAAAAGCTCATCAGCGTTCAAATTTAAATATTTTTGAAATAATTCAGCCACGCTCATTCTTAAATAAGGAGAGCTTAAATCAAAAGTCCTGCCTTGATAAACAAAATTCTTAGCATCGATTTTTAAAGTCTGGCAAATAAAAGAGAGCATTTTTTCAAAATCATTCATCACATCTAAATAATTAGCCTGACTATGATAAAACTCTAAAATGGTAAACTCTGGATTATGAGTACCGCCCAAACTTTCTCGATTTCGAAAAGTTTTGCAAATTTCAAAAATACTACCAAAGCCAGCTGCTAATAATTTTTTAAGGGCATACTCAGGACTGGTTAGAAAATAAGCTTGCTTGGCCTGACCATCAGGCAATTGCAAGGAAGTTTCGAAGAGATTTAAGTATGGTTCGGCGCCTGGTGCAGCAACCATAAGTGGTGTTTCCATTTCATGAAAACCATTACTTTTGAAGAATAAACGAATTGAATCAGTTACCTTTTCACGAAGTAAAAAACGCTCTTTAAGAAGCGGATTACTCTTAATTAGTTGCCAATTCTTCATAAATTATAAATTAATTGCTTTGAGCGAAAGGTAAATTAGATAAAGAGAAAGCAAGAGAATTGATTCCTTCTTATCCAGCTTATTTCTGCTAGCTATAAACAGAACGACAATGATAACACTAAAAAGCAAGTAAGGAATATCGAACTGCATCAAGCCTCGATCCACGTTCCAGCCACTAATCGATGCTCCAGCAGCCATCGCCACACAAATATTAACCACCGTTCCACCCACCAAATTTCCGATCGAAAGATCTCTGGATCCTTTCATCGCCGCGGTGATTGCAATCACCAGCTCTGGCAAACTCACGCCAAAACCAAGCAAAACAATGCCTACTGTCGTCTCGCTAATGCCGAGTTGCATGGCCAAATCGATACCTTTATCTAGAACAATTTGTGAAGACTTAACAATAACTACCAAACCAAAAAGCAGCAAAAGAATATCTTTAAACTTCATCTTTTTTCTAGGCAATTTATTCTTAATTTTTGTGGCGATTTGTTCCAAAAAATTTTGACGACTGAGGTAGAGAAGATAAACAGCATAAAATCCAAGGAGAGAAACTCCTTCAATTGGAGATATTACAGCATCACGACTAAAAGTATAAAAAACAGCGGCAGCTGCTATAACAAAAGTTGCATTAAAAAAAACATTTTTCTTTTTAAAGGTAATTGCTTTGAGCAATCCAGAAATTGCCACAATCAGAATCAGCTGATTCATTGAAGCTCCGATGGTATTACCAATCACAATGTCCGAAGTGTCCTGACCTGCCAATTTTTGAAAGGCGCCAGTAATCGCCAGAGTAATTTCTGGAAAACTTGTGCCCAGAGCAACGATCGTCATGCCCACGAAACCCTCTGACATGCCCCATGACTTGGCTAAACGAGAAGCAGAGCTAGTAACGAAATTAGCTCCCAGCCACAAGAGCAACAAAGCTGAAACAAAAACCATAATATCAAAAGAAGGCATGACATTATTAAAGCAAATTTCACCAAGTAAGGATAGTTGGAGTAATTTGCTAGTAGATGAAGCGTTTGACTTATTGCAACTCATTTGCAATAATATAAGAATGGTTGAAATCAAAAAACAACTCGCTGCCAAAGGCTATCGCCTGACCAAACCACGTCAGGAAATCTTTGCGAGCCTAGATCACGAGCCGCAGAGCGTTCTTCAAATCATTGAAAAATTAAAAAAGAAAAATATTAAAATCGATAAAGTCACTGTTTATAGAACTTTAGCTAGTTTTGTCGAATTGAAACTAATTGAAGAAACTCAGTTCAAAAATAAAATTTCAGTTTATGAATTAGCTGATCATCAACACCACCACCATGTGCAGTGTGAAAAATGTGGCAAGATTGAAGACATTTGCCTTGATGAAAAACTGCTCATTCAAGCAGCGAAGAAAAACAGTTCTTTTCAAATTAAGAGTCACCACTTGGAATTTTTCGGCCTATGCAAAAAATGTCATTAAAAAAAGCCACAATTAGCGGCCTCATTTTTCTTTTTGCTGCTTTAGCTGGAAAAGCTCTCTATGGTTTTTCGCTCCGAAATCAACCATCTCAAAAACAAACACAAGATAACAAAACATTAATTACAACATCTTTCTATCCTTTATATTTTCTCACCAAGGAAATAACTGGGGACAGAGCAGAAGTAATTAACCTTACCAAAACCGGGGGCGAGCCTCACGATTATGAACCAAGCACAAAAGATATTATGACTATTGAAAATAGCCAACTTCTAATCGTAAATGGCGCTTTTTTTGAAAGCTGGCTTGGAAAATTTGATAATGAAATAAATACCAACAACAAACAAATTCTAAAAGTTGCAGAAAATCTGGCCGACTTAAAATTCGAAGAAGATGGAATCTTAGAAACCGACTCTCACGTCTGGCTAGACCCTGTTTTAGCTCAAAAGGAAGTCGAGTTAATTAATGAAAAATTAAAAGAAATTGACCCAAACAACACCAAAAATTATCAAGAAAATACCGAAAAATTGCTGCAAAAACTAGCTGAACTAGATAATGAATTTAAGCTTGGCTTGGCCAATTGTCAAAATGATAAAGTTATTACTTCTCACGCCGCTTTTGCCTATTTAGCTAAAAGATATGGCTTCGAACAAATTGCTATACAAGGCTTAAATCCTGATGAAGATCCATCGCCAGCAAAAATCGCTGCCACCACTAAATTAGCTAGAGAAAATAACATCAGTTACATTTTCTTTGAAACTCTAGTCAGTCCAAAAATTTCCGAGACCATAGCCAAGGAAATTGGCGCAGGAACTCTGGTTTTTAATCCTATTGAAGGCTTGAGCGATGAGGAAGAACAAAGTGGTGAGAACTACTTTTCCATCCAAAGAGAAAATTTAACTAGCTTGCGCTTAGCTCTAAACTGTCAATAAAAAATGAAAAAAGAAATTATTAAAATCACTGATCTAAGCTTTTCATACAAAAGCGAAGTTATTTTGCATGAAGTTTCTCTGACAGTTAAAGAGGGTGATTTTCTTGGCCTAATTGGACCGAACGGCAGCGGCAAAACCACTTTGCTTAAAATTATTCTTGGCCTTTTACAGCCAACCAGTGGCAGGGCAGAGTTGATGACTAAGAAGATTGGTTATGTCGCTCAAAAAGCCGGCTTTAATGCCATCGGTTTTCCCATTACTGTCGAAGAGGTTATTTCCATGGCCGGCGGAAGTCAGGAAGAAATTGAAAGAGTCTTGGAACTAACCAATATTGCTAGCAAAAAGAAAAGACTGCTCAATGAGCTCTCTGGAGGGCAACAACAAAGAGTTTTTATCGCTCGCGCTTTGCTGCACAATCCAGAATTATTAATTTTGGACGAACCAACTGTTGGCATTGATAGCCAGTCTCAAAATAATTTCTACAAATTACTAAAGAAATTGAACCAAGAAAATGGCCTGACTCTAATCTTGGTTTCTCATGAATTAGACGTGGTAGCCAAAGAAGTTTCGAGTGTGGCCTGCATCAATAAAAATCTCATTTATCACGGACAGCCGCAGGAATTATTGGAAACTGATTTGATCGAAAAATTATATGGTAAAAACCAAAGATTGATCGCCCATCATCACTAATATGTTAGAAATTTTTCAATACAGCTTCATGATTCGCGCTCTCATCGCTGGTTTGATCGTGGCTGCAATTGCCCCGCTCATCGGAAATTTTTTATTGATTCGTCGTTTTTCTATGGTTGCCGACACGCTGTCTCACATCGCTTTAGCTGGAGTAGCTATTGGCCTTTTGACTCATACTCAACCCATCTTGGTGACTACTATTTTAACGACTGTCATCGCTATTCTGATTGAAAAAATTCGCTCCAACCAAAAAATTGCCGGAGATACAGTTTTGGCGATGTTTTTGCCTGGAGGCTTGGCCGTGTCGGTTATTTTGATTAGCATAGCCAACGGCTTTAATTCTAATTTATTTAGCTATCTTTTTGGCAGCATTAGCACCGTCACTAGTGCCGAGATTTGGCCGATGCTTATTCTTGGTTTAGTGACTATTAGCACAGTCATTTTGCTTTATAAAAAGCTGCTGTTTTCTTCATTTGATGAAGAGGGCGCGAGACTGAGTGGAATTAATGTTAGATTGATTAGTTATATTTTGATGACGCTAACCGCCATCACCGTTTCTTTAGCCATGAGAGTGGTGGGAATTCTGCTCATTGGAGCTTTGATGGTAATTCCAAGCGTTACTGCCATGCAGGTTGCCAAGAGTTTTAGACAAAGTTTCTTCTATGCAATTTTATTTGCAGTTTTAGCCGTTTTAGTTGGGCTTTTTGGAGCTTTTTACCTGGATTTGCCTGCTGGAGCAGCGATTGTGATTGTGTCGCTGGGGATTTTTGGAGTGGTGAGCGTGAAAAATTCAGTTTAAAATATAACAAATATGTGATATTATTTTAATATGAACTGGAAAACACATAAGAAACAACTACTAAAAAACCCAATTTTCAAAAAAGCTCTTGAAGAGGTTTCACCAGAGATCCAAGTTGCCAGAGCAATCATTGAAGCAAGAATCAACAATGGTTTATCTCAAAAAAAACTAGCGGAAGCACTTCACACCAAACAATCAGTCATTTCAAGAGTAGAAAACGCCAAAACTCTCCCATCCATGGCTTTCATAAAAAAAGCCGCTAAAGCCTTGGGCACTTCTTTTCAAATAAACATTAATCCTTAGATTAAAATTTAAAAAGTTTGTAACCACATATGGGACAGGTAGATGGTGAAGACGAGTGAAATCGCCATCACGCACTGCCAGATAATCTGGTGAACAAACCACACTGAGTCGTTGTGAAAGATGGATTGCCAAGGCAGATTTTCAATAGGGTTGCGCTTGAGGGTGGAGAATTGTTGGTTGAGCCAATAGATCACTTCTCCAAGACTTCTAACTACCCAGAAAATTGAGGTGATTAGCAAAAATAAATACCAATCTTGGAGGAAGTAGGTGATTAGAGATGCCATGACCCAAAATAGTCCAAAAATGACTGCGTCGGCCCAGACGAAAACGCCAATGAAGACTAGTGGGCGAGTCAGGCCGAAGGCGTTGTTTTTGTATTTGGATTCGTAGAAGCCTTTGAGGAAGATGAGAAAGTTGAAGATGGAGAAGGCGAGGAGGAAGAGGTGGTGAAATGAGGTCATAAAATTTCCATCATTTGATTGGTTAGCTTTTGAAAATTTTCATATAAAAGTGTATTTAGGCCAGCTTTTTTTGCTGCCATAATATTTTCAATAGCGTCATCAATGTAAAGTATTTCATTTACATTTAAATTGAGATGAGTCGCAACTAGCTTATAGGCTGCGGAGATTTTCTTATCTGTGTCCATTTTTTTAGCAGATAGAATATCTTTAAAAACTGGTTGTAAATATGGTTGAAATTCAACGGCATCTTGAATGGAGTCACTGGTAAAGATGTAGATGGGAGTCTTATCTTTCAAGGATTTATAAAAATTTAAAAGTTCAATATTTAATTCAAAATGGTCAAGAGCATTGTAGTCAGGTTTTTGAGACAACTCCTTGTGTAAAACATTTAAGCTCGCTAGATAATTTCTATCTTTTGGAAAAAGCAAAACTCTTGAAAAATCGCTAACAATTGCTTTGATCATGGTTTAATTATAACTTCTGATCAGCTTTATGTACATTTTATTACGTTTAGAGAGGATTTTTCTTTGCCTTTTTTCATCACCAGAATCCACCCTACGGGTATTACCCAGGTGCTAATCGCACTTGGCGGCAGGACTTTTTCACTTCGCTCAAGAGTTCTAATCTGTAGCCACCAGTCTCAAATAAAAAAAGAGACCAAATTATGGTCTCTTTTTTTATTTGAGCGGGTGACCAGAATCGGACTGGCTTCTTCTCCTTGGAAGGGAGACATACTACCGGTGTACTACACCCGCGTTTTTGATTTTAACTTTTTGATGGCCACTTCACAACTGCCAAGCAACCCCCATAGTTTAACCCATACTTGATTCAAAATAAAGTTGCATCTGAAGCCTTCCAAAAACATTAATTAAAAGGTCAAAGCATCATAAGATCGCAGCGCTTTTTGCAGTGAAAAGAGTTGTACTGTCGGGTTGCCAGCGGCGTCAAAAAAACTAAAAGAAGCGAAGGGACCGGGACTGCCTTTCATAATAAAAGGCGTCACTGCTCTAACCCTTGAATCGCTCCAAATATAATTTAATGCATACAAATAGTAATCATCTAGATAGTAGTTGGTGAGATAAGAAGAAGCCCAACCAGTTTCAGTAATAAGAACTTCGAAATCTTTACCTGTTTTGCTTTTCAGCCAGTTCAGTTCGTAGAGAAATCCGCGCATGGAATTCTGACCAACTTTCTTTGGCGAAGCCGCAAAATCTGGATTTGGATAGGAATGAGAATTCCAATAATCAATGCTGTCAAAAATTTGGTTGTCAAAATCATAGAGACTTTGCAAATAGCCAAAAGCCTCCCTCGTCTCGCCACTACTATTGGCAGCCAAATCCATGGCTGCCGGCAAAATTCGATAATTATAATTTTCGCTATGAAACCAATCGCTAGTAAATTTCAAAATACTACCATAGAGCAGAGGATCGATCTTGCCACCCCATTCAGCAGCATGATTCACTTCGTTAAAAACAATGATGAATTTCTCATTTTGATGCCAATCCAGCCTAGATAAAAACTTGGCCATATCAATAATATTTTTACGACTAGGAATAATCCAAGCATTAATTTTTGGATCAAAACGCGTGGTCAAACGCAAAATGGGAATGACTTTTAGTTTGTAAGCGTGATCGAAAAATCCTTGCCACTCGCTATATTTTTCCAGATCATCCAAAGTAAAAGGAATGGTCGCGAAGCGCCATTCTTCATCAGGGTAAACTTGCCTAAATTTGTCCAACTCGCCAGTGTGAAGGATGTGAATACCTAGCTTTTGACTGTTAATTGCCTGAGCTTTGGCACCGCCAAAAAAAGCACTAAAAACAAATAATAAAAAGGCAAAAATAATGGGCATTTTCTTGGCTCATTTTAACACAATCAAACGGCCCAGCTCTTTACTAATGTTATACTAATAAACAGAGATGAAAAAATTCTTTTTTGTTTTTAGTTGGTTTTTGTTATCCACCTCAGCTATTTTACTGGGTAGCTCTGCCTATAGTTTTTACTTCATTGCCAAAGATAATTCACCCTCCAAATTTGAAGTTGCTAAACTTCCAAAGATTCAAAGTCCGCAGGATTCCAAGGGACAAGCTCAACTCGTCACCACAGTGATTGAAAGTGAAGATGCTAGAGGCCAAATCATCGCTAAATTTCTGGAAAGATATAATTCGCCAATGAAGCCGTATGACTTTTATGGCAAAAAAATTGTTGAAATCGCCGATCGTTATGGGATAGATTTTAGACTTTTGCCAGCCATTGCCATGCAGGAGTCTGGCCTGTGTAAAAACCAAAATCCAAACGCACCACACAATTGTCTTGGATTCGGCATTCATAAATCAGGCACCTTGGATTTTGACAGTTATGAAGATGGCTTCGAAAGAGCCGGTCGTGAACTAAAGGCTTATTACATCGACAGAGGCCTGGTCACCGTTGAGCAAATTGAAAGCAAATACACCCCTTCCAGCAATGGATCTTGGGCAAGTTCTGTCAATCAATGGATGGCAGAAATGCGTTATGACGATCGCCAAATGGGTAGAGAAATGAAGAACAATGCGAACGTGATGGAATTTGCTAAAGAAAATAAGTAACCAATAATCATCCAAAAACTGGTCCAGAGTTGACTATCTTATAATATTTGCTATAATACCTATTAACTCAGAAGGTTATTCCTCACCGGGATTACGTTCTGAGACCAAAACACCCGTCTTGTTTTAAAAAATAGGACGGGTTTTTTTGTCTAAATACTAAATAAATAAAAAAATAAATATATGAATGAACCTCTTTTTTTGCTACCATCAGACGACTACCATCCGGAAGATCTTGGTGTGGGAGATGTTGTTGCAAGATCTTACGACACCATCCCCGCAAAGCACGGAAAAGGAGTAAGAATCCTTTCACATTTCGACAAAGCTAGAAACTCTAATGAAAAAGCATCTGGAAAAGAGCTAATTCCTGGCAAGCAATATTCCATAACCTACCTACAGCCAGTTGAATACCAATCTGGCCAAAATGTCACAGCCGCTCAAGGAATCTTTGGATCTGATGAAGCTGGTCCTTATTTAATAGATGCCACTGTGAAATACGAAAATGGCAATCAGAAAAGTAATGGCAAAATTTATTTATTGCTGAGCAGAATAAGCGACATCAAAGAAATGTAAGAATAGGCTTTCAAGCCAATTACTTAGCATCAACCATTGATTACTAGATTTTAAATCTAAAAATGTGCCCGGGAGAGCTGTCCCAGACTACTTCGTGTCTGGACGCATTTCTCGCGTCCCTTTTCAGGGACTCGATGTGCGACTTTCATCCATTTCATTTTAAATTTTGGACTTAGGGACTAGGCAGCTAGCTGCCGGCGCCTACGGTTCAAGTGCTGCTTATATAGAACAACATTTCTTTTATCATGCCTAACGGCATGTTAAAAGAAATGTGCCCCTGATGCATCTTTATTTGAACACTTTCTGCCTTGGATTCAGAAAATAATGCTCGCATATGATGAAGTCCAAAGCGAAACCGAATAAACTAGTTTCCGCCTCCATTCATCAGGGTTCCCATGGGTATTATACGATACAAAAGGGCTAATAAAAATAGTCGCGATTATTCCTAGAGTGGAAACCTGAGACTTATGTTGAGGGCTTTGGCGATTTTCTCGACAATATCTATACGCGGGGTAACTTCGCCTCGTTCTACTCTGGCGTAATAGTTAGCATTAAAGCCACCCTTCTTAGCTAGGCCAGCCTGGGTTAGTCCAGACTCTTCTCTGGCGTCTCTAAAGATTTTGGCTAGCTTTTGATCTTCTAAACTCATATTGGCATTATACAACTAATCGAGATAGTTGCTACTAGAATCATTTTTTGATATTTTGTCTGCGGTTTACCAAAAAACTAGCACCAGTCACAAAAAGATAAAAGCCAATAATACAGATTCATAAACAACGCACAAAGAGTAAAAATATTCTTACTTACTATGTTTTTGGATTATTTCATTTATTATTGATCCATCTCTGAGTTCGATGTTCCGCTCTGCTAATTTAGCGTATTCAGGTTCATGAGTAACCATAATAATGGTTTGACCTTGCTTATGGAGATTCAAGAAAATATCTAAGACTTTTTCTGATGACTCTGTGTCTAAATTGGCGGTTGGCTCATCGGCAAAAAGAATTTTTGGATTATGCACGATTGACCGTGCAATACTGACTCTCTGCTGTTGACCACCAGAAAGCTGGCTTGGCAGGTTGTCTAGTCTGTCTTGAAGGTCGACTTTTTCAAGTGCTTCTTCTGCCTTTTTTTGAGCTATTTTTTCATCAACTCCTTGCATTAGAAGAGGCATCATGACATTTTCCTTGGCTGTCAGCATAGGTAGGATGGCATAGTCCTGAAAGATGTAGCCCAAATTTTTCAATCTAAAGGAGATTCTTTCATCACTTGTTAATAGGGATGTGTTGACGTTTTCAATCTCAATAGTGCCCTGATTAGGATGATCCAATAAGCTCAGTTGGTATAAAAGTGTGCTTTTACCAGATCCAGACATGCCAGTGATGGCTAAGAATTGGCCAGATGGCACTGAAAAGCTAATTTTCTTTAGCGCAGTAAGCGTATTGTCACCGATTGTAAATATCTTTGTCAGATTACTAGCTTTTATCATATTTTTTATCTACCCAAAATTGCGTCTAATGTATTTTGTTTGGTCACCATCCAGGCTGGAACATAGCCAGAGATGAAGGCTGTAACAGTCAAGATAAGGCCGCGAATGATAAGGCCGTTTGTAGTGATCGCTAATCTCCCTTCGGTGACGGGAAATTGTAAAGGGTGGAGATCAAACCAGGGGGCAAGAAACCAAATAATAATCAGGCTCGAAAATAGTATCCCAGAAAGTGCATAAAATAATGATTGAATGACATACGAGATCTCAATGGCGCGTGCGGATATTCCAATTCCCTTCATAATGCCGATATATTTTCTCCTGGTGATGGCATTAACAAAGATAACGATAAAAATCGTAATTGCTCCGACAATAAGTGAAATTACACCCACAATATTACCTAGCATTGAAAATGTTTTTTTCATATCTGAAATGGCCTTTGGCAAGGTTTCTTCAGCCGTTTCGACAATAACGTCGGTACTATAAGAGAAATTGTCTACTATATATCCCTTGGCTTCTTTGTTATCAGAACCTTGATTGAGCAATACAGCTATTTCGTTAACATCAAGACTTTGATTATTTGTTAGTGCGCGCATAGTACTCTCAAGTATAAAGATGCGGCTATCCACGGTGCTATTGCCGGTATCAATGATCCCTTTGACAATAGCCTCTGTCTCCGTTTTGCCAATCATCAGTTTTAATCTAGATCCGATTACCACTCCTTCTAGGCGTGATTCCGTGGAAGAACCTTTGGAGTATTCGGATAATAAACTCTTCCCTACAATAATCCCATCAGTGTCGTAATCGCTTAAAAATTCCCCAGAAATTAATTGAGAGGATAATCCAGTAACTGCATCTTCTTCGCTTGGATTAATTCCGACCAGTGTACTACTTACTCGTTGGCCAATTTCTGTATCTTTAATTTTTATCTTACCTTCGTTCTCTAGAATTGCAGGCACGGTATATCGTTTTGATAAAGACTTGTAGGAAGGTAAGCTTTTAATAACGGAGTCGAGCATGCTAACTTGAGATATTGAGGTATTTTGACTGATCGGCTTGATTAAAATGTCTGAAGAGTAATACGTTTTGAATGAGTTCATCATTCCGTCAGCCAATCCAATGAGAATACCACCCATTAACACCATATTAAAAAATGTCAGAGACATCACGAAGATAATAAGGGCTGTTGACCAGGGATTATTACGTTTCAGTTCGCGAACTGCTAAAAATTGCCCTACTGTCAGATCTTTTTTAAGTTTGTTAAAACTCACTTGTATTTTCATAAACTTTTACTGTTTGGTCTGACCAGCACTTCTGTTCCACTATCCAAACCAGAGATTACTTCCACCTTGACAAATCCCTTTTCTCCAAGTTCCACCGGTGTCAAAACTCCATCATCACTACTGGCTTTTTGGATAAATGCTTTTCCATCCTGGTAAATTATCGCGCTCATTGGTATGGCAATGGTATTTTCTTTACGAATTAACTCAATGGTAGCAATCGCTGTCATATTGGGTTTGATCTCAGCTGGCAAATCAATGATTTCAATTTTCGCTTCAAAAGTGGTAACTCCACCAGTAACAGTGCCTACCGAATCAATGGAGGAGATCTTTCCAGCAAAAACCACATCTTTGAGCGCATCAAAAGTGACATTCACTTTTTGCCCAAGTGAGACTTTGGGAGCATAAACTTCATTTACATATACGGTTAACAGTGGCTCGTTTTCCAAGGTATCTTCATAGGCAATTTTGGACAGATTCACTTGTGCTTGAGCGGCGGCAATAGAAATACCTGCCTCTTTATACTTAGTCTCTGATGAGAGAAAATCTTTCTCTGCCTGAACAAGTTTTGAATCTATGCTTAGTTTTTCTAGATCAGTGTAATCTTCTTTGGTAGCAGGATTTGTTGTGTTGTCATCTTTGTAATCGACGCCGTTCTCTGCATCTAAAACAGCTTGTCTTTTCAGCCACATCGTGGCATCTGCCGCTTCCTTATTTTGCCTTGATATCACAATAGTGCTAAGGGCGCTTTGATAGGTCGCATAGGTAGTGGCTTTTTCTGTTTCCGTAGCCGTTTTATGGTAGATACCACTTACTTGAATAGTTTCAAGAAATGTTTCCTTTTGGGTCGTGTATAAAAGACGAGTATCAGGTTTACGCAACACGACAGTTTTAAATCCAACCGCCAAAACTATGATTAGGACTATTATTGGATATATTTTAGGAATTTTCATATTATTCTTGGTTTTGAACCTCTAAAATGTTGGTAAATATGCGGACTAATTCCTTAAGATCATTTTCCGGAATCGCTGATAAAACTTTAAAATGATTTTTCTCTAATTGTTTTTTAAAGACTGCCATTTGCCTTGCACCTTCCTGAGTAATGGAAAGACATATTATCCTGCGATCTGTTAAGCTATCTTCTCTTTGAATATAACCTGCATCAGCTAGGCGATTGGTAAGCTGCGCTACTGCTGACAGTGACATAGATAGCTCATCCGCTAGTGAACCTACGGGAGTTTTGGGATGGGTGTGAATGTAAGTAAGTGCTTGAACTTGAAGTAGTGTGATCGCCTTATCTTCAAACGAACTCGTCTGTTCGATCAATCTGCGGACTTTAACTGCTTTGCTTAAAAATTCAGATAGTAATTTTGTGTTGATATTATTCATAATATAAATATTGTTTATTATGTGAATAGTTTAGCACATAAACTATATAGTGTCAAGGTTTATGTTATAGGCACATACTTTCCGGAATACTCCTTTGAATAAATTGCATTGGAGATAAATAATTAAGTGCCATGTGTGGTCGTTTGGTGTTGTACCAATCTAAATACTTTGTTAGTTTACCCTCAAATCCTTCTAAGTCAAAGTAGATCTCATCATTTCTTTGAAGAAACTCTTCTTGAATGGTTTCATTGAATCTTTCAACCACGCCATTAATCTTTGGTGATCTTGGATAAGTAAATTGGTGTTTAATATTTTCTTTTTCCAAATATTCATGAAAATTTAAGAAGAACTCTTACTCAACGTATCCTGGCGCAATATCTTTTTCCACCCTCCTTACTCTTGATTTGAAAAAGGTTGGTTGCCTCCTTTTTTTGGGAGGATCAAAGAAGTAGTGGTTGCTCGTGATGATCGCACCCATCTTGGAAGCGCCATACTCACCAACACCCAGTGATTTGGCATAGGCAGAGACCAGAATCACTAATTTTTCTTTCCCAATCCTAACGTAGGTTTCTTGAATAAATTTAATGAAGGCAAGCAATAGCTTATCAATCACCATACGACAAGTGTGATGAGGACGAGTACTCAAGGGAACAAGAGAGGCAATTCTCCCCCGTGATTGCATGAGGGTAATTGCCAGTAAAAGTATGTTTTTCTGCTTACCCCAAAAGCAGAGAGCGTTGATTGCACTCCATACTCCTTATCATTCTCCAATACATGGAGACGAAATGGCAGTATACCCATGATGAAAATTGGACAATACATATCTTAATGAGGGAATATCTGAAGACATAGAACTACTTGTTAGGAGTGCAATATGTATCGCGACTTATTCAGGTTTTAAAATCTACATCAATCTATTTACACGCCTAATAACAGTGCTGTCTCTTTTAGTGTGAAGATAATTTTAATTTCGAACCATTTCTAAATTTATCTTCCAAACACCATGTTCATTTTTTCAGAAGATTAAACGCTACAAACTCTTATAGACACTTAACCTCGATAACTTTATCTTTCACATTATCAAAAATAAATTCACTACTAGTGTTGATAAGATAAAGATGCCTTCCAACATTTTCTTTAATTTTATTGTCTTGATCTAGTAAAGATTTATGCTTATCAGCCCATATACTTGCCGCCCAAGAACAATATCCTTGAGATGTCTCGATTTGATCACCGTTAATCAATAAATAGGTAAATTTAGAAAATGGCCAGTAACTAATAATTCTTTTTGTTGGAATTTCAACAATCTGACCTGTTATGGCAGTTTTAATTTCCGAATAACCATAACCACCAAATTTATTACCTCTCATCAAGTCGTCACCTTGATATGAGTATGAATATTCTAGTTGCTGTTCTTTTAACGGGTCACGTGACACAAATTTCAATTTAACTGTGGGTATCGTAGTATCAAGCTTGCTTAGAAATAAAAAACCTGCTACGAATAGCAAAATTAAGAAATAAATCCATTTTTTATATATTCGTTTTTTCATATCATTGATATCTCTTCTTGTGCCCGGGAGAGGACTTGAACCTCCATAGATTGCTCCACATGCTCCTAAAACATGCGCGTCTACCATTTCGCCACCCGGGCTTATTAGGTGGTATTATATTTCGGACCCTGTCTTTTTGCAGTAAGCAAAAAGCAGCTGGTACGAAAGATGCAAAGCGAATTTCGGACCAAGCGGTACGAAAGATGCAAAGCGAATTTCGGACCCCAGCAACAGCTTTCGCAAGAAAGATGATGCTGAAGCAAAAAGCAGCTGGTACGAAAGATGCAAAGCGAATTTCGGACCTTATATTTATAATGATGTGCGTCCTCCGCCTCCACTTCGGACATTCCCTCGCTGGAGCTCGGTCAAAGATGCAAAGCGAACCAGACAATGATTAATTACCAAATCAAAAGATCAAGTAAATCCCTGTCGCTGCGCATTAGCATCAATGCCAAAGCAGAAGTGATTGTAAGTGCTCCAAAGTTGATTCCTGAATTCATAATTCGCAAATTTGTCGAAGGTCAAAAGGATTGGATTGAAAACAATCTAGCCAAAGTCAAAAAAAACCAAGTCCAAGTCAAAACAGACGAGCTCTATATTTTTGACAAAAAATACCAAGTTGTCATTAATAGTGCTGCTGACAAAATGGGGGTGGCGGTCAAAGATGGTCAGATTCATGTCAATAATCTGTCAATCAAAACAGCCGCCAAAATCCAGCAACAAATCGAAGAATTCCTCAAGAAAACAGCTTCAAAATATATATCAACCAGAACTCAAGAGTTGGCAAAAAAAATGGAAATTAGCTACAAAAGAATTTCACTCAAAGAGCAGAGCAGTCGTTGGGGAAGTTGCAGTTCTTATGGCAATCTGAACTTTAATTGGCGCTTAGTCCATTACTCTCCGGCCATTATTGATTACGTGATTATTCATGAATTAACTCATCGCCTGGAAATGAATCACTCCAAGAAGTTCTGGGAAATCGTCAAAAAATACGACAGTGAATATTTAATTCACAAAGGTCAATTGCGTAAAAAACGCTATAATTAAACCAAACATCACACTTTAATAAGTCACGGTTAACTAAAATTATTGCTTAAATTAGCCATTAATCTTCTTTAACCTCGAAGAAGTCGCTGATTCAAAACAAACTATTTAAATTAAATTAGTTTGCAGCGCCTTCTACGGACTTCTTAAAGCGTATTGTTCTTATCATAAATAAAAATGGAAACATGCTAAAAATCATTCACGGTGAAAATCAAGTTGCTTCCAGAAAAAAATTAAGTGAGCTTGTCAGTGAAGCCAAAAAACAAAATCAAGAGATCGTCAGCTTAGAAGCTGAAAAAATGGATCGTGCTAAATTAGAATCAACTCTGCTTAGCGACAGTCTCTTTGGCGGCTCAAAAATCCTGGTTATTGAGTGCTTACATTCATTACCCAAATCAAAGAAAAAAGACGAATTTATAGATCTAATATCATCCGCATCAATTGACATAATTCTTTGGGAAAAAAAACTCCTCACTAAAACTGATTTCAAAAAATTGCCAAGCACAGCTCCCGTTTTTGAATTCAAAATTACCGTTAAATTATGGTCACTTTTGGACCACCTAAGCACTAATCCAAAAAATAAAAATGCCATACTTAAACTTCTCAAAGAAAGTGTGGAGAGCGATGGAGCTGAATTTGTTTTTTTGATGATTCTGCGCCAAATCAGAATGCTGATTCAAGTCAAAGAAGAACAAACACTTAAAATGGCTCCTTTCATGCTGAGCAAACTCAGATCACAGGCTAGAGAATTTACTCTAGAAAAACTCCTCCAAATCCACCAGCAGCTTTATCAAATCGATCAGAAACAAAAACAATCTGCCAGTCTGCTGAGCCTGGCAGCTGAACTTGACCTTTTACTACTTAATATGTAGATTAGCGTAGCTAGTCTAACTAGCATTGAAAGGAAACAATTATGCACAACATCGTTAAAAACATTAACCCAAATATCTTCCGTGGATACGATATTCGTGGCGTTATTGACGAAGATCTTAATGACGATGTTTATTACACTCTCGGTCGCGCTTACGCTACTTTTCTCGCTGCCAGAAGAATCAAAGAAGCTGCTGTTGGCCGAGATAATCGCCGCAATGGCGAATCCTACGCCAAAGCAGTCACCGCTGGTCTCAATGATGGCGGAATCGATACCATCAATATTGGCCTTAGCATGAGTCAAATCGTCTATTATTCCTCTTATGAATATAAAACCAAGGGTGGAGTGATGATTTCTGCCTCTCACAATCCAGGCAACTACAACGGTTTGAAATTGAGCGTCGGTTATTCTGACACTATGGTTTCTGAAGAAATTATCGAGATGCGTAACATCGCTGCCAAAGGTATTTTCAGTGAAGGTCACGGCAGCAATCGAAGCGACGATCTTTTCCCGGCTTATTTACAAACTTTATTAAAATTATTTTCACTCAAGAAAAATTGGAAAATAGTTATTGATACCTGTAACGCCACCGGTGGCATGTTTTATCCAAGAATCTTTAGAGAAGCTGGTTGCACTATCATCGAGCAAAATACCAATCTTGATAGCAGCTATCCACTAGGCGATCCAGATCCAACCGAGAGCAAAGTTCTTGAACGCCTGGCTATTGGCGTCAAAGAACATGGCGCTGATCTTGGTTTTGCTTTTGATGCCGATGGCGACCGCATGTCAGTGGTCGATGATAAGGGTCAAATCCTCTGGATGGATGTTATCGTCGCGCTGTTTGCCAAGGATGTTCTCGAAACTATGCCAGGTGCTCCAATTGTCTACAACACCCTTTGTTCCAGACAAGTTACCGAAAGCATCGTTGCTGCTGGCGGCAAACCAGTGATGTGGCTAACCGGCCATTCTTTCATCAAAGCCAAAGTCAAAGAAGCCCGCTCTCCTTTTGGTGGCGAACTTTCTGGCCACATTTTCTTTATGGACAATTTCTTCGGACATGATGATGGCGCCTACGCTTGTTTGCGTCTCTTATCTTACCTAGAGAGAAAAGACCAAACTTTGAGTCAATTGGTGGAGAAATTACCAAAATACATCAGTAGTCCAGAAATTAAATTTGGCCTGGCAGATAATATAAAATTCAAGTTTATTGCCGAAGTCATCACCGCTGAATTTAAGAAGAACTGGCCAACAGCAGAGTACATCGATATCGATGGTATTAGAATGGATCTGCCAGATCAAATGGCCATCATTCGTGCTTCACAAAATGGCCCATACGCCACTGTAAAGTTCGAGGCCAAAACACAAGCTGACTACGAATCTCTTAAAAAAACTATCAAAGGTATTTTGAGTAAATATTCAGAAATTGACTTAGAAAAAGGCACTAATACTCACGCTTTAGATTAACAAATATTATAAAGAAAGGAGTAATTTAATCTGACGAGGAAGGTTAAATTACGAATGTTTATGTCACTTACCGCAATCTTAGATGATCGCAGCAAAATTAAAGAAATTGATCCTGATGGCGCTCTAGCCTCGGCAGAGAGCATCACTGATCAAGTCAGACAAGTCTGGGAAGAACAAGATCAGATTGACGTCAGTGCCTACAAAAATATCCAAAACATTGTTGTTGCTGGTATGGGTGGTTCAGCCCTTGGCGCTGATTTGGTGAGAAATCTTTACAAAGAAGAATTGCCAGTCTCCTTGGAAATTTGCAAAGATTACGAGTTGCCAAATTATGTTGGCCAAAACACTTTTGTCATCTTAAGTAGCTACTCCGGCAGTACTGAAGAAACTTTAAATTGCGCAGCAGAAGCTAATAAAAAAGGCGCGATGATTGCCGTCATTGCCTCTGGTGGAAAGCTTGGACAATTGGCAAAAGAAAAAAACTATCCAAGTTACTTCATTAATCCAAAGTTCAATCCATCCAATCAACCACGCATGGCCACTGCCTACAACATCATGGCGATCATCGTCATGCTCAAAAAATTAGGTTTGATTAAATTTGATGAAGAAGATTTTGATCAAGTAATTTTTGCCATCGAAAAAACCACTCAAAACTGCGTCATCGAAGTCGCTCAGGACAAAAACCAAGCCAAGCTTTTGGCCTACATGTTCTTGGAGAGAAGACCAATCTTAGTTGGCGCCTCTTTCCTAGAAGGTGCTCTGCACATCGGCGCCAATCAACTCAATGAAAACTCCAAGATTTATGGCGATTACAAAATTATTCCAGAGATCAATCACCACTTGTTGGAAGGCTTAACTTTTCCAAAAAGCAATGCTCTCAACCATTTCTTTGTCTTTTTTCAATCCAATCTATACCGCAGTGAAATTCAAAAACGCATAGATTTGACTCAAAAAGCTGTGGAAAAAGCTGGTCTCGAAAGCCTAATAATCCATCTTGTTTCTGAAACCAAGCTAATGCAGGCCTTTGAATTGCTCACTCTCAACACTTTCACCAATCTTTATTTGGCTTATTTGGAAGGTATGGATCCGTGCCCAATTCCAATGGTGGATTGGTTTAAAGCAGAGCTAGAAAAGTAGACGGCAATTCTCTATACTTTAGTTATGGCTTTAATTTATGCTTTGCAGGCTCGAGAAATTCTTGATGGTCGTGGTTGGCCAACGATTGAACTTATCTTGTGGCTAGATAATGGTTTTTCAGTAATCACCACTGTTCCAACTACCATTTCTCAAAAAAGCCACGACTCCTTTGAACTGCGTGATGGGGATCAAAGAATGGGTGGCCTTGGCGTATCAAAAGCCATCGACAACATCAATCAAATTATCGCCCCTCAATTGGTAGGCAAGGACGTGCTCAAGCAAAGAGACATTGATCAACTTTTGATTAATTTGGATGGCACTCCCAATAAAAAAAAGCTTGGTGCTAACGCTATTTTAGCAGTCTCGCAAGCAGTGCTAAAAGCTGGAGCTTTAAGCGTCGGCTTGCCTTTATACCAATACATCCAGAAAAAATACCAGCTCGTGAGTGAAATTAGCATGCCAAACTGCATTATCACTGCCTTGGACGGTGGTGCTCATGGCGGCAAAAATTTAGACTTCCGTGAATTCTTCATTATTCCAGCCAGTCACATGTCGATTGATAAATCAATTGAAATGGCCGTGGTCCTTAAACAAAAAATAGAAGATTTATTAATTTCCAAAGGAGCTATTCACTCGGTCGGCATTACAGGTGGCTATAGTCCAAATCTCTACAAAAATACCGATGCTTTTGAGCTGATGATTGAGGCTATTAGACAAAGCCCCTACAATTTTGCTCAAGATCTTTTTTTTGGCCTCAACGCTGCAGCCTATGATATTTTTGAAGCTTCTAAATATCGCGTTCGCGATAGCAACGAAAGTATGAATGCCAATGATTTGATTAATTTGTACAAAAAAATGCGAGAAAGCTATAAGTTAATTTACATTGAAGATCCTTTTGTGGACAGTGAAACCAATAAGTGGGAAGAATTGGTCCGTGAAATTGGTAAAACCACCACCATTGCAGCCTGCAACAGCGTTTCCTCAAGAGCTTCTCTGATCAGCAAAGGCATCAAAGACCAAGATTTTAACGCCGTCGTCATCAAACCAAAACAATTGGGCACTATCAGTGAAACCATGGAAAGTATTAAGCTGGTCAAGGATTCTAAGTTGGATCTCGTCATCTCTCACAGTAGCGGTGAAACCAACGAAACGCTCATCGTTGACCTAGCAGTCGCTGTGGGTGCCAACTACGTCAAATTTGGCCCAATCAACAGGGGAGAACGGGTTGTCAAATACAATCGTCTCATGGAAATTTATAGAGAAACTCAGACTGCTGCTTAGTATTCTATTGGCTAGCGCTTGAGTTCTTTCCCAAAAACCGAAAATTACCCGTTGACCTTTGCCTTTTTTTCGTTTATTTTATGGTTAATCTTCGTTATTTATTTGAATTACTTTTAACGAGAAAAGGAACCAGTCTATGGCAGTCACTTTATACAAAAGACAGCGTCAAATTGTCGACTTCATCGCTCAATATGTCCAGAAGAATGGCTATTCACCAACCCTCAAGGAAATAGCCGAATCGATTGGCGTTTCTTCTCTCGCCACTGTTCATGAACATCTGCAGGCTTTGGAACGTAAAAAGGTCATTCGTAAGCACGAAGGTGCAGTGCGCGGTATCGAATTAGTTGATCGCACTTTTCTCAACATCACCGATAGCGTCGATTTGCCTTTCTTAGGTTTTATCGCTGCTGGTTCACCAATTGAACCCCACACTGACCCGAATGCTAGCTTCAAAGTCTCTCCAGAAATGATTACTGGCAAGAAGAGAGCCTATGTCTTACAAGTTCGTGGCAAATCCATGATTGAAGACCACATTGATGACGGCGACTATGTTGTCATCGAAGAAACTCCAGAAGTTAGTAATGGCGACATTGTGGTGGCTTTACTAGACAACGGACTAGCTACTTTGAAAAGATTCTACAAAGAAGTCACGCGTATTCGTCTAGAACCAGCTAACTCCAGTATGAGTCCTATCTATGCCACCAATGTCCAGATTCAAGGCAGAGTAGTGGGATTGATTAGGAAGTTTAGGTATTAAAATTACCTTCTGAACAACATTAAATATGCCTTCATTTCAAACAAACGATTTCTAGAATAGCCTGTTTTTTCCTGCAAAATATCAATTTTAGTCATGCTGTCAACTAAATCATTGGCAGCTCTAAAACTCAAATCGAGGACTTCAGCGATATTCTTAACGTTAGTAATGGGCTGAGAGAAAAGATGAATGAGTAGCTTTCTTGCTGTAGGCACTCTACGTCCTAAGGTAGCAATTTTAGATTCGTATTGTTCGCGTAAAGCAATAATATTTTCTAGTTTTTGTTTACCCTTGTTGCTGGTCATCACTATTCCTTCCAAAAAAAATCTCACCCAACTCTCCAAATCGTTGGTTTTGCGCACAAAATCCAATGTTTCATAATAAGATTGACGATATTCTTCAAAATAATCAGAAATATATAGAACTGGCTTAGATAAAAACTGTCGTTCGATGAGCTGCAAAGTAATTAACAAACGACCCAAGCGACCATTTCCATCTAGAAATGGGTGAATCGTCTCAAATTGATAATGCATAATGGCAATTTTAATCAGAACTGGAATATTTAATTCCGTGTTGTGCCAAAATTTTTCAAAATCAGATAGTAAAATTCCAAGTTCTTCTGGCACAGGAGGAACAAAATGAGCTGTACGAATTGACGATCCACCAATCCAATTTTGACTCGTACGAATTTCTCCAGGCATCTTGTAATTGCCTCTCACTCCACTCAGCAGTCGCTTGTGTGTTTTTTTAATTAAACGCAAAGATACTGGTAGTCTATTCAATTCAGAGACAGACCAATTCATAGCTTCAATATGATTGTGCACTTCTCGCCAATCATCGCGACGCTCTGGGTCGATTTCTTCTTCAGGCAGTAGCGCCTCATCTATTTCAGTGCGCGTTCCTTCAATTTTAGAAGAACTAACAGCCTCACTTTTCACATGCATTTGAATGAAATAATCAATATTTGGCACTAAGCGGGAATAAGCATTTAACTCTCCCAATAAACGAGTTGCTTCTTCAAGAAGAATTATAGTTGATTGATTATTAGCAATAAAAGGCTTATTAATTAAATTTGGGAGAAAACTCTGGTATTCGAGAGCAGTATTCGCCCTAATAGTCCTATGTTGACCAGCAATAAAATTTTTCATAATTACTGTAAACATAACATATCTTATTATACTTTACAAGCTTAAAGTATAATAAGAATATTTGTATTGTGCTTTTGAGCGATAGACTAAAGCTTGAATTCAATTTCTTCCGTCTTCAACTCTTTATTGACCCAAGTTCGTAGAGTGTAGAGATAATCAGAAATTCTGTTGACGAATTGCAGAACTACTTCGCGAACGTCTCTCTCGTTATCAAGTGTGACGAAGCGGCGCTCCAAACGGCGACAAATCGTGCGGGAGAGATCTAGAAAAGCACTTATTTCTGAGCCTCCTGGCAAAACAAATTTGTAGCGCCAATTCTCTCCAAGATCGTTTTGTAAAAAGTCAATTTCTTTTTCTAGTTTTTTTACAAAATTATCATCAAGCTTGACTCTGGGAGAAGCAGCAATTTCTGCGCCAAGCTTAAATAGTTCGTTTTGTAGGTCTATTAATAAAGCTTTTTCGCGTAAAGATACTTTATCGTTCAACAAATTTCCGAACTTCAACACAACCAAACCCAAGCTTGCATTAAACTCATCCAAAGTACCAAGAACTTCAAAAACCAGACTGTTTTTTGGCAAACGCTCACCACTGATGAGAGCTGTTTTACCCTGATCACCAGTTTTGGTATAGATTTTTTTGAGCATATGAATTTATTTTAGCACCATGCTTTTACTACAACAAAACAATGTAGTAAAATGACTTTTCACATGACAGAGAAACTTTTTAAAAACAGAAGAGAAGCCGTAGAGTATTTTTCTAAAATTAAATACGGATCCGCTGAATTCAGAGATGAAGAAGGGGTGCTTCAACGTATTGTAAAAAACCCCGAAGACGCAAATAGATTTTCTGTTCTATTGTCTTCATTTGCATCAACAGAAGATGCAGGTGTACCCACATCATTGGAAGAAGTTGAGGCATTAATAGAGCAAGGTAGAGAATTGGGATATGAATACACAGCAAATAACATACGAACAGAAATTGCAAAGCGTCGAAAAAAATAAGACACTATTAATGCTTGTTTTAAATAAGAAAAAACTCCCCCTACCCAAAACCGAAGCTCCCGCTTAGAATAAAATCCCGTAATGATAGACATACGCGGATTCCTCAAACAAACAAAAGGTAAAAGCTCAACGAAGTACATTTTCGTTTCTGGTGGTGTACTTTCAGGACTTGGAAAGGGCGTTACAGCCGCATCTTTGGGTGTGCTGCTCAAAGAGCAAGGTTACAACGTCACCAATATTAAGTGTGAAAATTACCTAAATCTTGATTCTGGAAACATCAATCCCGTTGAACACGGCGACGTCTTTCTTTGTGAAGACGGCTTGGAAGCTGATTTAGATCTTGGCTCTTACGAGAGATTCTTAGGTAGAGAAGTAGGCTTCAAAAATTTCACTACCATGGGTCAGATTTACAGCACCGTCATTGAACGTACCAAAAATCTCGAATACGGTGGCGCCACTGTTGACGCTATTCCTTATGTACCAGAAGAAGTGATTCGTCGTATTCGCGAAGCTTCTATGGATTATGACGTTGTTTTGATCGAGCTCGGTGGCACAGCCGGGGAATACCAAAACATCGTTTATTACGAAGCCTATCGCATCATGAAAATGACTTTGCCAAAAGATGTCATTTTATTGCACGTCACTTATTTCCCAGCTCCTTCTCACATTAATGAACTCAAATCCAAGCCAACCCAACTTTCTGTCAAAGCTTTGAATTCCATGGGCATTCAACCAGATTTCATTGTCGGGCGTGGTGAATTAGAAATTGATGACAAGCGTAAAGAAAAAGTCGCTTACTTTTGTACCATGAATCAGGAAGATATTATTTCTAATCCTGACTGCAAATCCATCTACGAAATTCCACTTATTTTTGATCGTCAAAACTTCAGTCAAAAAGTGCTCAAAAAGCTTGGCCTCAAATCCAAGAAGATTGCCCTAACAGACTGGCGAGCCATGGTCGCAAACATCTACGCTAAGAAGGAGAATAAGGTCAAAATCGGCATCGTTGCCAAATACATTGCCACTGGTGATTACGAGCTCAAAGACTCCTACACTTCGCTCCTAGAGTCTATCAATCACTCTTCATGGCATGAAAAAATTGAGGTCGAAATCGTCTTTATCAATGCTGAGAGTTTAGAGAAAAAAGAGAAAAAAGCTTTAGAAGATCTAAAAGCAGTAGACGGCATCATCGTGCCAATCGGCTGGGGTGGTAGAGGAGTCGAAGGTAAAATTGACGCTGTTCGCTATGCTCGTGAAAATAAAATTCCTTATCTAGGACTTTGTTATGGTATGCAATTGGCTTCCATAGAATTTGCTCGTAACGTAGCTGGACTTAAAGATTCCAATACCGAAGAAGTCGATCCTAAAGCCAAATACCAGATCATTCATTCGATTCCATTTGAAGCAAAATACCAAAAAATCAAAGGTGATGGTGCCAGCATGAGACTTGGTGCTTATGACTGTATTTTGAAACCAGGTACCTTGGCTCACGAGATTTATAAAAAACACAGCACTTTCAAAGATGAAAAACAAAATCTCATTTCTGAAAGACATCGCCATCGCTTTGAATTTAATAATGAATACAGAAGAGCTTTGGAAGATAAAGGCTTTGTTATTTCCGGCACCAGTCCAGATGACTTCTTTGTAGAAATGATTGAATTACCAAGAAAAATGCATCCTTTCTTCTTGGCAACTCAAGCTCATCCAGAATACAAATCTGCTCCGCTCAAGCCACATCCAATCTTTATTGAATATTTACGCGCTATTTGGGAAGAGAAAGCCAAAAAAGGCAAAAATTAAGATATTTGGTTTTTGACCTTGTACTTTTGTGATTTCCTTTGGTACAATACTCGCTTGTTATGGCACAGAATTTTACTTACAACGATCTAGAAATTAATGTTGGCGACACCGTGCGTGTTCACCAAGAAATTAGTGAAGGCAAAAAAACTAGAGTTCAAGTTTTTGAAGGTCTAGTGATTGCTATCAAAAATCGTGAAGTCAACAAAACCTTTACCGTTCGCAAAATTGCCTCTGGCAGTGTTGGTGTTGAGAAGATCTTCCCTTTGATGATGCCTAGCATCAAAAAAATCGAAGTCAAACGCCGTGGTGAAGTTAAACGTAGTAAGTTATATTACTTACGTGACAAAGTCGGTAAAGCCGCCAGTAGAGTTAAAGAAAAAAGTCTTTTCGCTCAAGCAAAAAAGACTGCCTAATTTTTCCAAAGGAATTAAAGCCGAAGAACTTGCCTTAGCCTTTCTTGAAAATAAGGGTTATGTGCTTTTGGAAAAGAACTTGCGACTTGGAAATTGCGAAATAGACATCATCGCACTAGACAGACAATTTGATGAAATAGTTTTCATCGAAGTCAAATACTTGGCCAAAGATGATTTCGGCGACGCTAGCCAAGCAGTCGATCAAAAAAAATTAAAAAACATGATTAGAGTAGCCAACAGCTACTTAAGAAAAAAGCAGTTTAAAAAAAGCCATAGATTTGATATCATATCAGTCGTTGGTAATTTGACTAAGCCTAGAGTAGAGCATTTCGAAAATGTCACCTGGCTTTAAAATAAAGATTTGTTACAAATCTAGACGGCCCCATCGTCTAGTGGTTAGGACATCTGGTTTTCATCCAGATAACTGGGGTCCGATTCCCCATGGGGTCACAAAACATAAAAAGAGACGCTAACAAGCGTCTTTTTTTATGTTTTAAGATCTCAATGAGAGAATCTATCATTTTAGGTCCAGATAATTGAGCTAATAATGCACGCGAGCGCAAGCGAGGAGCATTATGTTCAATTATATGAGGAAGCACAGCGAGAACAAGAAAAATAACTGTAACGATTAGTGAAAGTTATTCTTGTGAAGCGAGCAAGCTCATATTCCCCATGAATAAGCCTTAAATTCCTTTATGCCGGAATCCATTTGAAAAAAGTTCTTTTCTTTTCATCTTCTTCAACGTAGCCATCCGGATTAAACTGAGAATCTTCCAGATGCAACTCAAAGTTATACGTTTTATATCTAGATTTCAGCCCTGGATAACTTGGACTATCTCTCTCCTCAGTTTTAGCGCCCAAACTAGACAAAGATCTTGGATTGACAAAAATTCCTAGTTCTTCCTGAACACCTCTTGCACCAGCTCGATTTGGATCTTCACCTTTTTTTTGTTTTTCTGCAACATAATCGAAACCCCTAACTCTTTCTTCTCCATCATTTCTTACTTGCTTTTCTTCTATAAGCTTAAGCTTCACTCTTCCTTTTTCATAAAATACATGAATTCTTACCACTCCAACTTGGCGAACAACCTCTTTTCCTTCTTGGACCATCTGTGTTTCACCAGACTTTATCTCTTTCCACAAGTCAGATATTCCCTTAAAAGAGTCCCATTCGTCCAGCGGCACTCCATTCGTTCTCAGCATACTCTCCAAATGATCTTCACTTTGAATTTCTAAAATTTTTTCTACCATAATAAACCACCTTTCATTGCTACCAAAACTTATAAGGCATAATAATTGTATCAAAAAAACACAGCAATGAAATTATAAATCTATTTTAGAAAATAAACATTAAACCAAATAATAAAATTGTGTCGTTACTTAATCTTCTCTATCATTTTTCCCTTTACCTTTATTTTCTTCCAGTTTCTCTAGCAATTCTTTATTTGAATCCTTTTTATTATCTTCATTATCATCTCCACCTTTATTTTTTTTCAATTCGCCTTTCATTTCCTGAATTGGATTGTTTTGTTGGTTTTGCTCTAATATCTCAATGGCATCGTTAATTGCATCTTGAGTTTCCTCAATAGCATCAATCACTTCTGCCGTATCTTCCTGCTGTTCACTAGCTGGCGATGGAGCAGCACTCACTTGAGTGGTTGGAGTACCTGGAATCACAGGAGTGACTGTAACAACAGGATTATTAACAACAGGTTTGGTAGTCGGCTTAGCCGTTGGCTCGTCAGCTGATTTATTCACATTGTTTTTCTGTGCCACAATAGCGATTTCTCCAGTTTTAGCCTTAGTCTTTTGCTCATCGAGGGAAGCAGACATTTTCTTTAGTGAAACAATATATTGATCTGTCACCTCGCTACGAGAGGTTTCTTTGTTAATTTTTTGAATATTAGTAGAAGTCGCAGCTAATTGCTTATTTAGATTATCCAAACCTTCCACAGCATACTGACTATCAAGAACCTGTTCCATTTCTCCAAAGCGTCTTTCGGCAAGCTTGACCTGAGTACTAGATTGAAGTTTATCTGAAGGACTAAGTACTGCGAGCAAAACTCTCTCCAGAGACAACTTCCAAGCATAAGTGCTATCTCCTGGGACGGCATTCCATGAGGCCAAAGCCATACCGCTAGGAGTAATTAGAAAAAGTAAAAATGCCCAAATGAGAATGTCCATGGATTTTTTCATAATCACGACCTTTTAATTCATGGTAGCATATATGTTTATGGACTTTAAGCCGTATAAAAATGTCATCTTTGACTTTGATCAAACCCTGGCCACCATTATCATGGACTGGTCATCTTGGTATCCTGGCGTCATGTCTATAATAAAGAGATTCGAACCAAATTTTGATGAAAATACTGATTTTCACATGTACGCTATTCATCAATTTATCAACAAATATGGAAAAGCTTTTCGCGATGATTATATTCAGTTTGAATTAAAAATGGAAAAAGAAAACTATCAAGGATACCAATTAATCGAGACAACCTTCAACTTGCTACAAACTTTTTATCAACAAGGCAAAAACTTATATTTACTCACTTCCAACTCTAGAGAAGTTGTTTCACCCATCTTAAAAGAACTACAGATTGCTGATCATTTCGATAAAATTATCACTCTCGATGACGTAGAAAATGTTAAACCAAGTCCAGCTCCTTTTAAATTAATTGCCTCAGATAAAATCGATAAGAGCCAATATCTAATGATCGGCGACAGCATTTCAGACAGAGAATTCGCACAGAATGTCGAAATTGGCTACTTAGACGTCAAAGACCTCTAGCTCAATTAAAATTCCTAAATCATATTATTGCCAAAGATAAGCGAAGAGCAGTCCTCAAAAATTCCCACACCCACATGACTCCAATCACCAAGCTGATTGCCATCGTGTGCCTCATCACCCGCATACATCCATTCAATCAAGTGAGTGCCAGTAAACTTCATGTGTGTGCTCATATTTTCACCAAGACTATAAAAGCCTAGTGTTTTATAGCCCTCTTGTTTCTCAACATAATCACTAAACCCAGCATGACCATCCGAGCCGTTTTTACAGACAAAGGTGGCCCGCTCTAAGGCATATTTAGCCAGGCGATCATCCCAAGTTAAGTTTGATTTGCCTTTGGTATAACGGTAAAGATTCAAGGCCTTAAAAGTTTCGTCTGGAGTAGCCATCACCGAGTCATAGCCGATCTTCATTCGATAACCAGTTTCACTCACTTGAACTGCTTTGCCCCATTCTGCATCCTTGAGATCTGGATCATTTCTATAAGGGTCAACTGGGGTAGGAATTTTGGTTGGAGTTGGCGTAGGAGTGAGAGTAACAACTACAGTAGGAGCGAGAGTTATAATCTGAACTGGAGTGATCACTTCAACTTTTCTTTTGGAAACAGCAGCACTAAAAATTTTCGTAATTCTCTGCGCAATTAGGTTTTTTTCATTGATGGAATTGAAAAAGAAAGCAAAAGTAGCCAAAAAAACAGTCAGTAAAAATAGTGGCCAGATTCGTTTCAACAAGTGCATTGTCTACATTATATAATGAATCATCATGATCCTCAGTAAAAAGAATCAGCGCCTGCTTATTAGCCTGGTAATAGTACTCATCTGGACAATTTTTGTACCCAAGGATGTCGGTCAAGAAGAACCGAAGGAAGTGCAAATAGAGCAAGCTCAAAATGAAGTTCTTGATGCGACTACTTCCGCCACTATTTCCAAAAGCAATTTACAAAAAGTCAAAGTCTTGCGCGTTATCGACGGCGACACCATTGAAATAGAAGATGCTGAGAAAGTAGCTAAGAAAGTTCGTTACATCGGCATCGACACTCCAGAAACTGTTGATCCACGTCGCAGTGAGCAATGTTTTGGCAAAGAAGCCTCAGCTAAAAACAAAGAATTAGTACAAGGCCAAGAAATTTATCTAGAGAAAGATGTTTCGGAGGTGGATAAATATGGCCGACTGCTGCGTTATATTTATCTGGAATCAAGCGATATTTCCGTCAACGAGCAGCTCGTAACAGAGGGCTACGCCGTATCTTCCAAATATCCACCAGATATAAAATATCAGGAAAAATTCAAAGCTGCAGAAGAAGAGGCGAGAAGTAAAGGAAAAGGCCTGTGGCAAGCTGATACTTGTCCAATTAAATAATCCCTATTTGGAAGCTAGTCCTGCTAAATCCTGCAAAACTTGTGCAGCATGCTCAACTGGCTTAACTTTTTCATAAATCTTAGCGATTTTACCCTGAGGATCAATCAAAAAAGAACTACGTTTAATCCCAAGAAAAGTCTTGCCAAACATGCTTTTTTCTGCCAAAACTCCGTAACTTTTGATCATTTCTTTAGCTTCGTCGGCCAGAATTGGAAAAGATAAATTAAATTTATCAACAAATTTCTGATGACTCACTACCGAATCAGCACTAATTCCCAAAACACTAGCGTTTAATTTGCCAAAATCAGCCCAGCTATCTCTGAGAGAACAAGCCTCAACAGTGCAACCAGGAGTATTGTCTTTGGGATAAAAATAGAGCAATAGCCACTTGCCTTGATAGTCTGACAGTTGATGAATTTTGCCAGTTTGATCTGGTAATTTGAAATCAGGAGCTTTGGAAGAAATTTTAAGACTACTCATATTTTAATTTAAAAATGCTCTGGATTCTCTAGCGCATCAGCCTTGGTAGCATGAATGGTGCCGTCTTTATGCTCTGGTGGAGTGTAAACGGTATAGAGTTTCATAAACTCAGTGGCTGAAGTATTAATCACATTGTGAGCGCTGCCAGCTGGAATAACTATTGCCACACCATCAGCCAAAAAGAATTCTTCACCACCAATGATGGCTTTACCCTCACCAGCTTCGACACGAATAAATTGATCGTGCTCAGCATGAGTTTCCAGGCCAATTTCTTCCATAGGCTGCAAACACATCAAAACCAACTGCGAATGAGGAGCAGTGTAAAGAACTTTTCTAAAGTTATTATTTGCTAAAGTGGCTTGTTCAAGTTGAATGCTATATCCTGACATAATAATTTCAGTTTAGCACCAGACATGCAAACTAGCAAATCAACCAAGTTTAGACCAAACTCTCGCCAGTCATTTCTTGTGGTTTTGCAATGCCGAGCATTGTTAAAATTGTGGGCGCTACATCGGCCATAATACCCTGATCTCTCTTGAGTTTTTTGTATTGCTCACTGATCACAATAAAAGGTACTGGATTGAGACTATGTTGTGTTAAAACCTCACCCTTGTCACTCAGCATCTCATCACAATTGCCATGATCAGCTGTAACGATCACTATGTAGCCATTTTCTTGACCAGCCTGGACAATCATCTCCAAAGCTTTGCTAACTGCTTCAGCAGCAGCGATGGCAGCTGGAATATTGCCAGTATGGCCAACCATATCACCATTACAAATGTTGGATAAAATTACCTCGTGCAAACCAGACCTCATCTCTTCGACAATTTTGCCAGCAATATCTAGGGCTCGCATCTCTGGTATCATATCGTGGCTCGCCACCTTATTGGAATCAAACATGAAACGATCTTCCATAGCCCAAGGCTCTTCACGTTTGCAATTCATAAAGAAAGTTAAATGAGCAAACTTCTCAGTTTCAGTGACTCTCAATTGATGAATACCATTAGCTGATAAAACTTGACCCAAAGTCTGATCTACAGATTGTGGACCATAGGCCACAATGGCTTTCTTATAATCAGTGTTGTAAAGAGTCATTGTCAAAAAAGTGATGTTTTCTGGTCCCTGCTCCAAGAAGCGTTCTGTTAATTGACGAGGACGATCATTGCGGAAATTGGCAAAGATTATCACATCTTTGTCCTGTACTTTGGCAGCCTGCTCGTCGCTTACCTTGATCAAGCAAGGCACGATGAATTCATCATTTTTACTATCAGCGTAAGAAGCTTGAATCGCCTCATCAGCACTGGTAAAAGCTTGGCCGATGCGATCTTTAATTGCATGATAAGCCAGATCAATACGCTCCCAATTATGATCACGATCCATGGCGTAATAACGTCCGCCAACAGTGGCTAATTGAGCGCCGGTTTCCTGACAAACTTTAGCCAATTGCACAAAACTATCGCTGCAACTTTGTGGCATAACGTCACGACCGTCAGTGAAAGCATGAACAAAAACTTTACTCAAACCAAATTCATGAGCAGCTCTCAGCAAGGCAAAAACATGGTCTTGATGAGAATGCACGCCACCAGGACTGAGAAGTCCCATGACGTGCAAACTCGAATTTTCTTCTTTAGCTTTTTGGAAAGCTTTGACAAAAACTTCGTTGCGAGCGAAGTCACCTTCGCGAGCAGCTTTGTTTAAGCGCACCAAATCCTGATAAATCACTCTTCCAGAACCAATAGCAGCGTGGTTTATTTCGCTGTTACCCATTTGGCCATCTGGCAAGCCGACGGCTTCGCCAGAAGCTTCTAGCAAAGCATGAGGCTCATCAGCCCACAAATGTTTCCAAAATGGAGCTTTGGCCTGACTAATGGCATTGCCAGCGTAATCTTTATTGACGGCCCAGCCATCAAGAATAATTAGGGCGACTTTTTTGCTAAAATTCGACATATGTTTCACCTTTTTTTAGATATTTAACATTTAATTATTAATCTTTGCATTAGTACGGAATTCAGCTTCTTCTCGACTAAGTTCAGCCTCCTGATTAAGCGCTAATGATAGATTTGCATCACTATTTTTTATCTGTTTAGCCCGCTCACACAAATGCTTAACTTCATACAAATTTGCCGCAATTTCACCCCTATCCTTTAGGTATTTCGTGAAAGCTGCGAAATCTTTTTCTGGATCCTTGCTTGCAGCCTCAGTTTTTGCTGCGGCAACTTTATAGCGTTCATCAAGATATCTATGAAAAAGTTCATGCGACAGCGTTCTAACAATTGATGCTTTGGTTTTATGAAATAAAGGATCTTCCTGAGTCAAAGTGAGTAGAGGTAGAATGCAATCCGTTGACAAGTTAATTATGGTGACACCATCATCGTCAGTTATAGAATCTCCAGCTTGATCCTCATCGACAAATTTTTTAAGGTTAACAAACAGCATGCCAAGATCAAACAGATTCATAAGCGGATCAGAATTTGGCAACATTCTCAACTCAACCAAAATAAGAAGAAGTTCTTTGGTGATAAATTCTACGGCTCGCGTTATGTTCTGTTCGTAAAGAAACCCAATTTCTTCATCAGATTTTCCGTCTTCAGGCCTATCGATGATAATAATATCTTTCCAATCCTTCAACTCGTCTTCTAAAAGATCTGGATCAAAAAATTGATCAAAGTTCTCCTTTTGATACTCTGATATTTCATCTTCCTCTGGTATTTGACAAAGACGATAGCTATTTTCTCTTTTAGAATCAGCATCAATCATAACAATACTTTACCCATTATTATTCTTATTAGCTTGTTGACGTACCGCTCTAATTTTAGCGTTTATATGGAAATGAAGCCATCTTGGCTTTACTTCCCAATTCACGCTCAATCATCATCAAACGGTTATATTTAGCAACGCGCTCAGAGCGACACATCGAACCAGTTTTGATTTGACCAGTGCCAGCACCGACGACGAAGTCGGCAATGAAGGCATCTTCAGTTTCACCAGAACGATGAGAAACGATACAGGTCCAACCAGCACTTTGAGCTAATTTGATGGCAGCAATGGTTTCTGAAACACTACCGATCTGATTTAATTTGATTAAAACTGAATTAGCAGCATTTTTCTCGATACCAGTTTGAATTCTCTCTGGATTGGTGACGAAAAGATCATCGCCCATAATTTGGACTTTACTACCAATTTCTTTTTCCATCATCGCGAAACCATCCCAATCATCTTGAGACAAGCCATCTTCAATAGAAACAATTGGATATTTTTGAGTCCAAACTTTATAGAGCTCGACCATTTCTTGGCTGTTGAGTTTTCTGCCTTCCATCTTCAGATCATAAAGACCGTCGGCGTAGAATTCACTAGAAGCTGGATCAAGAGCGATACAAATTTGTTCACCAGCTTTGTAGCCAGCAGCAGCAATTGCTTCAAGAATCAAATCTAAAGGAGCTTCGTTAGAGTCTAGTTTTGGAGCGTAACCACCCTCATCGCCGACAGTTTGTTGAAAACCTCTTTTCTTGAGCAATTTACCCAAGTTATGGAAGATTTCAGCATTCCAGCGCACAGCTTCAACGATAGAAGGAGCACCAACTGGGAAAATCATGAATTCTTGCATATCTGCACCACCCAAGGCGTGTTTGCCACCGTTTAGAACGTTGGACATTGGGATAGGCATGGTGAATTCTTCTGTACTATTGCCAAATAACTCGGCAATGTAAGCATAAAGAGGCATTTTCTTGGATAGAGCAGCAGCTTTGACACAAGCCATCGAAATAGCCAAAATAGCATTAGCACCTAATTTGCTTTTGCCTTTGGTGCCGTCTAAATCGAGCATCATTTGATCAATTTCAGCTTGTTTGGTCACGTCCATGCCAACTAATTTTGGAGCGATGACATCGTTGATATTGGCGACGGCTTTCAAAACGCCTTTGCCAAGATAGCGACCATTGTCCTCGTCGCGTAATTCCAAAGCTTCATAAATACCAGTTGAAGCACCAGAAGGAACAGCAGAGAAAACTTCTGTGCCATCAGCTAAACGTAGAACTACGGCGACGGTTGGATTGCCACGAGAATCCAAAATTTCTTGAGCGTTGATAGATTTGATAGTCATAGGTATGACCTTTCTATATTTATTTTGCACACTCGGTGCATTTTTTTATAATTATTTACAATTTGCTAAATTAAGAGCTTATTTATCGGAAGAAGTTTATACTACTCTCGATGTTAATTCTACTATGAGAACCATGGAAAATTTAAGTACCAAAGCCATTTTATTGGATATGACCACTGATTTATCTAGGGTTGGTAATTTTGCACTGCAAGATAAACAGAAGCGAGTCGAGCAATTTGCAGGAAAATTAAATGAAGCTTTACAAGTGTTGAAAGAGAGAGAACTGTCAGAAAAAATAAAAAATTTGCTAGAAAAAATCGCCAATCTCTTTACAATTATCGATTCAAAAACAATTTACAAAAAAGAATTTTTAGCTGACGATGCTTTTACTTACGGCGTAATGCTAAGCCATAAGATAAAAGTAATTCAATAAAATTGAATTCTACTTAGTTGCTCTTAATTTTATATTTTCTTTTAAACCACTAATTCCATTTGGGTAAATCACATTGTTCCACCAAACACAATCTTGCACAACAAAACCAGCCTTAGAAAATACATTTATCATAGCTTCTCTAGTGAAATGAGACATTGAAACTTTATGTTCAATTTCATCTGACTCTCTCCATAAAATTTCTGACTGATCATGCTCCGTGGCCAATAGAGTTTCCCTTATACGGTAGAGTTGATTTTTATTGCCCACATCTCCTATCGAAGTTTTGTTCCAAATAGAACACACTGTTGCCAATACTTGCGTCTGTGGAGGTGCAAATTTGCAACAAATTTTTAGTAGTTCATTAATAGAATTTGGATCTAAAAAATGAAGAGAATTATCAAAAAAATAAACATTGATTCTAGAAGCGTCGAGCCTGTTTAAAATTAGTGCTTGTAGATTGTGCAAATCTTTTAAATCTATTTGAAAAACTTCCGAAGATTTGACACCCTTCTCCTTGCCAACTCTGTCTCTCGCAACAACTACATTTTTTTCATCTATATCTGCTCCTAGATAATGAACCTCTACTTCGCCCCCCCCTGCCATTTTTGACAATAAACCACTTATCTTGTCACCATTTCCACAACCAAAATCAACAATTTGTAGGTCTTTTTCTTCTGTTGACGCTAATCTAGCGACATCCATGGCAAAATTAATATCGTAGGCGTGCTGAATTTCATTGAGCTCAAAACTAGCTCCAAAATCTCCATCTTTCATCAAAGTGGTTTTTGTTGACAACTCGATCATAGTTGAACTTATTTCTTGAGGCGCGAGCGGGATTCGAACCCGCGAACGAAGGTTTTGCAGACCTCGCCATGGACCACTCTGGTATCGCGCCTAATATTTATATTGTATTCTAATAGATTTTTGATGGAAAAGAAGTCTAGTTTACAAATCTTTATACATTTCGATGTGTTCGATGCCCGCCTCAGAAAAAACCTCACCTCTGGTCTCATAGCCTAATTTTTCATAAAAAGACATAGCGTGAGTTTGAGCATGAAAGTAGATTTCTGCTAAATTCAATTCTTTGGCTTTTGCTTCAGTTAGGATCACCAGCTGTTGACCAATCCCTTGACCACGTAATTCTTTACTTACTGCCAAACGACCCAAATGACCTTTGTTGCCTTCAACTAATAAACGTAAAACTCCAACGACCTTGCCATCCATTTGCGCCACACCATGCAAAGCAGTTGCATCAAATTCATCTAACTCCATTTCTTCTGGAACTTGTTGTTCTTGCACAAAAACCAGTTTGCGCAAGGCATAAGCTTGTTTAATTATGTTTGGATTATCAGTGAAAAAATAGTTAATCGTCATATTCCTATTCTAAAACACAATTTGTGTTTTTGCTTTGTGTTTTCGACCATAAAACCAGTTACAAAATGTTACAATACCCCTGTCATGTCCGCAAAAACATTCTTTATCCAAATCTACGGCTGCCAAGCCAATAAAAGCGATGCTGAACGCCTAGCTGCGATGTACCTAGACAACGGCTTCGTGGAGGCAAAGGATTGGCAAACTTGCGATGAACTAATTCTGGTTACTTGTAGTATTAGAAAAAGAGCTGAGGATCGTGTCCGCGCTTTTTTACACAAAATCCAAAGCTATTTTCAAGAAGAAGAGAGAATTGCTCCAAGAGTAGTTTTTTCTGGCTGCATGCTACATCACGGAGTGGAGCGTTTGCACAAAATGTTGCCTATGGTCGATGAATTCATGCCAACTAATAAAATGGCTTTCGCCAAAAGAGCGGTCCGCAAAGATAAAAATCACGCCTTCGTCCCAATTTCGACTGGCTGCAATTCTTTTTGTACTTTTTGTATTGTGCCTTTTGCCCGTGGCCGTGAAGCCTCTCGCAGTAAGGAGGACATTTTGGAAGAAGTCGCCCAACTCGCCAAAGATGGCTACACCGAAATTACTTTGATTGGTCAGAACGTCAATTCCTGGGGTTTGGAAAAAATGGGTATTAGTTCCCGCAAAATGATGTTGCGTGGCGATCTCAAAAGAGAAGACTTGCCAAGCAATCAATCACAATATTTAAATGTTGAAGGCACTCCACCTTTTGTGGAATTGTTGCAGGCTGTTAGCCGTTTTGAAAACATTAAAATCATTCGTTTCATTAGTAGCAATCCATGGGATTTCCATGATGAACTAATTGAAGAAATTGCTCGCAACCCAAAAATCGATCGCTTCGTTCACCTCCCCGTTCAGTCGGGCAGCAACAGTGTTCTGCACCGCATGAACCGTGGCTACACTCGTGAAGACTATTTGGAAGTCGTCAGAAAATTACGCGCAAAAGTCAAAGACATTACCCTCGGCACTGACATCATTGTTGGCTTTCCTGGGGAAACCGATGAAGAATTTGCCGATACTTTGGAGCTTGCGAAAGAGGCCAACTGGCACGTCGGCTTCGTCAACATTTATTCACCTCGCCCTGGCACTATGTCTGAGAAAATTTACAAAGATGATGTGCCATATGTCGTTAAAAAAGCTCGCTGGGATGCTCTGGACCAAATTATTAACAAAGATCATTTGCAAGAGCGACCAAAAGTCGTTTAGCCTGGCACTGCTTTTTAGCAGACAAGAGATGATTCTGCTAATTTGAGCTCTTAAAATTTTTAACTGATACATCAAGCTTAAATTTAACAAAAATGAACATATCAAAATATATCAAAGAAAATCAAATAGTCTCAATAGTCGGAGCCACCGCGACAGGCAAGACTGCCTTTGCCCTTGATTTAGCTGCTACCTTGATTAGCGAGAAACGATTCCAAAAAGTCCATTTACTTTCCGCTGACTCTAGACAAGTTTACTGTGGTTTAGAAAATCTAACTGGCGCTGATTTGCCAAGTGATTTTGTGGCCGCCAAAAGCGAAAAATTAAACCATCCTTTTTTCCAAAATTCTGCCAAAAATATTTTCCTACACGGCGTCTCTATCATCAGTCCGAAAGAGGAGTGGTCGGTGGCACATTTCAAAAAACTATTTGAGAATGTCAAGGAAAACCTAGGCAAAGAAGATTTCTTAATCGTGGTCGGTGGCACAGGCTTTTACCAACAACAAATTCTGCAAACTGCCGAAACCATCATTGTTCCTCAGAACAAAGAGCTACGTGAACGTCTGGATAAGCTAAGCATAGAAGAACTCAAAAAAGAACTGCAAAAATTAGACCAAGCCAAATTAGAAAAAATGAATAATTCCGACGTCAACAATCCACGTCGCCTAATTAGAGCCATCGAAATAGCTTTGTCCTATTCTAAAATAATTACTCAGAGCAAAAATAGCTTACCAATTTTCTATTTGCAAATGCCGAAAGACCTTCGTGAGCAGAAAATTCGTCAAAGAGTTTTGGATCGTTTTGCTTTGGCCAAAGAAGAAGTCCAGAAACAGCTGGCGTTCAGCAAGAATATTAAAAGTGACTGGTCAGCTTTCTCCAGCACCGGTTTTACAGAATTGCAGAAGTTCATTACTGGTGAAATTAATGAGCAAGAATGTCTAAATCTATGGCAAACAGCCGAAATCCAATACGCAAAGAGGCAAGACACTTGGTGGAAAAAAAGAACCAACCTAATAAAAATTGCTGCAGAAAAATTTTGAGAGGCCTGTTATATTTAAGCTATGTCAGATACATCATCCAAAAGCGAACTTTTAGTTAAAATTTCTCCTTCGATTGTAATCTTCACTTTTCTATTCATCGCTTCCATCTGGTTGGCTATGCAAATTCAAGCCATTATTTTCATGACTTTTATTTCTTATATTATTAGCGTTGGCCTCAATAAAGGTATTGATAAATTAGAAAGCAAATTTAAACTTCACAGAATTTTTGGAGTGTTGATTGTCTATTCTTTGTTTATCTCGACAATTTCACTTTTCCTGGCTTTTATTTTCCCGCCACTTATAAAAGAAATCTCCAATTTATTTACAAATGCTCAGCTGCCATCAGTTTTCCAAAGTGAATTAGAAAATTTTGAAGTTAATTTCAGTAGTATCAAGGGTTTACTTGATACTTTCGGCACTTCAGTCAACACTGCTTTTACCATTATTAGCACTACTTTTTCAGGTGCTTTTGTCGCTATCACTACAATGGTGGTTTCTCTATATTTCTCTCTTGAAAAACCAAGATTAATCAAAGACCTAGCTAAACTTCTAGATCACGGCAAAGAAGAAGCCATCAAAAGCTTTTTTCATGAAGTAGACAATCAGCTCGGCAACTGGATTAGAGGCGAGATTATTCTCATGTCTGCCATTGGCCTGATGACCTTCTTGGGATTAATCGTTCTCAAAATACCTTATGCTTTGCCGTTGGCAATTATTGCTGGCATTCTCGAAATCGTGCCAAACATCGGACCAATTTTCTCAGCTATTCCTGCCATCGCCGTTGCCTTCTTGACCTTTGGTTGGCCAGGAGCAATGACTACTGCCGTGCTTTATTTGATCATTCAACAATTAGAAAACAACTTAATTGTGCCAAAAATTATGAAGACTAATGTGGATATCAATCCACTAGTTTCCATTCTTGGTATTTTAATCGGAGCAGAATTATTTGGAGTGATTGGCGCACTATTAGCTGTACCTATCTTCATCGTAGCTCGCACAGTTTTCTCTACCTGGAAAAGATACCTAAAAGATTAATGTTTCTTCCTAAAAAGAAAACTCCTCAGTAAAGATTCTTTTTTTATCGATGCCGAGTTTATGCAAACTCATTAATACGCCACCCATAAAACCTGGGCTTCCACAAATGAAAAAATTGGCCTGCTTGATAAAGTCTGCAGTTAGATTTTGCGTAAAAACCTGTTCATTTAATCTTCCTTGAATTACGGTCTCTGTTTTGATCTCTTCTCTAGAGATCACATCAAAATAATTAGCTCCAAGTTGCGCCTTAAATTGCTCACGAGAAACAGCTTCTTTGAGGTATTTATTAGCGTAGAAAAGCTTGGTATTTTGGTCACCAAAGCGGCTAACCAGCTCCACAAAAGGCGTGATGCCGATGCCACCAGCAATAATCACCTTGGGCTTATTATTATGCGCTTCACTGGTAAAAACCCCATATGGTCCATCAAGAAAAACAGTTTGACCAACGCTGATGCCTTCTAGTTGATTGGTAAATTTACCGACAGCTTTAATCCCAAAAGTTAATTCACCACTTTCCTCGACAAAATTCATGACCGTAAAAGGATGACTCTCAGCAAAAACACTTGGCTTAATAAAAAAGAATTGGCCGATTTTCGGAGTTAAAGAAATAGCCATCGGTCGAAAAGTGTAAGCTGTTACGCCAGTGCTACTTTGTTTTTTACTAGACAAAACATAGGGAAATTTACCAACATCAAGTAATTGGCTAAATCTGTAGAGCACAGCAGCCGCGAAACCGACCATCAAGATTATGAAATAGGCTTTGAGCAAAATGAAACTACTTAGGAAAGTTCCTATTTCTACAGCGTGAATAAAGGCAAAGAACAGCATCGGGTAGGCTAAATAATGCAAATAGCGCCAGATTCTGTAAGAAATTTTGTCTCTCGTTAAAGCACTACTGAGCCAAACAAATAAGTAAAGATAAATTGCCACGATACCCAAGGCCACATGACTTCCTAGCTCAGAACTAAGATCTGGAATCAGCAAGAAAGTAAAAGTTTTACCATAGGAAATCATTTCTAAAAATGGGTGAGCTAATACCAAAAACAGACTATAAATCCCTAAAAAGATATGCAACTTGATCATGGAAACATAATCTCTGGTCAAATTTCTGACAATAAAACGATTGCCCAAAATTATTTGCCACATCATTAGAACGACACCAACTAAACCAGCAATATTGGCAAAAGCAGCCGTAAAACTACCCATAATTGAAACTTGCGTAAACAACCAAAGAAAAGGCAATGTCGAGAAAAAAATGGCTAGAAAAAGATACATATTAAATTTGGCCAATTTTATAATTTTTTAATAAATCCCAAGCAAAATTAGAGTGAATATCAGCAAAAATACCAGTTACTTCTTGGCCACAGTTGCTAATAATCTTTCCTTGTCCGCCAGGATGATTAGAAATATAGCTAGAAACGTCATAGACATTATTTTTGATAACCAAATAACAATCATTTCTTTTATTATGGCTGGAAACATCGCTCATAGTCATTTTGCCATTGCCGCTAGCTGGAGTCGCGGTGACAGCAATAGGCGACACGACTCTCGTAGAGGTTCCGGTCACCGTTGGTTTTGCCACGGCATTTGATGGCTTATTATTTTGAAATGGAGTCGGGTAAGAATTGGAAGAGGCTTTGCCTTGGCTCGCTTTGTTACCGCTATATGAATAAAAGTAAAATAAAACAATTACCGTAAAAATTAGAATAAAGACAGCAGACTTCCTCATATGAATACATATTACAACATTGCTAGCTTAGAAAAAACTGAGAATTTTATTCGCTTGGGGGAAGACGGCGTTTATATTTCTTCTTTAAGTAAAAAGAAGTTCCAGCTAAAGCAGCCGCTTCTACATTTTCGCCAGCAGCTAAGCCACCGCCAGACTCGATTAGTTTGCACATATGAAAAATATTTTCTGAGCGAGAGACGAGATTCGAACTCGCGACCTTTTCCTTGGCAAGGAAACATTCTAGCCACTGAACTACTCTCGCTTGTTAATTTACACTATTATTTTACCAGAGAGGACTTATAATTACAGCATGCCTAATTACTCTGAATTCCAAGATCAAAAAAACAAAATCTACGCCAAAGCTGCTGAAAAAGCCGCCACCAAAGCAGTTATGATTGGTGCCGACATCTTCAAAGCCATCCTAGGCTTTCTGAAAGATCTGCTTTTTTCCTTCTTAGGTAAATAATCTTTTAATGAACGTGCCAAGCCTAGGAATCGAACCTAGATCCCATGTTTTTCAGACATGTGCCGTGACCAACTTGGCTAGCTTGGCGTTTTTTAACGCTTTTATATTTTAACTAATTTCTCTGAAATTACTACCACCAGGTCCCCAAGGGGACTAGGTGGGAGCTTCGCTCTCACCGTCGTGGGCAATACAGGGCTCGAACCTGTGGCCTCATCGATGTAAACGATGCGCTCTAACCAACTGAGCTAATTGCCCTTTATTGCAACCTTTTTCAAAGAACGTGCCCGGGAGAGGAGTTGAACCTCCACAGATTGCTCCACAGCCACCTCAAGACTGCGCGTCTACCATTTCGCCACCCGGGCGTGTTTTCAAATTGCCATTATACGCGAAAAACCTCGTGCCGAGAAGAGGACTCGAACCTCCAAGGATTGCTCCACACGCTTCTGAGACGTGCGCGTCTACCAATTCCGCCATCTCGGCTAATTTTTTGAGAATTTTAAGGAACAAACGACAGAGAGGATTTTAGCACATTTTTTAAGTTGTAGTTTTAATTTGCAGCTCTTTTGTAGTTCTGATTAAATAAGCTATTTGAAGTGGTAAAATGCAATATACGCACCTGTGGCCTAATGGATAGGGCACCAGTCTTCGGAACTGGGTTTGTGGAGGTTCGAGCCCTCTCAGGTGCACATCACATAAAGAAATTTGATATTTAAAATATCTTCACATTATTCTTCACCAACAATTAACTTGACTTCAGGGTTATAATTAGCGTTTTCTTGTTGGCGTTTGCTGTTTTGCAGATGTCGACAGCGAGTATGTTGGAAAAAGAAAAGAAGACAAAGAAGACAATAGAAGAACAAACGTGTCCATCCTCTGCTGCGAGCTTTGAACAAAAAACAAACGAACCTGTTAGAGAAGCACTTAATCTATTAATTGAAGCTGAAGAGATATCCGTCTCTGGCTCAAGAGCTAATCTCCCAACCAAAAAAGACAAAAAGTTGTTTCCTGGAATATTACCACCAGTTCCTCATCCATCAAAATCAAGCGTCATGGAGGGACTTTTCACTGAAGCAGGACAGCTCTCAGCAATTAGAAAAACTTATGGAAATGCTCCTGAAGCAGGGGGAAGAAGAGCAGATGGGCAAATACCAGTCCCACAAGGTCATTCTTATGAAATGGACTCAAGCATGGCAAAGGCAACACTAGCAGATCTTTCAATTTATCAAAGACAGCTAGAGGCCATTGGAGTAAATGTGCCAAGATTACTTAAACTAAAAAAAACAAAAGTAACAGAAAAAGAATCAAAACAACATTTGATTAGCTACGATCAAGAGTTTATAGAAGGATTTAACTTTGAGGATATTTTCAAATTAGCCTGCGATTCGGAAGTTTTAGAAATAGTCAGCATGCTTGTAGAAAGCATGCTTCAATACTTAAAACAAATTATTGATTACAAAGTTTCTGCAAAAGATAAAGTTTTTAAAGCTATTCCAAAAGAAGGTGAATTACCATTTGCTTTAGATCTAAAACCAAATAATTTTGTCATACATTTCGACGAACTTGGAAAAGCATCTCTTTGGTTTATTGACATCTTTGCGCCAGGAAATCGTGATCAGGAACCATCCACTCCATTTATAAGAAGATTTTTGGATCAGGCAGATGGAGACATTGCTTGGAAATACTTTTACGAAAGACTAATTAAAAAAAGCGGTATTTATTCTAAATTGGCACTGGAGCTTGGGAGTATTGTTTTTACATTGAATATTCCAAATTCTCTAAAATGTTTTTACTTAGAAGAAATTACCAACCAAATAGAAAAATTTATTGCTGAGAATGATCCTAACTTATTAGCTGATTTTCAAGAAAACAGAAAAATAGCTTTTGCCAACTATTTAGAAATTTCAGGTAGAGCCGAAAAGAGAAGGTATAAAGAAATTGATGGAATACAATCATATGATCCTAAAGAACATATTACTCCGCCAGAGAATGGAGAATGGCCTGAAATTAATTTGATTGTTGGGCCATGCAGAACTGGGACAACTGCTCTCCAAAGAGCTCTTCTTCCAGGTGGAGACCCTTCTTTCTATCAGGTTCTAAAGCATTTAAGAAGAAATGATGATGTTGGTATAAATGCAAATTGGCAGGTTCCGAGCGCAAATGAGTCAAGAAAGATAATCTTAAAAGAAACTCTTGGACCATACACTCCAAGCGAAATTTTCAATCCAATCCAAGATTTATTAGAAGCCGGTTGTCCAAGAGATAAAATAAAAGTACTTGTAGTTCTAAGAGATCCAAAAATTACTTACAAATCATGGGGGAAAACTTTTGAAATGAGTCCAGCCTCAGAGAAAATCTTCTTTGCTTCTTGGAGCTACATTAAAGATCTGATTGGTTCTCTGCAAGTAGAAGGCATTTCCTATCAAACAATTTTTCAAGAACAATTAATAAATAATAGTGAGTCAATGTTAAAAAATGTTTGTAAGTTTTTTGATATAGAGTACACACAATCAATGCTAGATTGGACAGAAGATCATTCTTCAAATAGCATTATAGAACCGATCCTAGAACCAGAGTGGTATGCGAGAAGATTCCAAGATCCGAGCGGCAATGGACAAGCCAATCCAATTAACGCCACGCAAAGAGCTATTGGTTTCAAAGTACCAGTCTACGAAGAAGAAAAAGATGAATATCCTATTTTTGCATTAATCAAAGAATTCTTTGCGTCATTAGTAAATGAGGAACAAATTGGAGAAATTTGTAATGACTGAGAAAATAGGCAAGCTTTATCTATTTCCACACACACAATCAGAAAACAATCTTGGAAATGTTTTTTCTGGATGGGAAAACCCTGGCTTAACTACTGAAGGTGAAAAAGATGCACAAGCAATGGGAAAATTACTTCGTCAAAATAGAATTGGTTTTAATTTATTTGAATGCTCAACACAAAAAAGATCGCTGCAAACTTTATTCAATCTTTGCTTAACTTACTATCAAGAAGTTGATGATGAAGAATTAAGAAGATTCTTTGAAGAAGTTTTGTCTTTATCGACTCAAATTTTCCATAATGCTTTGCCAGAAGTTATTTCTGATAAAGATAAGCCTATTCTTGAAAGAAAAATCTTTAGATTAAATAATACTATTGTAGCTCCGATTATCGCTACAACAGCTTTAGTCGAAAAAGGATATGGAATTTATGCCGGACGACCAAGGGAAGATATAAGAGAAGAAAGCAATGAAATATATAGGAATTTACGCGATAATTCAGACTATTTGCCGCCATCTGGAGAAAATCGACACCAATATGCTGAAAACTACGGAATGGTTAGGGATCGAGCCACTCCAGAATTAGAACTCATTAAAGAAGAGCTTAGAAATGGAAAAAACATTTTGCACATCGGCCACTCCAATACCATCAGAGTAATTGCTGCCACACTTCTTGGCAATTTTAGCCAAGAAGAAAAGCAAAAATGGCGAAAGATTAGCATAAGAAATACTATGTTTAAATTAAATTTTGATGGAAAAAGTAAATGGGAAATTGTTGAATCTTATAAGGTTTAAATATGCAAATAAATAAAGATAAAACCTCACAAAAAATTGTTAATTTCACAAAAAATATCAGTTTTGAAGACTTGCCAATTGAAACAATTAAACAAGCAAAAAACTTAATAATCGATACATTGGCTTGCATTATGGCAGGCAGCAGTGCTGCTGGAGTTAAAGAAGTCAAAGAAATTTTTGATAATTTAGGTGGAAATCAGCAAGCCAACATCATTGGCTTTGACCAAAAAAACTCTGTTGTTAATTCTGCATTTATAAATTCAGTTATGTGCCATGCTAGAGACTTTGATGATACTCATGATGGTTCAATCCATCATGGCTGCGTTACTCTGCTTCCATTTTTATTTGCACTGACACAATATTTGAAAATAAATAACAAAAAAATAAGTGGTAAAGATTTTTTATTGTCTTTGATTATTGGCTTGGAAGTTTCAAATAAAATTGGATTGTCATTTATTAAATATCTGCATACTGGCTGGTTACCAACCACACTCTGGGGACCATTTGGTTGTATTGCCGCAGGTGCAAAAATCATGAATTTTTCTGATGAAAAAATTCTAAATGGTCTTGGACTCGCCTATTCGCAAATTAATGGTAATCGCCAGGTTTTAATTGACGGTGTATTAGCAAAAAGGATTCAGCCAGCTTTTGCCACGCAAGCTTCATTTAATGCCTTGTTTATGGCAGAAAAAAACATTGTTGGAGCTCAGAGAGTGTTCGAGGGAGATTATTCCATCGCCAATCTATTTACCAATGGCAAAATGGATTTAGAAAATATTAATGAACTTGGCAAGAGCTATGAAACTGAAAAAATTAGCATAAAGCCATATCCATCTTGCAGATGTACTCACCCTGTTATTGATGCTGCTCTTTCATTAAAAATAAACCCACAATTTAAATTAAATAAACTTTCAAAACTTGAAATTTATTTGCCGCCAAAATCATTTGGACAAATTGGCCAAAAATTTAAAATCAGAGAAAACCCACAAGTTGATGCTCAATTCAGTGCTCAATACACAACTGCCTTAATCTTAATCGAAGGAAAGATAAGCATAGTTGATTTTGAAAATATAAATATTTTTATGAGAAAAGATATTGAAAAATTAGCCAAAAAAATAACTGTAATAGAACACTTTAAAAATGAGCCTAGTTTAACCCCTATCAAAATGGTCGCCTATTTGAAAGGTGGAGAAACAATAGAAAAACAAATCAATCAACCAAAGGGTAATTGTCTGAATCCTCTCAGCAATGAAGATTTAGAAAATAAATTTTTTGACTGTGCAAAATATTCAATTAAAAAATATAAAACTGAAGAATTATCCTCAATAATTAGAATGGTTAAAAACATTGAAAAGATGAAGGATATGACTGTCCTTATTGATCTATTGTGATACAATCGATCCTTGAATTTTGTTGATTTGAATTACAAATTATGAATCAAGAAACCAAAGCAAAAGTTTGTCTGCTTATCTTAGACGGTTGGGGAATCAACAAGTCTTATGCTGGTAATGCAATTACCGAAGCTCATCCTGAATATTGGGAAGAATTACTCAGAGACTATCCAAATATATTACTACAAGCTTCTGGCGAAGCCGTTGGCTTGCCACCTGGTCAAATGGGCAACAGTGAAGTCGGCCACGAAGCAATTGGCGCAGGCAGAATTATAGAACAAGAGTGTCTAAAAATGGACGAGTGCGCTCAGCAAGGAACATTTCATGAAAATCCAGCCATTGCAAACAATTTTGAACATGTAAAATCCAAGAATGGGGCTCTTCATATCATGGGTCTACTCAGTCCCGGAGGAGTACACGCTCATGAAGAACATATTTTTGGACTAATCAGAGAAGCCAAACAAACTGGAATAGAAAAAATTTATATTCACGCCATCACTGACGGGAGAGATGTTCTACCAAGAAGCTGCACTAAAAGTTTTGAAAGATTAGCTGCTATTTGTGCAGAAACAGGCGCAGAACTTGCCACTATTTCAGGTCGTTTTTACGCCATGGATAGAGACAATAATGCAGATAGAATTAAACCTGCTTATGATGCTATCAGGAATAGAGAAGCTAGGCAATTTGGATCTTATCAAGAAGCTATTGCAGCCTCATATGAGACCGGTGACGGAGATGAGCACATAATCCCATGCGCAATTAGTGTTGTTGATGAAGAATCAGCAAAAATCAAAGCTGGCGATGGTGTTATTTTTACTAATTTCCGCAATGATCGCACCAAACAATTAACTAGAGCTTTTATAGAAGAAGGATTGGAAGATATTTCCTTCGTGACAGCAACCAACTATAGTGATGAATTTGAGCTGGATTTTGCTTTTGAACATCAAACTATAGATAATACCCTTGGAATTGTTTTAGAAAAGAATGAAATAACAATTTTGAAGACAACTGAAACAGAAAAGTTTGCTCACGTAACTTTTTTCATGAACAATAGAAGAGAAAAACCTCACAATGGAGAAGAAAGAGTTTTAATACCATCCAATAAACTCAGATCTCACGCTGAAATGCCGGAAATGAAAGCTGCTGAAATAAAAGCAGCAATAATCAAGGCAATGATTGGCAGCAAACAACAGGTTATCATTGCAAACATTTGTAATGGAGATATGATTGGTCATACTGGTGATGTTGAAGCTGCCAAGAAAGCTGTCAAAGCTGTTGATCAGGCTCTGCGCGAAATAACACAAGCCGCCCAAGAAAACGGATATTTGCTCTTCATTACCGCCGATCACGGCAATTGTGACGAAATGATTGATGAAAATGGGCAAACCTTAACTGAGCATAGCACTAATCCAGTTGCCTTCATCATGGTACAGCCAAAGGGCCAATCTTGGGAACTTGAGGACCATGAAGGTGATGAGAAACTTGCAGACATCGCTCCGACAATTCTTAAAGCCCTTGCTATCCAGCAACCAGAAGAAATGACAGGACAAAGCTTAATAAAATAATTTATACAATGCTATAATATGTCCTTAAGTTAAATCGGGTCAGTAGCTCAGTCGGTTAGAGCACCTGCCTCTTAAGCAGGGTGTCGTGGGTTCGAGTCCCACCTGACTCACTTTATAAAAATAGACTCATTCTTGAGTCTTTTTTTATAAATGAAGCAGGTAAGGATGAAAACTCATGGTTCGCGTTATTGAGCTAAATAATGCACACGAGCATAGCGAGGCGCATTATGCGGAGTAATCTGAGGCGGCGTAGCACGCTCAGCGTCTCCACCTGACTCACATATAATCATAATGCATTAATTAGTATCACTAATATATAATCACGTTGTGGAAAAAATCCGTTTAAAAAACGCAGTTGCGTCAGAACTAATTAATTCACCAGAAAAAAGAACAGCTCTTCCTGCCGATATAGCCGTTGCAGCTCTGATTCTTTTGAATATAAGCCTCATTTTACTAGACCTTTACTCCCATCCTCACCAAGGTCTGGCTGATCCAGAGAGAAGGAAAATACTTGAATTAGTAATTGGTGATCTAGCCAAATACATCGGCAACTACGGATTTAGTTCTTGTCTAGCTACTGCCGCTGTTTTTGCCAAACACAGTTTCGATTTAATCACTCAATTTAAAAAAGAAATTAGCCCTAAGTTCTTGATGAGATTAGTTGCATTAATATCTGTTCTTAATGTTGCCATAGAATCATTCACGCCAAACAATCAATTCACTGGAGACGTCAGTTTAGGTTTTGCCGGAGCCATCGGCGGCACTCTCAGTGCAGCGCTACTCATCAGAAGAGCAAAAGCAAGAAAGAAAGAGAAGAGCATTGCTGAAAAGCCAATTTAATTTGCTATGCGCAGCATCTTTCGTACCTGCAGCTATTTGCAATAAATTGCAAATAGACTGGGTCCGAAATATAATAGGTCCATGAACATCATCTCTGGTTCCTCCAACCTGAAGCTAGCTCAAGACTTAGTCAAAACTCTTCAAGAAAAAAATCCTCAAATTTCTCTGATTGATTGCCAAATTGAAAAATTTGCCAATGATGAGAAAAAGATTTGGATTAAAGATGAAAATAAAGTTCACGGGCAAAAAGTTTGTTTAGTTCAATCATTTTCCAAGCCAGTTGACGAAAATATCATTGAAACCCTGCTCATTATCGATGCTCTAGAGAGATTGGGTGCCAAAGAGGTTTCTTTGATCATTCCTTGGATGGGCTATTCTTTCCAAGACAAGGTTTTTCGTGATGGAGAAGCCATTGCTGCCAAAGTCGTTGCTAGTCTCATGTCCAGCAAATTAATCAGTAGAGTCTTTCTACTAGATCTACACAATGACAGCATTCCTGGATTTTTCTCAGTTTCTACTTATCATTTGTCAGCCAAAGATCTTTTCGTTGAATATCTAAAAAACAATAACCTTCTGGAAAATGCTTCTGTGGTTAGCCCGGATTTTGGTGGACTTAAGAGAGCTCGCGTTTTTGCCAATCAGCTAAATTTACCTTTATTAAACATTGATAAAAGTCGTGATTTATACACTGGCGAAGTGACAGCCAATGGTCTGCATGGCGGCAGTATAAATGGCAAGAACGCCATTGTTTTTGATGATGCCATTATGTCTGGAGATACTGTGGTCAAAACTGCAGCCTTGCTCAAAAAGGAAGGCGCCGCTAAAGTCATTTTTATCGCCACTCACGGCATTTTTTGTAAAAATGGAATAGACACCATCAATCAAAGCGAAGCTGATCTCGTCTTAATCAGCGACTCAATCTTACAAAAAGAGACTTCAGATAAAATAAAATATGTACAATTAGCTCCTTTATTTGCTGCTGGCTTAGCCGACTGGATTTAAATAATCCCTTTGTTACAATAAAAAAGAAAATAAACTATGAAATTATCCAAAATTGCTTTTCAAGTAAGTAAAAACGCTCCGGCCAATGCCGACACCGTCAACCATAAATTACTAGTCCAAGCTGGCTATGTTCGTCAATTAATGGCCGGTGTTTACACTTACACCACTTTAGGTCTCAAGGTCTTACGCAGTATCGAAAATATCATTCGTGAAGAAATGAACGCCATTGGTGGTCAAGAAATTTTGATGCCAGCTCTGCAGCCAAAAGAAAATTGGGTAACCACTGGCGGTTGGGACAAAATTGACGTGCTTTTTAAGCTTAAGAGCAGAACAGACAAAGATTATGCTCTTGGCCAAAGTCACGAAGAAATCGTTACTCCGCTCGCCAAAGAGTTCATCAATTCCTACAAAGATTTGCCTTTGGCTTTGTATCAAATTCAGTGGAAATATCGCGATGAGCTACGTTCTAAATCTGGAATTTTGCGCGGTCGCGAATTCTTCATGAAAGACATGTATAGTTTCCACGAAACTCAGGAAGATTTTGAGAGATTTTATAGCGAAACTAAAGCTGCTTATTTGAGAATTTTTAAACGCCTTGGCTTGACTGCTAAAGTCACTGAAGCATCAGGCGGTAGTTTCACCGAAAAAGTTTCCTATGAATTTATGGTTCTGACCGACGCTGGTGAAGATGATATTTTTTACTGCGATGAGTGTGATTATTGCATCAATCAAGAAATTGCCAAAGTCAAAGAAGGTGACAAATGTCCAAAATGCGGCTCTCCTCTCAAATTGGCTCGCGCTTCTGAAGTCGGCAACGTCTTTGATCTTGGTCAAAAATTTGCCAAAGATTTTGAGGTCACTTTTACCAACCAAGCAGGCGAGAAAAAATACCCAATCATGGGTTGTTATGGCATTGGCGTCAGTCGCTCCATGGGAGTGATTGTGGAGAAATACAACGATGAGAAGGGCATTATTTGGCCAAAGTCCATCGCTCCTTTTCAAGTAGAAGTCGTTTCACTAAGCGGAGCAGAAGACTATGCACTCAAAGTTTACGAGACTTTGCAAAAAGCCAATATTAGCGTTTTACTCGATGACCGCAATCAATCTGCCGGTAGTAAATTTGCCGCTGCTGACTTGCTCGGCTTGCCAGTTAGATTAGTGGTTTCTCCAAGAAATGGTGAAAAAATTGAATGGAAAGAGAGAAATCAAAGCGAAAGCGAATTAATTGATTTAGAAACCGTTCTGACCAAACTTAAATAGAATGCCCAAAATCATTCTTAGCAAACACGCTCTGGAAAGAGCTAGATCAAGAAAAATGGATCTTTATCCTATTGAAAGAACCATTATTGATCCTGACCAAAAAATTAGTCTAGGTGATCAAAAATTTAAGTTTCTCAAAAATGTTTCTGGGAGAAAATATCAGCTGGTAGCTACTTACATAGCCAAAGAAGATAAATGGTTAATCATTTCTGCTTGGGTGAGAGGCGAGGAAGATCGACTGCCATTTATTTGGACCTTAATCACTGCACCACTGCGTTTATTGTGGTGGCTACTAAAAACTATTTTTCAAACTCTTTGGCAAATTATCGCAAAACTTGCTTGGAAAAAATAGGCCCATATAATAATAAGTGGTTAGCCATAGAAAAATATTATATCTCTATTCATCAATCTTTTTTCCTTCTGTATTTTTCTATAAACAAATATATATTACTACATATATCCCGGTGAGGGAGACACTAGGGCCAAGCAATATAGCTGGTCTTGGTGTCGTTCTAGAAGCTTTTTCTCAACAGTCTTTTTTGATCTATCTAATGCTAAAATAGCAATAGATATGAACTCAACTCCTCGTAAACTCATTGTTACCCACCACGCGCCAGATCTTGACGCTATTTCTTCTGTTTGGCTACTCAAACGTTTCGACAGTCAAAGATACGCCAGCGCCAAAGTTGGCTTCGTTAATCCTGGTGCGACCATGTCTCTGGAGGAAGCAGAAAAAGATTTCAACTGTCAGCTTCATGAAATCACTCACGTTGACACTGGTCTTGGAGAATTTGATCACCATCAACCAGAAAGGGCTAGTAGAGACATCTGTGCAGCCACTTTAATTTTTGATTATCTCAAGCAAGTCAGGCCAGAAATTGCCGATGATCGCGCTTTGGAAGAAATGATCAAGATTATTGTCGATGTGGATCATTTTGGCGAAATTTATTGGCCAGAAGCCAGAGAAAATCGCTTTGCTTTCACTTTGCACTCATTGATTCATGGCCATGAATCAATCGAACCTCATGATGATGATTCTCAACTGCACTTTGGGATGCAGGCACTTGATTGTGCTTATGCTGAAATGACCAATCGCCTCAAAGGCGAAGAAATTATTGAAACTAAAGGCATTGAATTTGATATCAAAGAAGGCAAATGTTTAGGACTAGAAACTCAAAATGACGACAGTATCAAGCTTTCTCAAGTTAAAGGCTACATTTTAGCTGTCCGCAAAGATAGTGAATATGGCCATATTCGAATTAAAGTTCGTCCGGACGCAGAGTTAAATTTGAATAAGCTTTATCAGGCTATCAAAGAAATTGATCAGAAAGCGACCTGGTTCTATCACGCCAGCGGTAAAATGCTGCTCAATGGTTCAATCAAACATCGTAATCAAGTTGCCAGCTCAATTAGCTTGAAGGGCATGATCCATTTAATTCAAAAGTTATATAACTAAAAAATTGGAATTAAACTATGGCAGATTCAATTTTCACTAAAATCATTAAAAGAGAAATACCTTCAACCATTCGTTTTGAAGATGAGGATTTCATCGTCATTAACGATCTCTATCCCAAAGCACCTATCCACGTCCTGATTATCCCAAAAAAGGCTTATGAGTCTCTGGAGGCAGTAGATTTCGATAATGATATTTTTTATGCCAAATTGCTCAAGACAGCTCGTCTAGTTGCCAAAGACTTGGGCATCGCTGAAAACTACAAGCTTTTTATGAATGTTGGTAAAAATGTTCAAGACGTTCACCACCTGCACTTACATTTAATGGGTGGATATAAAGCCGGCAAAGGTCACTTCGATTTTAATGAAAATTAAACATCACTCAGAAAATAGCCAACACCCTTGATCGTTTTGATCTTATTTTTGCCTAGCTTTCGTCTCAAATTGGCGATTGTCGTGCCAATCGTATTACCAAGTAAAACATCTTCTTCCTGCCAAATTTTTTCTGCCATAACAGCTTTGCTTAAAACTTGAGTGGGATATTTGAGAAACAATTCTAAAAGTGAAAATTCCTTACGATTAAGATCAATCTCTTGACCATTTAGTTTGACTCGATGGGCCAGTTGATTTAGTTCCAGGGAATTATTTTCTAGACACTTTGATTCTCGGAGAGAATTATTGCGCAGTAGAATATCTACGCGCGCTTCCAGTTCTAAAATATTGAAAGGTTTGATTAAATATTCATTGCCGCTTTGCAAACAGGAAATCTTTTTGGCAGAGTCTAATTCTGCAGTCAAAAATAAAATCGGCAAAGAAATTTTGCTTTCTTTTAAATATTCGCAAAGCTCCAGACCACTGCCATCTGGCAAGACTAAATCCAAAATCAACAAATCATAAGTTTTGGTGTCGGCAAAAAAATAAGCTTTCTCTAAAGTCAAAGCTGTATCAACAACATGAAATTTGCTCAAGTGAGTTTTGATTAAATTGGCTAAAGCAGAATTGTCTTCAACAAGTAAAATCCGCACTCGAGTAGTTTAGCAAAAAGTAGGCTATCATACAAGGCTTTTTTAAGATATGCACAGCATCTTTTGTACCAGCTGTCTTTTTGCAATGTGAGCATTGTAAAAAGACAGGGTCCAAAATATAATCACTAGTCTTAATAGTTAAACAAAATTGGAAGGGAGGTGAGACTTTTGCCAATCGTTATTAGAGCCAAAAAAAATCAATCGACTTCAGACTTAATCAGACAGTTCAAAAAAGCTGTAGCTGCTACCGGCGTCGTACAGATTGTAAAAGATCGAAGATATTTCCAAAAACCTTCCAAGATTAAATCTCTCAAAACTGCTGAACTCAGCCGTTTAAAGAAGAGAGCCCATTCTCTTGCTAAGACTAAAAATATTTCCGCCCTTACCATCGCTAAAATTAGAGCCAGACTTGGATCTTAATTTGAGTAAGAAGAATTGATTTGAAATTAAAAACCCGCTTTGAAAAAAGCGGGTTCTTTAATGGTTGCACTTCTTGTAAACTAACAAGCTAATAATAAGCGTGCGGGCCCGAGTGTAGGTACATAAACAAATTTGCGAAATTTGTTCAAGGGGTTCAATTCCCCTCGGGTCCACGCAAATAATTTCACTTGAAAAAATGACAAAAATTTGATATAAACTAGCTATTCGCAAATTTGTTTGGGGAAGATCCCTAGAACAATAAAAAACCACTTTTTAAAGTGGTTTTTTATTTAATTTACAATTATTTAAACTAAAGTTTCTTAGCTTTAATCTTTGCCTTAATACTAAAATCCCACTGATCACCATCACTGGTGTCAAAACTCATGGAATTAGTTAAAGCATGATAATTAACCAAGTGGTTGCTAAGAGTTTCTTCTAATTCTTTCTTTTGTTGGTTTAATTCAGCCACGTCAATCTTTAAAGAAGTGGATTGTGGATCATTCTGCAATTGAACTTTACGCTCTTTCATCGCTTGATTATGTTTTTCGACTTCCTCACGAGCTTCAATTAATTGAACATCGTTGTCAAAAACACTCTTGAGACTTTGTCTCTTTTCCTTGAGTTCACCATCAATACGAGTCAGCTCGCGAGCGTGCTTCTCGATGAGATTTTGCAAAGAAGTAAGAGTTTCAGCCAATTCATTGGACTGCTCGACTTCGTCTTTTACTCCAGATCCCTTGCTTGCTTGACTAAGTGCATCTAAAGCCAATTCATCACTGGCGCTAATTTGTTTTTGATCGTCTGCCATAAAATTATTTAATCCATGTCAACATGGACAACCTTTCAGATGACAGATTAGCAAAATTTCGAGATATAATAAAGAGGAAGAACGCAGGGCGGGACAATGGATCTTGGTTTACCAAGATAGGAAAGTCCGGACAACCGAGTAGAGGGTGCCTGGTGAAAGCCAGGGATTAGTTTAGCAAGAGTAGCAATACTTACTACTAAAATAAGCCAGTTAGAGCAACAGAGACGAACCGAGTAGCGTCGGCTGAAACGACCAAGCTTTTGGGTATATCGCGCAAGCGATAGGGCAATCCTCCCCGTTGCGAGCTACGACTTTGACCTAAATGGTACTACTCCTTATCATGGTCATAATGTGAGCGCATAGATAAATCATTGTCGAGAAACAGAATCCGGCTTATCAACCTTGCGTTCTTCAAATAAAAAAATCCCTAAAATTAAACGCTTCCAAAACATGCTCTTTTTGAATAACTTCAGTTGCAGCTAAATCAGCAATCGTTCTGGCGACTTTAAATAGTTTAAAGTACCCGCGCGTCGACAATTTCTTATGATTGGCCATTAGATCGAGAATTTTCTTGGCTGATGAATCAATTTGACAAAAATCAGTGACTGCCTGAGAGCTTAAATTTGCGTTATCTCTAAATGGCGTTTTTAGATAGCGTTTTTTCTGCAGGGCGACAGCCTGTAAAACTCGTTCTTTGATCGATGAAGAACTTTCTGCATGATTAGTCTCTATATCTGTAATTTCTACTGCTTCCACATGCAACATTAAATCGATGCGATCTAAAATCGGACCAGAAAATCTACTCTGGTATCTCTTTAAATCATATTCGCTACATCGGCAGCGATGTTTACTGCTGCCAGCAAAACCACATGGACAAGGATTGCTGGCAGCCACTAGAGTAAAATCTGCTGGATAAAGACATCTTTGATTGCCCTGATTAACTTCTATCAGGCCAGTTTCCAGTGGTTGCCGTAACATTTCTATGAGCTGATGTTTAAATTCGGCAAATTCGTCCAAAAATAAAATGCCACGATGGGCAAGGCTAATTTCTCCTGGAGTTTGGTAAAAGCCTCCACCAATTAACGCTAGCTGAGAAATACTTTGATGAGGAGAACGAAAAGGCCGCGTATTTAATAAAGAACCTTTGAGCAAACCACAAATCGAATAAATGCGATTAACCTCCAAAAATTCCTCTTCACTCAGATCTGGTAAAATCGATAAAAGTGCCTGAGCCAACAAACTCTTACCAGAGCCAGGAGAACCAAACATCAATAAATTATGCCTACCAGCTGCCACGATTTCCAAGGCTTTTTTAGCCTGGACGTGGCCAAAAATATGGGCAAAATTGACCTGATTTTGCGATACAAAAGTTTGTTTCTGCGCAAAGACAGCTTTTTTCAGAATCAAATATCCACGAGCAAAAGCCAAAAATTCCTGCAGCGAAACTAGTGGATAAAATTCTAAACCTTGGATATTTGGCAACTCACCAAGGTTTTCCCTTGGAAAATAAATCTTGCGAAAACCCATTTCTCTAGCTGTCAAAGCAATCGAAACAAAACCTTTGATTTTGCGAATCCTGCCATCCAGAGCCAACTCTCCAAGAAATAAGGATTTGTTTGTATCTAAATTAATTTCCTCATAAAGCTTGAGCATGGCCACCGCAATCGCCAATTCCACGCTGCTGCTTTTTTTATCTAGATCTGCCGGAGCCAGATTAACCACAGTTTTCTTGGGTCTAATTCGCACTCCACATTGCGAGAGAGCGGCAGTGATTCTTTCTCTGGATTCATCAATTACTCGATTGGCTAAACCAATAATGATAAAAGATGGTTTGCCAAAAATGGTCTTAATCTCCACTTCAATCTTGATGGTCTCTAGACCTTTATTGACCGCGCTAAAAGTTTGCCCTCGCATATTATTCCTGATCAAATTATAAGAAAGCAAAGTTACAAGAAGTGTAGAAAGAGAGGGATTGATCTGCTATCATAGGACTCAATGTCAAGTGAACTGATTTATCAACTCAAGAGACCTTATCATTTTTTAAAAACTGGTTTACTCAAGGGTTTGCCAGCACGAATCAAATATAGATTCCCAGATAAAAAGCTAAAAATTCTTGCTATCACTGGCACAGATGGTAAAACTACCTCCTCAACTTTGCTTTATCACATCTTGAAAGAAAGCGGCAAAAAAGTTGCCCTTATTTCCACAGTTGGCGCCTATATTGGCGAAGAAAAGATTGAGACCGGCTTCCACGTCACTAGTCCTAGCCCAGATCAACTTTTTGCTTTCATGAAAAAAATGCTTGATCGTCAGATTGAATATTTAGTTTTGGAATTTACTTCTCAAGGCGCTTATCAATCTCGTCTTTTTGGACTTAGCCCATTGATTGCTGGCGTTACCAATATTGATCAAGATCATTTTGATTACCACTTGAACTACCAAAACTACCTCGAAGCAAAAGCCATCGTACTCAAAAAAGCCAAGACGGTGGTTTTAAATGAAGATGATCAGTCATATTACCGACTAAAAAAACTTTTCCCAAGCAGCGAATACCGCGTACTGGAATATAGCCAAGAACAAAAACTTGCTAGCAAAATTGAGAAAGCAATGAAAGAGCGTTTTCCAGAGGTTTTCAATCAAAATAACGCTCGTCTTGTCAGTACTATCGCTCTAGAATTGGGATTAGAAGAAGAAAAAATCAGTCAATCAATAATTACTTTTCAAGGAGTACCAGGCAGAATGCAATTCATCGACAACAAAAAAGATTTAAAAATTGTAGTGGATTTTGCTCACACACCTCAGGGTTTGCGTAGCGCTCTAACCGCCTTGCGTTTGATCATGAAAAAGGACAAGATTCCTGGAAATTTAATCGCTGTTTATGGTTGCGCTGGTCTGCGTGACGCCATTAAAAGACCAATGATGGGTGAGATTGGTGTAGAACTCGCAGATTTGCTAGTTTTCACCGCCGAGGATCCACGTACAGAAGACATCTGGTCTATCATTCGCCAAATGAAAGAGTCTTTAACCACCGGTCACAATAAGATTTCTTCAGTTCCAGATCGTCAAGAAGCCATCAATTTCGCTATTCAAAAACTTGCTAAAAAAGGTGATCTGATTGCCATTTTTGGCAAAGGTCCAGAGAAAAGCATGTGCTATGGCACCACTGAAATAGAGTGGAGCGATGAGGCCGCAGTCAAACTAGCGATAAAATCTTAAATATGGCATTTCTAGACGCAAAAAATTTCTATTTAGTTGGCATCAAAGGTGTCGCGATGACCTCGATCGCTCAATGTTTGATCGATGCTGGCAAAAATGTCGCGGGCTCAGATGTTAGTGAAGATTTTGTGACTGCCCCGATCCTAGAAAAACTCATTATACAAATTGATGAAATTGGAAGCTCGATCGATTTCAAAAATCGCCAAATTGACGCCGTCATTTACACTGCCGCTCATCATGGAGTCGATAATCACCAGGTTCAGGCTGCTGTTGAAGCTGGCCTACCAATTTATTCTCAGGCAGAAGCTTTGGCAGAGTTTTTTAACCAAAAAGATGGTCTAGCTGTCTGTGGAGTAGGTGGCAAAAGCTCAGTTTCCGCCATGATTACTTTTGTTTTAGATCGCTTAGCCAAAGAAGATTTATCTTTTTCTGTGGGCGTTGGCGAGATCATTGGCCTACCAAAAACTGGTCAGTGGCAAGCAAATGGCAAGTATTTTGTCGCTGAAGCTGATGAATATGTCACCGATCCAAATGCCAAAGCTAAGGGCTTAGAAATCACCCCACGTTTTTCTTTTCTCAAGCCCTTCGCCACCATTTGTACTAATCTTAAATACGATCATCCAGATGTTTACGAAAATTTTGATGCTACTAAAAAAACTTTTGCCAAATTTTTCAGTCAAATCAAAAGTGGTGGCTATCTAGTTATCAATGGTGACAATCAAGATTTAGTTGAATTGGTCGACCAAATTAAGCGTGACGATCTTAAAATTTTAACTTTTGGTGAAGGTGAAAATTGTGATTATAAGTTAGCTAATTTTAATTTTGATCTCCAAGTACCTGGTAAATTTAATCTGATGAATGCCTTAGATGCCTTGGCGCTACTTTCAGAGCTTGGCTTTGCACAAGAAAAAATCATCGAAGCTCTCAACCAATTTAAATCTACCAAGCGCCGCTTCGAATTAGTCAAAAAAGATGAGCAACACTGGCATTTTGATGACTATGCCCATCATCCATCAGAGGTTTTGGCAGTTATTGATACACTCAACGAGAAATTTGGCGAACAAAGAAAATTAATTGCTTTCCAACCTCACACTTTTTCTCGCACTCGTCAACTTTTTACTGAATTCGTCGATGCTTTGGCCATTCATACCAAGAATAACGATGAAATTCTATTGATGGATATTTTTCCTTCAGCCCGCGAAGCATTCGACGCTGAGATGAACTGTGATCTTCTGGCAACTGCGGTCAAAAGCAAGTATTCAAATTGCCAAATTCAAAACCTAAAGACCACGGAAGGTTTGGCAAATTACGTCAAAAAAAGCTATTACACAGTTTTTATCACAATTGGAGCAGGTGACATTTACCATACTCACGAGTTCTTCTAAAATTACTCAAAAAAGCTTCGCAGAGTGGTGATATAATTTGAAAGTCGAAAACCGCGCCGCGATGGCGGAATAGGTAGACGCGCGAGACTTAAAATCTCGTACTAGCAATAGTGTGTGGGTTCGATTCCCTCTCGCGGCACAGTTAAAGACAAGTTCGGTAGCAAAATTAACAACGGAGAGTAGTTCAGATGGCTAGAACGTACGCTTTGGGAGCGTAAGGTCGCAGGTTCGAGTCCTGTCTCTCCGACTTAAACAAAAAAGGACGCATTCATGCGTCTTTTTTTGTTTAAGATGAGATGATATGGATGAAAAGTTGTGGTTCGCCTTATTGAGCTAAATAATGCACACGAGCAAAAGCGAGGAGCATTATGTTCAATAAATTCGACTACTTTTGAAAAAATATAGTAGGAGGAGAACGTCTCTGTCTCTCCGACCATCAAAAATCCCGTACTGCAAAGTGCGGGATTTTTTGTGGTTAGAAGTGAAAATAGGATTCAACTAAGACCTTAGGAGCAGGCGACGGCAAAGCCGAAGGCTAAGCCTAGTGCTGTGCATGAAGAGTCCTATCTCTCTCATAAATTATATTTTGAGGAACTAAAAATAGTTCTGTGATATATTTAATTCTATATGAATGATTTCGATGCTATCAGCTCAAATGAACCATCAGAAGATGAGTGGAAATCAATTCGTATTTTTTTAACTGAAATTGGACAGCAATTGGCTAAAGCTGGCGTTGAAGTGTATTGGCAATCAAATAACGATGGCCTTGATATTCCGAGATTAGTGATAAAAAATGGCAATAATTTCTGTCTGCTCCGACAGGGAAACGGGGATAACATAATTGCAAGATTATGGCCTCCAGATAGCGCTGATTTTAAGCAACGAATAATAGCAATATTTCCAGTAGGAAAAATTGCTTTTAGTACCAATCTAAATAAAGAGCCTGTGATAGGAAATTTAATCACTGCAAAAGAAGAAGATGAGAAAAACAAAAAAACACAGAGATCGGAACACGCTGGCCTTTCAGAAATAGTAAAAACTGGTCCTCTGGCAGAATTGGTCACAGCTATAGAAACTCAGAATGGTCCTGCCATATATGAAGCAATTAGATCAGTGTATGAATTCTTATATGTAGATTTAGATTCTTTAAGCGAAGATTTTCATAAACACCCATGGGGACGACAAATTCTAAGCTTGCTAAATACAGGCGAGGGAATTTTTAACTTTCTCACTGATGAAACGATCAACCTACACGTAAAACTAAGCCCTGAGAAAAAAACTAGTGAAATCTATCTTCAACGTAGCTCTGGACGCGACTACAATAAAATAGCTAAAAATTGGGATTTACTGAGTGGGGAACTTCAAATTAATGCCATCCAAGAATTAGAAATTGCAGTAGAAAGCAAAGACGCTGATCGTATTTTCATTGCTTCTCAAAAACTCGATCGAATCTTAACTGGTATGAGCATGTATTCTAGTAACCAGATGGAAAAAGATTTTAAAGAACAAATTATTCAATCTTTAGATAGATTAAATACGAGAGGAAAGGCTGATCTACTAATTTATCTTGGAGACAGCGGTCGTTCTAGAATTAGAATTCTATGGAAGAAAGATGAGCCAGCAGAAGTGCATCTAATAACTATTCCATCTGCTTCAGACGAAGAAATGATAAAAAGATGGAAAGGATCTACGCAAGATAATAAAATAAATTTAAAAGAGTCTAGATCGGCACAACTAGGATTATCTACAGAGTTAGCCACTGCTCTGAGAACAAGAAACCCAGCAGAAATATTACCAATTTTGATAAAAATTGATCAAGCCCTAACAGGAAAAAGCCTTGAATTAAGAGGAGGCAGCGCTCTTCATGAAACTCTCATAGAATTTTTAGAAGAATGGAAAAATAATGATAGCAACAAGCCATTGAAGGAGACAGAGGCATCGGCTATGTTTTATCTTAGCGACACTGGACGATCGAGGTTAGTAATAGAAATTAATAACAACAACATATCCATCTTCCCAGCAACAAACTCCAATGCGCCCAGATCATTACAAAAAAAATGGGAATTTGTTAAATAAACTGGATGAAAATAAAAAAAGCTAGAAAACCATCAATCGTCTTTTTCATATAATCTACTGATTCAGTATAGAGTCAGGCAATTCTTTTTTTCAAGAAAATATGTGCATTATATTCCCTTGACATTTTGTAGCTCATAACCTACAATAAAACCATGAACTTGCTCAAGACAGAAGTTTTTGACAAATGGTTAAAAAAACTAAAAGACAGACAAGCAAAAGCTATTATTCAAGTTCATCTCAATCGCCTAATTGAAAACAAATTCGGCAAAATTAAACCAATAATAGACGGCGTCTACGAGAAAAAAATTAACTATGGACCAGGATATAGAATATATTTTATGCGTTTTGACCAAAACATAATCATATTGCTTTGTGGTGGCGACAAATCCACTCAGAAAAATGACATCAAGCAAGCCAAAAATTTAATTAAAGATGTTGAAAAAGAGATGAAAGAATGAATATGAAATTATCTAAATACAAAGCCACCGACTACCTAAAAACAGAAGCAGATATCAAAGAATATCTCAAAGCTTCTTTTGAAACTGGTGACAGCAAGCTCATTGCTCGCGCACTTGGCGACGTGGCCAAACTTAAAGGAATGAGTAAAGTAGCTCAAAATACCAAATTAGATCGCAGCAGCTTATATGACTCTCTAACTGAACAAGGTGATCCCAAACTCAGTACTGTCACTAAATTAGTAAAAAGCTTTGGTTATTCTGTCTCGATTGGCTAAAACATACGATCAAATCCCAATTTCTCCAAATTTGACACAAAGTGTATAATAAATCCTTAGTATAGAGAGAGATGGTTTTCACCATCGATGACATCGAGCTAGATTAGATGTGAGACTCTCTGTACTAATAAAAATCCCCATTCTTGGGGTTTTTTATTAACAAATCGAAAGAAAAAAATAATTTCCAGCCCTATCTTTAATGACATTTACCTTAATTAAAACCCTTGTGTTTTTGCCATTTTTAAAAACTTTTCTTTGGCCATAAAGAATGAAACAGCCATCTAATGTCTTGCTTGGGTTCATACCTGTTGGCTTTTTAATTACGCTATCCACAAAAGGAAACAAATCGATTCTCCTTAAAATATCGTAAATATTTCGCTTGTTGTTATTGAGGTGTCGCCAACCCTGATTAGTAAATCTGACCTCAGCGTTTAGAAGTGGACAAAAGATAGATTTACCCTTTATCGAATCATATAATTTCTTGCCATTTTTAATTTTGTCTTTTTGTTTTTGCGAAATTGGTTTTTTATTTGGCTCACTTTTCTTAGTCATGCTTTTCTGTCTTTTATACAACATAAATGACACACAATGCCAATTCATAAAATGCTAGAATGTTGTTATTAAATTATGTCCGTCTTTCTCCGCCTCTACCATTTCATCTGGCAACGTAAATGGCCTTTCATCATCGGCACCATCCCGATGGCTCTAGCCATGTGTCTTAACAACCTCGCCCCATTTTTTGTCAAATGGCTCACCCAATCCGTCCAAGACGGCCTCATGGAGCATGCCTTCCAATTAGTTCTCATTTTTGGCCTAATCCTTTTCATCAGCAACATCTTAGAAAACATCGGCTACTACATTACCGATAAAAACATGGTCGGCACCTCCAACGACATTGCCAAAGCAGTCCTGACTCACATCCACAACCTAGACTTCGCTTATCACACCAACAAAAGTTCCGGCAAATTAATCAGTCTAATGAAAAGAGGCGACGACGCCTTCTTTGCTTACTACGACATTATTAACCGCCAATTTTTAAACCTCACCATAAGCTTCGCTGTCATGTTCCTTGCTTTTGCTCGCCTCCGCATGGACTATTTATTTTTTGTCTTACTGCTCATCGCCATCACCGTTTTTGTGGCCTATTTCTTGATCAAATTTAATATCAAAAGACGCAAGGCTTTTAACGACGCCGATGATGATGTCTCAGGAGCTAGAGTAGACAATTTAGTTAACTTCGACACCGTTAAATATTTCGCCAATGAAAAGTTTGAGCAATCTCGTTTTGCTGGACTTTTAAAAATCTGGAATCAACGCCTCCAAGCCTATTTCTTCACTTTCCGTTATTTCGATGGCATTGTCGGCAATCTCATTAATTTCGCTCTCGTTGGTATTATGTTTTTAGCCGTCAGAGATTTGCAAAATGGCCAAATTGTTCTGGCAGATTTTTTACTCGTCACCACTTTTTCCATGACTCTGTTTCCAAAAATGATGCAGCTGCTTTTTAGCTTGCGCGAGCTAGCCAAGAAAAATACAGATATTAGCACTTATCTTGATCTACTCGATGAAAAAATCACCGTCCAAGACCCAACTGCGCCACAAAAAATAAAAAATCCTCAAGGTGAAATCGTTTTTGACGAAGTTAGTTTTGCCTATGAAAATAAGCAAACTGTTTTGAAAGATTTTTCTCTCAAAATTGAGAGTGGAGAAGCCATTGCTCTAGTTGGTTTTTCTGGAGCTGGCAAAACTACCGTCGCCAAATTGCTAATGCGCATGTATGACCCGACAAAGGGTAAAGTTTTGATCGATGGCGTGCCAATCAATGAAATACTCAAATCAGATTTGCGTAAAATGGTTGGTGTCGTACCACAAGACCCATTACTCTTTAATAACACCGTCTATTTCAACATTGCCTATGCCAACCAAAAAGCTAGTAAAGAAGATGTTCTGGAGGCAGCTAAGGCAGCTCAGGTCGATGTTTTTATTAAGGACTTACCAAATGGTTACGAAACTGTAGTCGGCGAGCGCGGTATTAAATTATCTGGTGGCCAAAGACAGCGTTTAGCCATTGCCCGCATGCTCCTAGAAAAACCAAAAATTATCATCATGGATGAAGCTACTAGCTCTCTGGACAGTGCTTCCGAGCAAATCATTCAACAAGCCTTCTGGAATCTAGTTAGAGACCAAAAAAACCCTCGAACTAGTATCATCATTGCTCACCGCCTCTCAACGATTATGCAGGCTGATCGCATCGTAGTTATGAATGAAGGCAGCATCGCCGAAATTGGCACTCATGAAGAATTGATTGAAAAAGACGACGGCATCTACCAAAGACTCTGGTCATTACAGAGAAATGGATTTATTGGGGATGGCGAGAGCGAGGAAAACTAAATTAAGTTATAGTAAAAGATACGTATATTATTTATAGAAAGGAGCGAATTCATTTTTCGACGCATTAGGCTGCAAGAAGGAATAACTTTCAAATGGCCTCTGGGGAGAAAAATAGAATCCGCGACGAATTATGTCTAAAAATCTCCTCATCACCGGCGCCTCAAGTGGCATCGGTAAAGCCGTCGCTTTGGAATTTGCCAAACGCGATGGTTCCAAAAATCATTTAATTTTGGTGGCTCGCAATCAAACCAAGCTCGAACTTGTGGCAGAAGAAGCCAGAAAGTTGGGCGCTGAAGTCACTACTTTGACTGCCGATCTTGGTAAAACTGCTGAAATCGCCAAAGTTTTTACAGCTTTGGAAAAAAACTTTCCAACCTTAGATTTGGTTTTCAATAATGCCGGCCTTGGCTTTGTCAAAGAGTCTTACATGCTAGGCGACGATGAAGTTGAACAAATCATTGATGTCAACGTCAAAGGCATGATTCTCGTTGGAAAGAAAGCCGCCGCAATAATGGTCAAGCAAGGCCATGGTCATATCATTTTCACCTCTTCCTTAGCTGGTTACGTGCTTTTGCCAAAGTGGTCGGTTTACTGCGCTAGCAAATGGGGAATCACCGCTTTTGCCAATGTTTTGCGCCAAGAAGTGCTGAAGTTTGGGGTCAAAGTCACCACCGTTCACCCAGGTCCAGTTAAAACTGAATTTTTTGATAGCAACAAAGCCAATGTTGATCTAAGCGCTTCAGAAAAAAGCATGCCAGCTATTCCTGTCGGCGATGTTTCAGCAGCAATTTATGGAATCGCTTACACTGATAAAAAAAGAATTTTTTGCCCACCTTCTTTATCAGTGGCCGCCGAAGCTTTCCGCCTTTTTCCAAAATTTATGGAAAAAATGTTCGCCAAACTGGTAAAGTAAGCTTTCTTGCAACCTAGCTCTGCTATAAAAGAGCAGTGGCAAATAATCAAGAATTAGCTATTCAAACTTTACAAAATTTTTTTGGTTTTGCAGAGTTTAGACCTGGACAGTTAGAAATTGTCCTAGCTATTTTGGAACAAAAAGATGTCTTGGCAATCTTACCAACTGGTGGAGGTAAGTCTCTATGTTTTCAGGTTCCAGCTTTAATTTTTCCTGGTACCACTTTGGTTATTTCCCCTTTAATTTCACTGATGAAAGATCAGGTCGATCATCTGGAAAAAGCAGGCATTGCTGCGACTTATTTAAGCAGCAATTTGGAGCAAGCAGAAATCAACAAACGCCTATCAAATTTATTAGCCGGAAAATACAAATTATTTTATCTCGCTCCTGAGCGCTTAGAAAATAAAAGAATCATTGAAGTTTGTCGACAAATTAAAATTTCTTATCTAGTTATAGACGAGGCGCACTGCATTAGTTTGTGGGGACACCAGTTCCGTCCTAGTTATCAAAAAATTCCAGAATTCATTGAAAAAATTCAAAGAAACAATAAAAAAATTGCCATAGCCGCTTTCACCGCCACAGCTACAAATTTAGTTAGCGAAGAAATTAAGAAATTTTTGGCTTTAGCGGAACCCGTTGTTTTTAGTGGTGGTTTTTTACGTAAAAACCTCATTTTCCATAATTTAATTTGTGAAGACAATTGGACTAAAAATGTCTATTTATTTAAGCTACTCAAAATTCACAGCAGTGAAAATATCATTATTTATTGTTGTACTAGAATTGAATGTGAGCGACTTTTGGATTTAATTAAATATTATGATTTTAGAAATAATTATTCTATTGGAATTTATCATGGTGGCTTAGAAAAAACCAAAAGAGAACAAAGCCAAAATGATTTTTTACTTGGCAAAATAAAAATCATGATTGCGACCAATGCCTTTGGCATGGGCGTTGATAAAAGCGACGTCAGAGTGGTTATTCATTATCAAATTTCTGCCAATTTAGAAAATTATTATCAAGAAGCAGGCAGAGCCGGGCGCGATGGCCAAGAAAGTTATGTCTATCTACTTTACTCTGAAAAAGATCTGTTAATCCAAGCTCAGATGATTAATAGCAGCTATCAAGATTTTGAAAACCAAAGGCGAATAATCGAAATTGAGAAATTAGAAACAATCAAAAAATATGCCACTAGCAAAAGCTGTTTGCAAGAAAAAATAATTAAATATTTTGGCCAAAAAAATAATCAAAATACTTGTAAAAATTGTTACAGCTGTCTAAAAATAAAAATTGAATTGAGTGATGAAGAGCGTAACTTTATTCAAAAATTAGAAAAAATTAATCAACAGTATTTAGAAAAAATTGACTACAAACAAATCCCAAATCTTTTTACTATTAAGCAAATGGAGCTGATGGCTATCTTAAAACCAAGAACCCTTAGTGATTTGCAGAAAATTCCAGGAATTGGCAGTGATATAATATCCTTCTATGCAAATCAAACAGTTAGTAGCTAAATATAAAGAAATTGGAGATTTTCTCAATAATCATTGGCCGCTTAAAGATAAAAATCAAAGAATCTTCGCCCGTACCATGAAGGTGGTGGAAGAACTAGGCGAACTCTCAGATGAGATTCTAACCAGCATGAACTTACAGCGCGATTCAAAAATTGCCAAATTCTCCAGAGAAAACTTGGAAGACGAATTTGCAGACGTTTTAGGATCACTAATATTACTTAGCTGCGAATTAGACATTGATGTAGAAAAAGTTATCTCTAGAAAAATCAAGTTTACTAGAGAACGTTTTGAGATGGATAAAAAGAACTAATCAACATTGACAATATGTGACTTTTATGTCACAATTTAGCTCAGTGAAGAAACAAGTAGCAATCAATTATTCCGCAATAAAAGAGCTTGATTCTTTCCCACTAAAAATTAGAGCCAGATTTAACGACTTGTTTCAAATACTAGAAGAGAAAGGCAAACTAGAAATGCCTTTTGCCAAAAAAATAGACTCTGTTTTATTTGAAATAAGAATAAAACAAAATGGACAATGGCGAGCAATTTACGCTTACGTACTAAAAAATGAGATAGTTGTGCTATCTGCCTTTCTTAAAAAAACACAGAAAACACCAAAAAAAGAATTAACTAAAGCTTTGAAAAGGTTAAAAAACTATGAAAAAAAATAAAGACTTATCACTAAAAGAGTGGGGAGAGCAATTTGATCAAACTCAGAAATCTCTTGCAAAAAAAAGCAATGATTACTATGAGGTAATTGCTGAATTCAAAAAAACTCGCAAGGAACTTGGTTTAACTCAAGAAGCAATTGCTAAGAAAGCAAATATTGATCGCAGCATTATCGCCAAAATTGAATCTGGCACCAGAAACGCCACAATCGGTAGTCTCATGATGTTGGCAGAAGCCATGGATAAAAAATTGAAAATTGATTTTATTTAACTAAGATGGAGAAACTGATAGAGTTCGCCATCGCTAAAACCTCTTTTTCTGTAATATTCTTTCGTTCCGATTGCTGAAATTACCGCTAATTTAGAAAAGCCGGCTTTTTTGCTTATTGCGGCTGCTTTGGCAATCAATTTTTTGCCAAAACCGAAATGTTGAGCCTTGTCATCATGATCTTTTTGACCAATTGCCAAACTACGGCCATAAACATGAATTTCCCTGATCATGGCGGCTCCGTTTAATTCATCGCTGACTTCATTAGTTGGTGACAGAGGCAAACTCAAACGCAAGAAGGCTAGAATCTTGTCCTGATAAACAAATTGCAAGAATTTTTCATTACTAATACTGGTTTGGTAATTTTTAATCTTTAATTGCACTCCATCTATCTCAAAGTTAGATGAACGAATTTCTCTTGAACGAATATCCTGCATTTTTTGATTAGTTTTTATGGCATGTTGCTCAGCAATTTGTCTAAAATTACTCTTAGTATTGCCGACCACGATATCTTGAGAAGGAATATCGCGGATCATTCTGGTGATGCGACAATAGGCTGGAGTGTGAGTTAGGGTAAAAGAAGTAATTTCCAATAGTTCTTCATGAGAATACGGCTTCCATAAGCCTTTCTTGTAATATCTCATTAATTCCGCTGTTTCAATTAGCGAGCAAGGATAAATTTTCAATTCATCTGGACGAAAATCCCGATCTCTAAAAAGTTTGGCAAAGTCTCTTTTATCTTTGGCCACACTGCCGCCATAGAGATTGGCCATAAAATGAATGTGCAATTTAAAACCAGCTTGTCTAAGTAAAGAAAAAGCTGTTCTGATCGTCTTCACATCGTGGCCTCTTTTATTTTTACGCAAAATCTCATCATCCAGAGATTGAATTCCCAACTGAACTTTAGTTGCTCCTAAATGGCGGATTTTCTTGACACTTGCAGGGGTAATTTCATCTGGTCTAGTCTCGATCACCAATCCAACACAACGCTGCAAGGCTGTTTCGTTTTTAACTTGTTCTTTTTCCAGCTCCGTCCAAGTTGCTTTTTGGTATTGCACCACTCCCAAAGCATTTTCTGGTTCTAAATAATATTTCTTCACCAATTGATTGTAGGTTTCAGAAATATCTTCACCTTTGATTTGTAGCTTAGAAAAATTTTCTTTATTTTCCAGCGGATTGGTATTTAAAAAAGTATTGGTCTGCCATTTTTTTTCAGTTTCCTGGAATTTTTTTTGAAAATCTTGGTATTTTTTGGTAATTTTTTCTGTGTCATTTTTGCTTTGAAAATCATTCATCGCTCTAAAGCATTCTTTGACAAACCAGATTTGATATGACTCAGGATAAGCAGTCCAAGTCCCACCTAGAATGATTAACTCTACTTTATCCACCTGATGCCCCATAGAGTGGAGGGCTTCCAAACGGTTTGTAGTTTGTAAATATGGATCGAAATAGTTTTTCTCAGCTCTTTGCGCTCCTGGCTCATCTGCCAAATAACTTTTTGGCATGCGCAAATCATTTGGACAAAAAATACATTTGCCTGGACATGGATAAGGTTTGGTCAAAACAGTCACCGGAGCAACACCTGAGAGAGTGCGCACCGGTTTCATTAAAATTTTTTCAACGAGTTTTGGATTGAATTCTTTTAGACCCTGCGTGCCTGCCAGATTTTTATATTGCTCGATAATGCTCGCGTAATTCCAATGCGAACCGTCAGCTTTTTGATATTTCTTAATCAAACGCAAAATATCCTCGATTGGCTTATCGAGGTTACTCTCCAAATCTAGCAGTAGCGAAATCATGTCGTTTGGCATCAAGGTGTTTATTATATCGCAGATCTGACATAAAATAGCCCTGATGAAGAATTATTTAATCAAAGCTTTTAATCAGCTTAATCAGGATTTCTACGCACAAATTAGTGAAGACTTTAGCGACAGTCGCAACTTTTTTTGGTCTGGATGGGAAAAGATCTTAGAAGTTTCACCAAAAAAACAAAATTTAAATGTTTTAGATATTGCTTGCGGTAACGGTAGGTTCTCTGAGTTTCTAGAAAAAAATATATGCGGCGATTTCACTTATTTGGGCTTAGATAATTCAAAAGAATTATTGAGAATTGCCAAAAACAAGCATGTGAAGCAAGAATTCAAATATTTTGATCTGGTAGATAATTACTTGAAAAATCAAAAAATAATTTTAGAAACTAAGGAAAAATTTAACTTAATCACGATTTTTGGACTCACTCATCATTTAGCTTCTTTTAAATTGAGAAGGTCGCTTTTTGAAAGTGTGAAAAGTAGTTTGAGTAAAGGAGGCTTGATAATAGTAAGCAATTGGCAATTTGCTAAAGAGCAAGATCGCTTTGAAAAAAATATTTTAAACTTAAAAAAAATTCTGAAAAATTCAAAAATAAATATTTGGCAAAAAATTAAGTTGATTTTCCTCTCAATAAATTTAGAAAAAAATGATTTTTTACTGGATTGGCGAAAAGGCGAAAAAGCCAATCAAGTATTTCGCTATTGTCATCAAATCAATGAAGAAGAAATGATCGAAATCGCAAAAGGAAGTGGTTTAAAAGTAGTTGATAGCTTTTTTGCTGATGGCAAGTCAAATAGACTAAATCAATATTTTGTCCTTGCTGCCCTTTGAAAAAAAAAGGGAGGGTCCGAAATTCACGCAAGGTATCTTTCGTACCTGCTGTCTTTTTGCAATACGTTGCATTGCAAAAAGACAGGGTCCGAAATATAATAGAGCCCTCTTAACAGATTGCCCGATCGTCTAATGGCAGGACAGAGGCCTTTGAAGCCTTCAATCGTGGTTCGAATCCACGTCGGGCATCCATTTTTTCTCCTCAAGACAGCGTCACTATAACAGCAGTACCCACAGTTGGATTAGAACGAAATACCTTTTTCTTATATAATTTAGACTTAATATGATTCAATCATCTGAAAGCGCTGTGGATACTGGAGAAATTAAAAATGGAGAAATTCAATTTAAGGGATCTCAAGCGCATGGGTTTTATAATGAAACTCACTTAGTCATTATCCCAACTCCACATGGAGGGACTGGATTTCATGTCTTTTTTACTGAAAACAATAATGGCAAACCAGATTTTTCTAGAATTAAGGATAGTTTAGCAATAGATGGAAATTTGGAAGATTTGCAAGAGATAGCTGATTCATTTATGAGAAGATTAACCAGTGGAGTTCCAATATCTAATATTTTCAAAGACTTTCATGAGCAAAATAGAAGATCTGTACAAAATGCTTATGAGAAATTTAAACGAGAGTAAGAATTCATAAAAAAAGTTCTGACATAGTCCACTTGTGCCATCCATTTTTTCTCCTCAAGACAGCGTCACTATAACAGCGTTACCCACAGTTGGATTCGAACTGGCAAAGAATTTTTAGATAAATTAAATGTTATCTTCAATATGCATTAAGTTAATTTTTTATGATTCTTGTCCTGAATCTTGGTTTGGTTTTACACCACTAATTATCCAATGCATACCTATTAACATAAAAGATGGGTTTCCTGGACTAAGGGAAACATTCTCAAATCCAGCTTTTTTGAACTTATGAAAATAAAGAATAGATGCGAGTGGAATTTGGAACTCAAAATAAGAAGAAGCAATTTTTCCCCCTGGTTTCAGCACTCTCAAAGCTTCTTTCAAAAATAAATCCCACCCTTTTGTAGAAAAAATATTTTCATTTTTATTCATTCCAGTAAAATTACTCGCAACAATGCTATCAAAAGTGTCGGCAGCAAATGGCAAAGAATTTACGCCATCTCCAACCGCATGCTCTGCTTTTCCTTTTTCTTCACCTTTGTTTCCTTTAAGAAAAAATAAATATGATTTTTTTGCACGTGCTTGAACTTTTTCGTCTACATCGAGAGCAACGTACAAACCATCTTTTCCCACCTTTTTAGCTACAGCACTGTAATTTATTTCGCTACCAGATCCAACCTCTAAAATTTTTTCGCCTTCTTTTATTTGCAATTTTCTTCCAAGCACCCAATAATTAATCTTTTTGAGATATGAAAATGAAATTATTGGCCATATTTTTTCATTATAAAAGCTGACCATTTTTGAGATATCAAAAATCTCCGACAATTTATAACCCTGCAATTCTTTTTCTTTTCCTGGTAATTCTGAAGTCATACACAATTAATTTTAACATCATTTTGAATTATAGATATTTGATAGAAAGTTCTCACATAGTCCACTTGTGCCATCACTTTTAATCAGTGAACTTCATTGTTTGCAGCATCTTTTCACAAGTCTCAATATTTGCTTTCATCCAATTGTGCACGCAAAGTAGTGAATAGACTTGCCCTTTTCTTTCAAAATAAAAGTTGGTCTGGTATCTATCTAGAGTTTTTTCTTCCATTTTAGGAGGGTCAATTCTATAAGCTTGAATGTCACCAGCAACAGTGAAATAGGTGTAATTTGATCCAATTCCCATATTATCCCAGTTATTTGTAATGTTCAGTTGTATGGTGGAATTTTTCTCATCGCCAGCTTCCCAGAAACGAAGTAAAGTCGATGGAATGTCTGCAAAATTTTCAGCACTAGATTGCCACTTTGCTGGAGTATAAATTATTAAACTTTTAAGAGGAAAATTATGGGCAATCCAGCCAGCTGGTGGATTTGGTTGCTTATCAATAGTCATACTTGTTTTATCAATAAATTCAAAAGTTCCCAACACTTGTTGTTCTAATTTTGATAGCTCCGCATCTCCAAAAAAACTAATGTGAAACAATTCTAAGTCGTTTTCTGTAACCACAGTTATTGATGGTTCACTACATCCAGGACCATCGCAATATCCATCAGCCAACTCATAGACACTGGCTGATTTTCCCAATAAATTAATTTTTCTAGACACTGGAGAATCCATGTAGAAGTAGCTGTCCAAAGAAATGCCACTGTTTTTTGAACGCAGCATTACTTCAAATTTAAGATTTTCTCCAGAAAAAGAAGTTGCTCTATTATTCGCATCGTCAAATTCTTTTTCTACTTCAATCGATGGCGGATATTTTATCTTAAAACCAAGTGATGAATTTTCATATGTCTCCCAATCTGCAATCGAGCTAGAATCTAAAACAGAAGTCACAGCTGGGGTCAAAGTCGAAGTGATTACTTCATTCACTTTCAAAGCTGCGTCTTTAAATTCTTTAAGAGTTTTTGTTTGATTGAGCAGCTGATAATATTTGTACCCAAAAAATACAGCCACGCCAGTAATAATTAGCAGAACAGCAAAGAAGACAGTATTTAAAGACCGACTCTTTTTTGAAAAATTTACTGATAAGTCATGATTTATTAAATTACTGCTATCTGATTGATTCTGAGATTCAATATTTATTTCATTTTCCATATGCATATATATTAGCAAGAAAAAAAGTTTTCATATAGGCTATGAGCAGATAGCAAAGCTCTGTTTGCTCTGATATGATTTATCTTTATTAAAGGATTTGGAATACACTTGCTAGACAATAGAGCACCTAAAAAATGAACTTGATCACATATCTCAGACAATTTAGATTTGGCGGAATAGCAATTTTTGATCTGGCTGTTTCTTACATCGGCATATATTTACTCGCACCACTTTTGTCAAAAATGACAAGAAAAATTGGCTTAAATATTGGCAGAACACAGTGGCTATGGCTAACCCTGCCAATTGGAGTGCTAACACATTTATTAGTGGGACAGCAAACAGCCCTAAATGAAATGCTGCTCCGCCCAGGTAACTATTTAATAAAAACAGCTTTATTATTAATGATCGTCATTGGCTTAAAAGGCGTAAAAATAAAAAATTCAAAGAAATAATATGAGTAAAGGTTTCATCTTCACTTTCTTAGCTTCTATTTTCTGGGCCATCAGCATTATTATCGCCAGATTTGTACTGAAAGCAGGGGAGAATGCTTACAACATTGCTTTTTGGACAACCATTCTAGCCACTCCATATTGGATCTTTGTTCTGTCCAAAAGGAAAACAGAAATTAAACAAGCCACCAAAAAAGACTATCTCATTCTGCTGGGCATGGGTCTCATCAGTACTGTCGGCACCACCATCCTCGAAGCTTTTGCCATCAAATACAGTCCAGCGATAAATTATGCATTTTTGATGCGCAGCGTGATTCTTTTTACTATAGTTTTTGCTTATCTTTTTTTGGGTGAAAAATTAACTTTAAAAAAGATTGTTTTGGCAGCCCTAATTTTAGCCGGCGCTTACTTGCTAACTACCAAGGGGCAAGCTATTTCTTTGGGAGCTGGAGATCTTTTTACTTTAGCTGAAGCCGCCTTAGTCGCTTTTGGCAACAACGTTCTAGGCAAAATGGCTACAAATAGAATGAGCACCAGTCTTAGTTCTTCCGGCAGTTTTCTGATCGGAGTCATTCCAATTATTATTATCGCCTTAATGAATCAAGCCATCGTCATTCCACAATCATTTTTTTTCATCATGCTTTTGACTTTAAGCTATCTGCTTGGAACAATTACTAGATTTAAAGCTTATCAAAATGCCTCTGCCACCTACATCACCATGGTCTATTCATTCACACCAGTTTTTGTTTCTATTATGGCCGTTTCTCTTTTGGGTGAAGCCATGATTACTCCAATCCAAATGCTGGGTGGGGTGCTAATTATCTCGGCTGGAATAGCTGCTGAAAAACTGAAAATCTAACCCAAGATCAAAGCTATTATTGGTGAATAGAATTTTCCGTAACATTTTCCATATTTTTTGGTAGAATATAAACATGATCAAATTAGTTTTACTAGATTTTGACGATACCATTTGCCTTTCAGAAGAGTCTTGCTTCAATTTCGAAAACGAAATTGCCGTTTCCATGGGCCTTAAGCCAATGGACAGAAGCATTCACCGCATAACTTGGGGTCAAAACCTCAAGGAAGCCATCAAAGAGAGAATTCCAGGCATCAATGCTGGTGAATTCATGAGACGTTTCGATAAAATGTTCCCAGAGGCCATTAAAGATGGCAGAATGGATACAATTCCTGAGAGAAATCTTGCTGTTTTAGATGAGCTTAAAAAAGCAGGCAAAAAACTTGCTTTCGTCACTTCCAGATCATATGTCGAGGTCAAGCCAATGATATCTCTAGATCATCCACTTGGCACCAGAATCGATGCTTTTTATCACAGAGACAACTCTGAGCACCTCAAGCCAGATCCAAGAGTTTTTAACAAAGCTCTCTATGAATTTGACGTTACCCCTGCCGAGACAGTCTACGTTGGCAATGCCCTCAAAGATGGTTTCGCTGCTAAGGGAGCCAATCTTTATTTCGTAGCTGTTCTTGAAAGTGAATTAATCAGCAAACAAGCCTTCACCAATGTCAACATTGACGTGGACTTTTATGCAGACAAATTTACTGATATTCTCGAATATATTCTAAAAAATTAATTAAAAATATTTATGACAAAAGAAAATATTTTATTGGTTGTTTTGGTTATTTTTCTCTTACTAGTTAGCGTCTTGAGTATTAAAAAAATGAGCAAAAACAATAAAAACCTTGAAGCCATCGGTCAAGAAAACATTAATATCAAATACAATAACAAAGAGGATAAAAGCATGCCAGCCACCCTGTCAGCTAACAAAAAAATGAACAAACCAGAAATGATCGTCGACCAAAACAAAAAATATGAAGCCACCTTACACACCAGTGAAGGCGACATCATCATCAGTTTGAACACCAAGGAAACCCCAATCACCGCCAACAACTTTATTTCCTTGGCTCAAAGTAACTTTTATGACAACACTATCTTTCATAGAGCTATTGATGGTTTTATGATTCAAGGCGGAGATCCTCGCGGTGATGGCACAGGCGGACCTGGCTATCAATTTGATGATGAGGAATTTCAAGGAGAGTATTCTCGTGGCACAGTCGCCATGGCCAACGCCGGTCCAAATACCAACGGGAGTCAATTCTTTATCATGCATAAAGACTATGGCTTACAACCAAACTACGTTATTTTCGGTAAAGTTATTTCCGGCATTGAAGTTGTTGATAAAATCGCCACCGCCAAGGTCACAAGCAGTTTCAGTGGTGAAATGTCCAAACCAGCTAATCCGGTTTCCATCAAGTCGATAACAGTCGAAGCTAAATAGAAGATTAGAGCTAAATAGAAGCTTGAGGCTAAATAAACTCTGAGATTGCCTTGCTCAGATTGATTTCTTTTGGAAATTGCTCGATCAAAGTCTTTTCACTTAGTTGTGGAATTTCGTCATGATATGCTTTGCGAGCATTGTTTTGATATAAAATACCCAGGCCAAGCTTGTCTTTATCCAAAAGTGTCATTAAAGCTTGCCCTTGATTGCTGGGGTCATAATCGACTGGCAAGTCAAAGACATTTTGTTGATACCAGGCGTAATCTTGTTCTTTATTAAAGGTTGGACAAGGCTGCTGCACATCAATCAGAGAAAATCCTTCATAAAGAATGCCTGCCTTGATCATTTCAACCATTTGCTTAAGTTTACCAGCGTAAGCTCTGGCTACAAAACCAGCACCATTACTAACGGCAATACTTAAAACTCCAATTGGATCTTCAATTAATCCCTGAGGTGTCGATTTGCTAATTGTGCCCTTATTTGAAGTTGGGGAAGACTGTCCAGTGGTTAAACTATAACGATGATTATTAAAAACAACGGCAGTGACATCGTGATTACCTCTACAAGCAGCCACCAAATGATTGAGGCCCTCTCCATAAACATCGCCATCGCCACCAATCATAATTACTTTTTGACGGTGATTGGCTAATTTAATTCCAATGGCATTAGCCATACCTCGGCCGTGCAGACCATGCAAGCCATAACACTTGATGAAATCAGCAGTATTTCCACTACAACCAATTCCAAAAACAATGACCACATCTTCCATGTTTAGCTTGAGCTCAATCAAAGCCTGTTTTAAGGCAGTCAGGATACTAAAATTGCCACAACCAGGGCACCACGTTGGAGCAACTGGCGACATAAGGTTGGCTAAATTAATTTCTGTCATATTAATCGATATTGTTCATTTAATTGTTGATTTTTCAAAAATTCCACCAATTCTTCACTGTAAAAAGGTCTGCCATCATAACGTAAGATCGAACGTAATTTTGGCAAATTGGTCTCTCGCTTAATCAAGGCTGCTAGCTGACCAGTCGCATTGCCTTCCAAAACAAAAACCTCAGCGTTTTTGCCTTCAAGTAGTCCTTCTAACTCGAGAGCTGGAAAAGGACAGACACAAGGCAAATGAATGACGGCTGTCTTAGCGGCAGCCTCATCTAACAACAAGTCTCTCAGGACATTAATGGTCGAACCAAAAGAAATCAGGATTTTTTCTGGATTTTTGGAGCCTAAGTAGAGAGGTTTTGGCAAATCTTTTTGCAGAGCCTCTAGCTTAGCTGCTCTTTTATCTACCATTTTTTTAGTGGTAATGGCATCTTCAATAGCGAAACCATATTCGTCATGTTCATAGGAATTACTCAATTGCAAAGCATTGACCTGACCTGGAATAGAGCGGGGAGAAATGCCATTTTCACTGTATTTATAACGCAAATATTCACCTTCAGTCAAACCTGTTTCTCCCAATTGTCCATCATTGAGCATTGAGAAGCGCTTATTTTCTTGTTTCAAAAGCATTTTAGGCATGGTTTGATTGGTCTCTAAAATATATTTGTCAGACATAATCAGAACTGGCAATTGATATTTTTCTGCCAACTCAACTGCTAATTTGGACAAAACAAAATGCTCCTGCACGTCTCCTGGAGTCAAAATCACTCTTAGAAAGTCTCCGTGACCAGCTCCTAGAATAAAATTCAGATCTCCCTGGGAAGTCCAGGTTGGTAAGCCAGTTGCCGGACCCTGACGAACTGCTTCTAGAACGACCAGTGGTATCTCCGCCACTCCAGCAAAAGACAAAGCTTCTACCATCAAGGCAAAGCCACCGCCAGAACTACCAGTCATGGCACGCACTCCAGCAAAAGAAGCGCCAAGAGCATGGTTAATGGCAGCAATTTCATCTTCAGCATGTTTGACTACAATTGGATAATCATTTTGCTGCTCCGCTAAAAAGTGGAGCAAACCAGTGGCTGGGGTCATTGGGTAAGCAGAGTAGAACTGTAGTCCTGCTGCCAAAGCTCCCAGGCCAATTGCCTCGTTACCACTTACGAGAATCTGCTCATCAACTCCGGTATTTATCAAATTTCCAAAAGGCGTCAGAGAACTGTCATCAACCATCTGTTGAGCCAATTTAAAAGCGGCTTGCAAGACTAAAAGATTTTTTTCTGCAGCTTCTTTATTCTTGGCAAACTCCTCAACAGCCACTCTGCCCATGATTCCCAAATCCATGCCAAACAAGCAAGCACTCAAACCTATGGCTGCAATATTAGAAGCTAGAGGATTAGCACCTTGATCTCTAGCAATTTTGGTTAAATTTATCGCCACAACTTTAGTTTTAAGCTCTGGATATTTACTGGCATCAAAAGCATTGGCATTAATAATTACCAAAGAATTCTCATCTAATTCTGCCAGATGGTCATTGATAAATTTTTCATGAAAAATAATTAACAGATCTAAATGTCTGCGCTGACAAGTGGCACCCTGCAATGCAGCGCTAACCAAACCGCTTTGCAAACCACCCTTAATCAAAGAAGGATATTCGTAATAATTAAAAACTGATAAACCTTGTCTCTTACAAGCTTTAGCAAAAAGCTTGGCACTCGACATTACGCCTTCACCAGCCTTTGCTGCAATTTTCCAGTTGAGTGATTCCAAGTCCATAGATATAGATTTTAGCATATTTTAGTCTTTTACTAATGATGATCCTGACTTACGAATGGTCAATTACCTATGTCTTTGTTACAATCAATTTATTATGGCGAACACTTTACTCATCTACGGCAGCTTAACAGGTAATACCGAAGGAGTTGCATATAAAATTCAAGAGCTTCTACGTAGCAAAAGTAAAGAAATCGACGTCAAAAATGCCATTGATGCAGATTTGAGCGACTTGACTGGATCTTATAGTGGCTTTATTTTTGGCTGTTCCACTTGGGACGATGGTCTACCAGCTTCAGATTTTAATGATTTTATTGAAAGAATTAATACTGCCAAACCGAATCTAGCTGGCAAAAAAATCGCCATCTTTGGCCTTGGAGACAGCAACTACGTCCATTTCTGCGGCGCAACAACAATCATGGAAAAAACTTTTGTGACTGAGATGAACGGAGCAAAAATCATCGAAACCCTACACATTGATGGCTATCCAGACATGGAAGAAAATCAAGCAATCATCAAGAACTGGGTAGAAAAATTAGCTGAGCTGATCGACTAAAATTACAAAAAAAGCTTAGGATTTTTTTGACTTAGCAACAATCTTTTTATCAATTTTCTTAACCTCTGAAGAGACTCTTTTGACCATTTTCTTGGCGAAAGCCTCTGGATTTTTCTTGACTTCAGCAGAAAGCTTCTTGAGTGAGGCCTTGCCTTTGACAAGAGCTTTCTTGGCTTTTTCTTGATTTTTCTTATCAGAGAAAAAGACAGCTGCTGCACCAGCAACTACACCTACTAACATTGGAAAAAGACCAGCTTTTTTATTGGACATGCTTCAAGAATAGCAAAAAACTAAACAAAAAGATAGTTTAGGTCTAAGACGAGTCTATTTAATGTCTACTAACATTAAGCTATCAGTTTTACGACCAGCAATCTTTTCACTAAGACCTATGGTGATTAGAACTTTTTGGCCAACTTCAACGATCTTACTAGCTTTAAGGTTGTCAATAATGTCTGCTTCACTTGAATATTTAAAGACTGATTCATCAACTAAAACTGGCTCAACACCATAAACCACTGCTAATTTGTTGTAGGCAGAGCTATCGCAGGTTACAGCCTTAATTTTGACATTTGGTCTAAAGCGAGAAAGTTGACGAGCAGTAGCACCACTGGCACTAAAGCAGACTATCAAATCGATTTCTTCTTGACTAAAATCGAGTAGAGAGGAAGCAGCGTAAGTAATAGCCGAAGTGTCGCCTAAATCATCAAAATCCCAAAGAGAATTCTCGGTTAAAGGTTCATTGAAAGCAGCAATTTTAGCCTGAGTTTCAATACATTGAACAGGATACTTACCAATGGTGGTTTCTTCAGAAAGCATAACAGCATCAGTACCATCATAGATAGCATTGGCAACATCACTGACCTCAGCTCTGGTTGGACGAGGTTCAAAGGTCATACTCTTCAACATTTGAGTAGCAGTAATAACTGGTTTGCCAGCAGTACGACATTTCTCAATGATCATTTTTTGGTAATAAGCCAAGCGTTCAAAAGGCACTTCAACAGCCAAATCACCACGAGCAACCATGACTGCGTCAGAAGCCTCGATGATTTCATCTAAGTTATCGATTGAAGATTGATTTTCAATCTTAGCAACGACATCAGTGTGGAGACCTCTTTTCTTGAGTTCTTCTCTTAAAATAGCGATATCTTTGGTGTCGCGGACAAAAGACAAACCAACAAAATCAATGTCGGCATCAGTCATATTGTCCAATTGAATTAAGTCGTTTTCAATCAAAGAAGGCATGTCGATAGAAATACCTGGGGTATTCATGGTTTTACGATGTTTAACAGTGACATCAGTTGGAGATTCGACAGTAGCACTGGTTTCATCTTTTTTGACAACTTTATATTCACAAGCACCATCATCAGTAGAAACTGTATCGCCAATTTGTAGAGCTTCGATCACATTAGCTGGAATGTTCATTTCTCTTTCACCTGGAGGTGTAGAAACGAATTTAGCCTGTTCGCCAACTTTGAGCTCAAAAGCAACACCATCTTTGGTATTGATACGAATTTCTGGACCCTGCAAATCTAACAAAACACCAACAGACTTTCCTAATTTCTTAGCAACTGCTTTTACGCGATGAATACGCTCTAAATGCCATTCAGGTGTGCCATGTTTGGTATTAAAACGAGCAACGTTCATACCAGCATTAATCAAAGCTTCCATAACTTCTGCGGTTTCTGTGGCTGGACCTAGCGTGGCGACGATTTTGGTTAATTTTTGCATAATTCTTTCCCTTTTTCTTTTAAATTTCTTTTAAATAATTCCAATTCGAAGATTTTATTATCCAACAACAGTGAGTTATAATCAAGAGTATTATGAATAAGATCTATTTTGTTCGCCACGGTGAAAGCGAAGGCAACGCTGCAAGAACCCATCAGTCCAAAGATACCCCACTTTCAGAGGTTGGACAATCCCAGGCTAAAATAGTTGCCCTGCGTTTTTCTAAGATCCAAGTCTCAAAAATTATCGCCAGCACTTATTTAAGAGCCAAACAAACCGCCCAGGCCATTGCTGATCGAAATAATTTAGAAGTTGAAACTAACGAGCTTTTTGCCGAAAGAAGAGGACCGAGTGAATTAATTGGCATTTCTCAATTAAGTGAGCAATCAAAACAAATCAGAGGCGAACTCCATACTCACATCTTAGATCAAGATGGAACATGGAGATATAGTAATGAAGAAAATGCCAAAGAATTTGCACAGAGAGCAGAAGATGCTCTTGATTTTTTAAAGCAAAGACCAGAAGAAAATTTAGTTGTGGTTTGCCACGCCCTGATTCTGAGAATGATTTTTACCAAGATTCTCAATCCCAATGGTGATTTACAGAATTTGTATGACATCTATGATAATTTCGATCTAACCAACACTGGCATTAGTGAAGCTACATACGACAGCGAAAAACAAAAATGGCAAATTGTTTGCATCAATGACTATTCGCATCTTGGCTAGTAATTTGCTAATTATTATAGCTATAATGGAAATATATGACCATGAAAAATCCAATTTTCGTTGTTCTAGCAGGAGGAATAGGTAAAAATTTTGCTCCTCTAGTTACCAGTAAAACTCTTTTTCCTTTTTTAGGCAAACCATTCATCGCTCACACTTTAGAAATGATCGAGGCTGCAGGAGCTAGAGAAGCGATTGTTGTTTGTAATAGCGAAAATGAACAAATTATTCAGAATCTGAGTAATAAAAAGCTAAAGATTAAAACCATTGTCCAAGATGAAGCCCTTGGTCAAGCAAATGCACTAAATCTAGTTTCCAAGATCGTTAAAGACGATCAATCAATTATTATTATGAATGCAGTTGATCTAATTGATCCGCTAGCACTCCGGGGTTTTGTCAAAAAAGCTATTGGCAGTTATGCTGCGATTCTTGGTATGAAAGTTAATGAATATTTTCTAGGCGGCTACCTAAAAGTAGATGGTGAAAAATTACTAGGAATTATAGAAAAACCAAAAAAGGGCGAAGAGCCAAGCAATATAGCCAATTTATTTTTCCATTATTTCTCCAAACCTGGAGAAATTTTTGAGCTCATAGCTGGACAAAATGGCGAAGACGATGCTTATGAAAAAGCCCTTGATGAATTGATTCAAAAAAATCAAGTAAGCTTTATGGTTTATGAAGGCTATTGGCAGAAACTCAAACAAGCTCATCATGTTTTAGACATGACGCAACTATTCCTAAAACATAAAATCAAAAATAAAATCGATAGAACAGCCAAAATAGATAGAAGTGTCAAAATTGAAGGCTTAGTTCAAATTGAAGCGGGGGCAAAAATTTTAGCCGGAGCAGTTATTAAGGGACCAGCTTACATCGGTGCTAGCACCATTATTGGAAATCATTGTCTAGTTAGAGATTCGATCATTGAATCTGATTGCATCATTGGTTTCGGCTCAGAAATAGCTCGCAGTTACGTTGGTCCAGACTGTAGTCTTCACCACAACTTCATTGGCGATAGCGTACTCGAAGCAGAAGTTAATCCAAGCTACGGAACCTGCACTGCCAATCTGCGTTTTGACGGCAGCAAAGTCAAAATGCGCCTATCTTCAAAAGATGGCGAAAAAGATCAATTAATCGAAACAGGTAAGGAAAAGCTTGGCGCTATTATGGCCAAAGGTGTTTTCCTTGGCATCAATTGTTCTATTTTGCCAGGCATCACCATTGGCGAAAAAGCCAACGCCATGCCAGGATCAATCATTGATCGCAGCGTCAAAGCAAAAGAACTATTCAAAAAAGATTAATTTTTATATTTAATCGCCACTCCGAGAGTTATCGAAAAAAGTGAGGCAATCATCAGCACAAAGGTTGTTTCCACTGACCCAGATGCAGGCAGGGTATTACTTGAGATAGTCGGGGTAGGAGTTTTGGTTGGCGTTGGAGTTTTAGTTGGAGTAGGAGTAGATTCGTTTACATCAAGAGTTCCATCGTTATCATCATCAGGATCTTCCACATTTGGAATCCCATCACAATCCAAATCATTATTGCAGTTGGTCGGAGCAGGAGTCGAGGTTGCCACTGGAGAAACCGTGGCTGTTGGCGAAAGGGTAATTGTGGCAGAAGGAGTGGCTGTTGGCGAAAGGGTAATTGTGGCAGAAGGAGTGGCTGTCACTGAAGGGCTCAAAGATGCAGAAGGAGTAGCTGTTGGTGTAGCAATTGCACAGGCAGTCATAGTTTTAGTCCATACACCTCCAACTTTTGGACAGCAAAAATTTACCCCTCCACATGATTCTATTCTGCCAACAGCATTGCAAAGACTGTCGGATGAATTTCCTGGAGATTCTGGAGAACTACAATCACGTAAAAGCTTTCCGCCACTAGCTGGACACTGTTCAACACAAGCAGCTGCTGATTTTCTAGTATCTTGGCTATTCTCGAAAAAAATTAAAGTCGCAATGACTCCAATAATTAGAACTGCCAAAATAATGCCCGCAATCTTGTAGGTTTTGTTTTTATTGTCTTCTTTTTCTGAAGGGAGCTTTACTATCTTCTCATTTGAGACAGCAGGTCCAACCGCTTGATTTGCAGCACCAGAAGGACTAAATCCTGGCAATTCTGACATGGCTTAAGCATACTTTAAAGAGAAAAGCATTGTAAAGAAGCATTTGAAGATTGAGGAGATATAATACTAGACTATCCGCAGTCATTAAATATGAATCTTTACTTGCATTTTCCATTTTGCCAACAGAGATGCTTTTATTGTGATTTTTTCACCCTCAACAACCAAGAGCATTTGATTGGCGAATACTGCGACACCATGGCCAAAGAAATCTTGCTCTATGGCCAAAAATTAGGTCACCCAACAATCGAAACAATTTACCTGGGTGGAGGCACTCCTTCGGTAGTTGATCTTGAAAATTTAACCAAAGTTTTTGAGTCGATTCGAAAATCATTTCAGATAAAAAGCGGTGCAGAAATTAGTATTGAAAGCAACCCAGATTCCATTGATAAAGAAAAGCTAAAAGGCTATCTGAAAATCGGCATTAATCGCCTGAGTATGGGAGTGCAGGCTTGGCAGAATGATTTACTAGAACTCATTGGCCGCACCTACCAGATAGAAACCGTTCAAAAATCCTACAAATTAGCCAGAGAAGCTGGCTTTAAAAACATTAGCTTGGATCTGATGTTTGCCCTACCAAACCAAAATAAAAAACAATGGTTAGAAAGCCTAATCGAAGTTATTAAACTGCAACCTGAGCATATTTCTTGTTACAGTTTGGAATGGGATAACAATTCAATTTTTGGCAATCATCTGCGCAGTGGCAAAATTAAAGCCAGCACTGATGAGCTAGATCGCGAAATGTACGCCATGGCCTGTGAAGAGTTGGAGAAAGCTGATTACAAGCAATATGAAATTTCTAATTTTTCTCGCGGCGGTTCATTTAAATGTCAGCATAACTCAGATTTTTGGCACTACAGAGATTACTTGGGAATTGGCACAGGCGCTGAGTCGCGAATGGGAGACAAAACTTGGCAAAATAAAAAAAGCATCAAAGCTTACACCAAAAAAATTAATGAAGGAGAACTGATCGCTGATCAGCTAGAAACACTTAGCAGAGAAGAGCAGATTGCCGGCTATATTTCTCTGGCACTGCGCACCAATGCTGGGCTAAATTTAAATGATTTGCTGGAAAAACTAGCTTTTGATCTGGAAAAAGAGAGAAGAGCTGAGCTAAAAAAGCTGGTTACGGAAAATCTGATTGAACAAGATAATTACTCAATAAAATTAAGCAAAAAAGGCAAAGATTTGCTAAATTATATTTTGCTAGAATTAAAAGTTTTTTAAGGAAGAGCAGTCAAATTTGCTGTAAAATTAGCTTGTTCTGCTCAGCTACTCAACAATTTTAAAAACTTCACTAAAATCACCAACAATGTAGGTTGGATTCAATTTAGTTAGTGATTCCCTGTCATAGAATTGCTCGTTATGTTGTGGATAAAAAAGAATGCAGTTAATGCCGGCATTATGAGCTGCACCAACATCACTTTTGGAATCTCCGATGATAATGGCTTTTTCTTTGTTCCCGCCAATTAAAGACAGGGCTTTCTCAATAATTTCCGGAGCAGGCTTATGTTCCTTTATATCGCCAGCATAAAGAAAAACTTCAAAAAACTCTCTTAAATTATTGCGCTCGAGTGCCGGCTCAATTGAAAATCTTTCTGAACTTGACAACAAAGCTAGCTTTTTACCACTTTCTTTGAGCTGTGAAAGCATTTCTCGCACGCCCTCATACATATCAACTTGAGGGGATTTTAGATTAAGCTTAAACTTATATTTTTCTATCCATTTGGGTAAATTTTCCTCAGAAATACCAAGCTTAAGTGGGCCGCGCCAATCACCCCAGATTGAAATTAATTCTCGATCTGTTTTTGGCAAACCAAAGTCTATAAAAAGATCGCGGTAAATTTCAAGAATGACATCTAATGTTCTAGCTAAACAACCATCCCAATCAAAAAAAATATAATCGTAGGATTTTTTCATATAAACAGGATCTTATTTATTAAAATAATTAATTTTGCCATTTTTGACTTGAACCGTGAAAGATGAACTTTGATCATAATTACGATGACTTTCAATGATGAAGCCATTTTTTTTCAAATAATCATGGACGTCAGCAAACAAGTCATCATTCATACCAAAAATATAAACTGTCTTAACACCTGATTTAATTAGCTCAAATACAACACTACGAAATTCTGCATCAGGAATCTTACGATCAGCAGCAATGTGACCGATAAAACCAGGTTCTGTTCCAACAATGGCAACGCAAGTATTTACACCATGAGTGATCACTCCGTCGCCGGTGTCAAAAGCGAACCAATTTCTCAACGAACTAGTCACATTCTTTTGTTTTTCCTCATGAAATGGTCTATTTTCCCTAGCCCAATGTTCAAGCCGACTTCTTTCTGCATCTTCATGAGAATTTTTATTTTCTGACATATAAAAACTATTCAGCAATAATTCTATGATTTCCATCTAACAGGAGTTCTACAACGCGTGCTTCATTTACGAGATCATTTGGAGGAGGAATTCTGCGAAAAGCTTCAGCAACAGCCGCTTCTAAATTAGCGACGTAGTTTCTTTCATATTTCGCAACTTCTTCTGCTGTTGGTGTATATTCTTTTCCATAAATCACGGCCAAATGCCTTGGATCTGGAGCTAAAAGACTATAAACAAGTTTATGAATTTGTGCATAGTAACGACCAACTTCATTAGCTCTTGGGTTTTTAGATATAGCTTCTCTTTCAATATCAGAAGCTCTTTGATTTGCAGTGGCTACAGCAATCTCTGCTTCTTTAGCTAACTTAGAACTAATCTCTTCTGCAGTTTCCATTCTTGCCATAAAATCTTATTTTAATCGATAAATCAATCTTTTTGGGTGGCCAACGGGACTCGGACCCGCGACCTCTGCTTTCACAGAGCAGCGCTCTAAACCAACTGAGCTATGGCCACCATTTTTTTTAATTGCCCATCAATCGAATCGACTCAGGCATTCCAATCAAAAGTATGCTGGGTGGGACTCGGACCCACGACCTACTGCTTAGAAGGCAGTTGCTCTATCCAGCTGAGCTACCAGCACTTGAAACTACCGCGAATTATATGTAAATCTTGACCAAAAGTCCAGGCTTTGTGTATATAGGGCGCACAGGAGTAAAAACAAGGTATAATAAGTAGTCCAAAAAAGACTAAAAACATCAAAATGCAATTTAAACTCCATTCAGAATACCAGCCAACCGGAGACCAACCTCAAGCCATTGAGGCTTTGGTGAGTGGCTTGAATGAAAAAGTCGAAGATCAGGTTTTGCTTGGTGTGACCGGCTCTGGAAAAACGTTCACTATCGCCAATGTCATTGAAAGAACTCAAAAACCAACTTTAGTCATTGCTCACAACAAAACCCTAGCCGCTCAACTTTATCAAGAATTACGCGATTTCTTTCCAGAAAACGCTGTTTCTTACTTCGTTTCTTACTACGATTACTATCAGCCAGAAGCATATTTGCCAAGCAGTGACACTTATATTGAAAAAGAAGCCACTATTAATGAAGAAATTGATAAGTTGCGTTTGGCCGCCACCACTCATCTGATGACTCGCCAAGATGTTATTATCGTTGCCTCAGTTTCCTGTATCTATTCACTCGGTTCTCCGGTTGATTACAGCCGTTTCGTTCTAGAAATCGTCGAGGGTGAACTAATTAAACGCGAAAGCTTATTACTACAACTTAGTAATCTGCAGTACGAAAGAAGTAATACCGATCTGCTTCGCGGCAGCTACCGTCTGCGCGGCGATGTTATACAGCTCTGGCCAGCTTATCAGGATACTGCGATTCGTATTGAAACTCTGGAAGATAAAATCATCAGTATTAAAGATATTGATCCTGTTTCAGGTGCCGTTGTTGAAAAAGAAAAAAATAAATTCTACAAGAATAAAATGGCCCTGATCTATCCAGCCAAACACTATGTAGTAGAAACCAAAAGTCAAAAAGATACTATTCTCACTATTCGCAAAGACATGGCAGAGAGAGTAGAAGAGCTCAAAAAGGCCGGCAAAAGCGTTGAAGCCTATCGTCTAGAACACAAAGTTAATTACGATCTGGAAATGATTGAAGAGTTCGGCTCAACTAATGGCATTGAAAACTATTCACGTTATTTCGATGGCCGCCAAGAAGGCGAAGCTCCTTATACTTTGCTTGACTACTTCAAATATAACCAAGAAAAATTCGGCGCCGACTCATTTTTGACCATCATTGATGAAAGTCACATCAGTTTGCCTCAAATAAAAGGTATGTATTTTGGCGATCGCTCCCGCAAAGAAACTTTGATCAATTATGGTTTCCGTTTGCCAAGTGCCATCGATAACAGACCACTGCAACTTCATGAGTTTTTACAAAGAAAGCAACAATCTATATATGTCAGCGCTACTCCGAATGAATGGGAATTGGAGAGAAGCAAAAATAGAGTCGTCGAGCAGCTAATTCGTCCAACTGGACTACTTGATCCAAAAATTGAAATTCGTCCAACCGGCAACCAAGTAGAAGATCTTACTCTAGAAATTATCAAAAGAAAAAAACTCGGCCAAAGAGTTTTGGTCACCACACTGACCAAAAAAATGGCCGAGGCGCTGAGCGACTATCTAAATGATCGCGAAAAAATTGAGAAATTGGCCAAAAAATTTCTCAGTAAAGAGGAAGTGAGTTATCCATCAGTTGCTTATCTGCATTCAGATGTGGAAACTCTGGATCGTAGCGACATTTTGGATGATCTCCGTAATGGTAAATATGATGTTCTTGTTGGCATTAACTTGCTGCGTGAAGGTCTCGATCTACCTGAAGTTAGCTTAGTTGCCATCCTTGACGCTGATAAAGAAGGCTTTCTGCGCTCCAAAACTTCTCTAGTGCAGACCATGGGTAGAGCGGCGCGCCATGTCGAAGGTCTAGCCATTCTTTATGCAGACAGAATAACGAAATCAATGGATTTTGCCATTAATGAAACTACGCGCCGCCGTCAAACTCAAGAAAAATTTAATTCGCAGAACGGCATTACTCCAATTGGCATCAACAAACCAATTCGTGAAAAATTAATGCAACGCAAAACCAAAGACGAGCAAGATAAGGAAAATAGAAAAGGAATTCTTCTTAAAATCTCCAATAAAGAACAACTCAATCTCATGGCTATCAATCCAGAAGAGTTGACTCCAGGTGAAAAGCAAGGTTTGATTAAAAAACTAAATACACAAATGAAAAAAGCTGCCAACGATCAAGATTTTGAACTAGCTGTCATCATTAGAGACAAAATTAAAGAGATTGAGGATGTCTAGAAACCTCTTATATGATTAAATGTTAACACACTTAATCATTATGAAAAGTAAAAATAGAAAAAACAAAAACAATGCTTTGGCTGGAGTAATTCTGGTCTTTTTTTTACTCCTAGGAATAATCAGCTCTCTTATTTTAATCAATCAAAAACAAGACAATCGCCAGCAAGCAGCATTTAACGGTGGAGCCATCATTAGTTTTAAAAAAATAGCTCCTGCCCCAAAAAACACCCTCGTTTCTGTGCCAATCTATTTAAATACTCAAGAAATAGAGATAGATTCACTAGACTTAAAAATCAATGTCACTGGCGAAGTCAGTAATCTTGGCATAAAAATTAATCAAAAAATGCCAGTTAAAAAAATAGCAGAGAAAATTGACGACAAAAATATTTTACTATCTCTATCAAGTTCGCAAGCAAATACAGGATGGAGCACCTCTCAGAATACAGAACTTGCAACTGTTACTTTTACCAAAGAAAAAGATGGTGAAGTTTGGTTGAGTTTCGATCAAAAAGAAACTTCAGCGCAGTCAAGTGCAACAGATGAAAACGTCATAACTATCGGAGATGATGTTTCAATAAAAGTTGGAACCATCGTTCCAACAGAAGTAAAGCAAATTCAAAAAGAAATAATAGCTAATGATGATAAAAAAATTGACAGAGTAAATAACAACCTATTAGTTGGCACGATTACTAGCTCATTTATCGCTGTTGCTATGACCATGCTTTATATTTTAAAAGGCAAAAAAAAGAAAGAGTTACCTCTCGCATACTAACCCTTGATTCTCAGCTTATTTTCATGATTAAATGAAAGAATGTCAGATTCCATAGAAAATCAAATTAATCAATACACCTTAGAACAAAACAGCTCACCTCAAGTTCCAACCTTTAGAAGCAAAAAAAATAAGAATAAGATCTTAGCTGCTGTGGCGCTCATCATGCTTCTCGCTGTTGGAGCAATTAGTTCTTTTATATTGCTTGGTCAAAAACAAGATACTCGCAATCAAGCTTCGGTAGCCAACGGACTAATCAACATCAGATTACAAAAAAATATTGACTGTATGGCTGGCCAAACTTGTTACGTTGATGTTTTGGTTAACACCGGCTCTAGCAATATCGACGCCTTGCAAGCTAAAATTGTTTTTGATCAAAATAGTCTTAGTTCAGTTGACAGCATTAGTTTTAAACCAGCGCAAGATGCTCAAACACCTCCAACTTCGACCCCAACTTCGACCCCAACTTCGACACCGCCTTCGACACCAACTCCAACTGGAAAAACTTGCCAGAGTAATACCAACTGTACTAACGGCCAAATTTGTTACCAACCTCCTATGCCCGCTTGTCCAAAGGGAGCAATGTGCTCTCAAGTAATGCCTGCCAAATATTGCGCGAATAGCAATGCTAAGGATATTCCTACTGCAGTTTCTGTGACTGGTAACAGTGGAATCAGCTTTGAAGAAAACCAAAAAATGGAAAATAGCAGAATGGCAACAAAACCGATACTTTCTTTGGTAAAAAATGAAGTATCTCTAAGTAAAGAGGTTTTACTCGCTTGGACTCTAACGAACACGAGTGTTCCTTTTAATAGTAACAATAGTGATTATCTTCTCGGTAAAATTGAATTTGTGGCTAAACAAACTTCTAAATCTGGAGAACCAGCGGGTAATGTCGTTGTAAACTTAGATCCATCTTTTTCAAAAGCTACTTTATACAAAACTGGTCAAGATAGCCTAAACACCCCTTCACCTCTAATTATCGCCATTAAGATGGAAGCTGTGACTGAAATACTTGGATGCAAGTCTGACGATGTTTGTCCAACTGGTCAATACTGTTATCAACCTCCAATGCCAACTTGCCCAGAGGGAGCAATGTGCAAAATGTCCGCACAAGCACCAGCTAAATATTGTAAAGAAAAACCAATTACAGCTACTCCAACTCCAATCGATAATGTCACTCCAACAGCAACCAGTTGTAAAACAAACTCCAACTGTCAAAGTGGTTATGTTTGCTCTAGCACTCCAGCAGGAGGATGTTCTAAAGACGCCAATGGACGTCCGATGGCCTGTGCATCAGCTCCTTTTTGTAGACAGGCTGAGGGCATCAATTGTTCAACAAATGCAGATTGTTTTAGTGGCTACAGCTGTTATCAACCTCCTATGAAAGCGTGCCCTGAAGGAAAATTTTGTCCTCAGGTAATGCCGGCAAAATATTGCAAAGCTGCCCCAATTTCATCAACTCCAACACCTGTCGTCTGTAAGGAACAGTGTCCTGGAACCGATGGTGTGTTGCGTAGCTGCAATCCTCCAGAAGCTAACGGAAGCGCTCAAGAAAGCTTGTGTAACCTAGCTGGAAGAGTAGAGGCTTGCGGAGACGTTACCTATTGCTGTCCAAAAGCCGGTGGCACCTGGACTAGTAACATGAGTGCTTGCCAAATTGCCACTACAACTCCAACCAAAACTCCTACACCAACACCAAGCGTACCTACCAAAACCCCAACTCCAATCAGTTGCGCAGTGCCCGATTGTAAAAATGGCACTATAAGGACAATTCAATCAGTTAAAACAGACCCTAATTCCAAAACTTTTTGTCCAACCTATGTCTGTGAACAAATTACTTCTTGCCAATATGATTATTCAATCTGGTCAGAATGTAATTATGGAGTTCAATCGAGAAGTATTTCCAACCCAGACAAACTTGGCTGCTCTGCTCCAATCCTTAAACAAACATGTGACAAGCCATGTTCTTCAGATAGTAATTGTTCTGCAGGAGAAGTTTGTATTAAAAAACAAGCTCCTCAAACAACAGCCCAAGAAGGAGTCAAAATCATAAGCCTGGGTTATTGTAGCGTCAAAACAACTCCATTGGCTTATGACTTAAATGAAGACGGATTTATTAACGTATTAGATCTATCAGTTGTTATTAAAAATCTCTTCACTAACAATGCGAAAGCCGATGTTAACAAAGACAAAACAGTTGATATCGCTGACTATTCGTTAGTACTTAAGAGCCTTATTAATATAGAATTTAGAGCATATTAAGGAAAAAATGAAAAAACTTCTCATTGGTCTATTTACTTTACTATGTCTTACTTCTCTGAAAAGCCCAATCATGGCGGCAGAGCCAGCAGCAATGCTAAACTTTGAAAAAGTAGAGCAACTACCAAAAGATAGCTTGGTTGCTGTACCGGTTTATTTAAACACTCAAGGCTTGGAAGTCAACTCGTTACAGCTTAAAATTGATGTGACTGGAGAAATAAAAGATCTCAGCGTAGCAATTAGCTCCAAAATGCCAGTTCAGGAAATTTCCAAAAAAGTCGAGGGCAACAGTATCTTTATTTCTCTAACTAGCCTAGAGCTTGGCAAGGGCTGGAGTACCAAAGAAAACATCGAATTGCTCAAGGTTTCTTTCAAGCATGCTGGAGATGGCGAAGTTAAGTTGAGTTTTGATAAAAAAGAAACTCTGGCTGGATCAGTCGACAGCGACCAAAATGTATTAACCATAGGAGAAAGCCTGATGGTTAAAATCGGGACAATCATTCCAGTCGAAGCTATAACAGAACAAACAGAGGAAGAAGCCACTCCAAGTATTAGTCAAGTCCCTGCAGAAGTTGAGGAAGCAGCTGTTCCTAAAAAAATAAATAATAACTTATTAATTGGCTTAATGATTGGCTCTTTTGTTGCTGCGCTTTTATTTTTGATCTATATTCTCAAAAATCAAAAGAAAGACAAGCCAACAGAACCGAAGCTTCCTCTTAACTAGAAATTTGCTTGGTTTTAGGCTATAATATTCCCCTCATGTCAATGGGAAATATTATCAAAATCACTGGTGCCCGCGAGCACAATCTTAAAAACATTAATTTAGAATTAGAAAAGAATAAATTAATTGTTTTTACTGGTCTCTCTGGTAGTGGTAAAAGCTCTCTAGCCTTCGATACTTTATATGCCGAAGGTCAACGTCGCTACGTCGAATCTCTTAGCTCTTATGCTCGCCAATTTCTTGGAGTAATGAACAAACCAGACGTCGATCAAATCGACGGCTTGTCGCCAGCTATTTCCATTGATCAAAAAACCACTTCTCATAATCCACGCTCTACCGTGGGCACGATTACAGAAATTTATGATTACTGCCGTTTGCTTTTTGCTAGAGTAGGCCACCCTCATTGTCATAATTGTGGCAAAGAAATTAGCACCCAGAGCATTGATCAAATCATTAGCCAAATTTTTAAGCAGATTGAAGATAAATTTGTCATCTCCAAAAAAGAACCACAAAAAATAATGATCATGTCACCAGTCGTCAAAGAAAAAAAAGGCGAATTTGACAAACTATTGGAAAACTTAGTCAAAAAAGGCTATAGCAAAGCCAGAATTGACGGCCAAATCTACAACCTAGATCAAGAATTGAATCTCATCAAAACCAATAAACATAGCATTGATGCCGTCATTGACCGTCTGGTCATCAGCAAAGTACAGATTGATGATCAAACTGAATTAACTAGACTCAAAAGTCGTCTCAACCAATCTCTTGAAGAAGCTCTCAAACTTGCTAATGGCCTAGCTATTGTCACCTGGGTTAATGATTCTAGCTTTACTTTTCCAGAGAATCCTCAAGATATAGAAGATTTCCTCTTTAGTGAAAATCTCGCCTGCAGTGATTGTGGAATTTCACTCAAAGAATTAGAGCCACGCTCTTTTTCTTTTAACTCACCTGAGGGGGCTTGTGCCGCTTGTAATGGTCTCGGTTCAATTCTAAAAATTAATGCTGACAAAATTATCGCGCCAACTCTAACCATGAGCGAGGGCGCTATGATCCCATTTGCCAGAATGATGACCAATGAAGGCTGGTTCGCCCGTTTAGTCAAAATTGTTTTGGAAGATTTTGGCAGTGATTTTCGTCTTACCAAATGGGAAGACATGTCTAAAGAGTTACAAGATGTTTTGCTATTTGGCAGTGAAAAAATTTATGACGTCGTCGGTGAAAACCGCTTCGGCAATATGACTAGTTATCAAAGTAAATTTGAAGGTTTTATTAAAAATTTAGAACGTCGTTATTCTGAAACTGACAGTGAATTTATTCGTCGTGAAATTGGCCAGTTCATGCACAAAGAAACTTGTCCAATTTGCAATGGCGATCGTCTCAAAGCAGAAATTCTATCCGTCACTGTTGATAAATTAAACATCGCCCAATTTAGCAAACTAACCATTGATCGTGCTTTGAAATGGGCAGAAAAAATTGCCGATCCAAAGCAGGGTGTTCTATCTGCCAAAGAAGTTCAAATCGCCGCCTCAATTCTTAAAGAGATTAAAACCCGCCTGCAATTTCTCTCCGCTGTTGGACTTAATTATCTAACTATTGCCCGCGAAGCAGCCACTCTAGCAGGTGGAGAAGCTCAAAGAATTCGCCTGGCCTCACAAATTGGTACTGGTCTGACGGGTGTGCTTTATATTCTTGATGAACCAACCATTGGTCTTCATCAAAGGGACAATCGTCGTCTGATTGAAACCCTCCAAGAACTCAAGAAAAAAGGCAATACTGTCATCGTCGTCGAGCATGATCGCGACCTAATGATGGCCGCTGATCACATCGTCGACTTTGGTCCCAAAGCAGGTGAAGCTGGTGGAGAAGTAGTTTTCGAAGGTTCTTATGCGGAAATTTTGCAAGCCAAAAATTCTCTGACTGGCCGCTATTTAGCCAGAAAAAAAGATATAACTAGAGAAAGCATCAAAGAAAAAGACGTTAAGAAAAAAGCCAAAATTGCCGTCCACGGCGCCCATCATAACAACCTCAAAAACATTGATGTAGAAATTCCCCTCAACGCTCTTACTTGCATCACCGGAATTTCTGGCTCTGGAAAATCAACCCTCTTGCACAATGTTCTACACAATCACTTAGCCAAACAACTCGGCTATTCCTACGACAGCAAACTGGCTGAGCTTGAAAGCATTTCTATTCCGCCGCAAGTCAAAAGATTGAGCATGATTGATCAAAGCCCAATCGGCAAAACTCCACGCTCCAATCCAGCCACTTATACCAAAGCTTTTGACTACATCCGTCAAATTTTTGCGCGCAGTAAAGATGCTGCCATGCGCGGTTACAAAATTGGTCGCTTTAGTTTTAACGTTAAAGGCGGTCGTTGTGAAGTTTGTCAGGGTGAAGGTCAGATTAAGATTGAGATGCAATTTTTACCAGATGTATACGTCCAATGTGACGTCTGTCACGGTCAACGTTACAACGAAGAAACTTTGCAAGTTTTATACCAAGATAAAAATATTGCCCAAGTTTTGGAGATGAGTATCGATGAGGCTCATGAATTTTTCAAAAATCACAGTAACATTCGCCAAAAAATGGCCACCCTCAAAGAAGTTGGTCTTGGTTACTTAAAGCTTGGTCAACCCGCTCCAACTCTTAGCGGAGGCGAGGCTCAAAGAGTTAAATTGGCCAAAGAGCTCAGTGCTAGATCTCACGATCATGTCGTTTATTTACTAGATGAACCAACCACTGGATTACATTTTGCCGACATTCAAAAGCTACTCAACGTTCTCAATCAGCTAGTAGAACAAGACAACACCGTTATTCTGATTGAACATAATCTCGATGTAATCAAAAACGCCGACTGGATTATTGATCTAGGTCCAGAGGGTGGAGAATATGGTGGCGAAGTCGTCGCCTACGGCACTCCAGCTGAAGTGGCGGAAAATGAGAAGTCGTTTACGGGGAGTTATTTGAAGGAAGAATTGAATCAAAAAACCGTGTAAAATAGATTTTGATGTTTTCAAATAGAATCAAAAAAGCATTATTTTTTTTCCAAGCATTTTTGTCTTTATTTCTGTTTTTAGTTTTTTCTCCAAAAACAATCTTTGCCCAATCTTCAAACACAACTGAAGTTACAACTACAGACGGCTCCAAAAATTTCTCTATTTCTCTGCATAGCACCTACACCGTAACTGCCAATGGCAAAACCATCGTCGAACAAAAATTTATCATCAAAAATAAAAATCCAGAATTATTTATTAGTAAATATGGAATTGTAATTAGCTCAACCAATATCACTAATGTTGAAGTCAGCAATAACGGCAAAACTATTGAAAGCTTAATTAGCAAACAAAAGGGGCAAACCAGCATCGGCGTCACTTTTGATGAAAAAGTTGTCGGAGAAGGCAAAACCAATGAGCTGATTATTCGCTATACCGATTCAGACATCGCTCTCATCAGTGGCAAAGTTCTGGAAGTAAATATTCCAAAACTCTCCGATCATTATCAGTATCAAAGCTACCAATTGGAGCTAAGAATTCCAAGCATTTTTGATACTCCTAGTCGCATCAATCCAAGCAATTTCTCCCTCAAACAAGATGGCGATTACAACGTCATTACCTACAGTGATCTCAAGGATCAATCAATCTCAGCAATTTTTGGAAACAAGCAAGTTTTTGACCTCAAACTCAATTACTACCTAGACAACCCAACTAGCCAAAATGCTCTAACTCAAATCACTTTGCCTCCAGAAACACCTCATCAAAAAATTTATTACATCAACCTAGATCCAATGCCAAATAATATTAAGGAGGACAAAGATGGCAATTTTATTGCCACCTATGAAATCCCCGCCAATAATTCATTTAACGTGGAGCTTTTGGCACAAGTCATGCTGACTCTTTCAGCAGATCCGCTGATTCCTTCAAGTCAAGTTTTGCCTGAGCAACTTAATGAGCAAAAATTCTGGGAAAGCAAAAGTCCAGAAATCGCCAACGCAGCAAAAAACTTAAACAGTATCAAAAGTATTTATGACTTCACAGTCAAAGAACTAAATTACACCAAGAAACCGCTCAATCAAAACTTTGAGCGCTTGGGTGCAGTAGAAGCACTCAAAGAAACAAACAAAAATGATGCCACCTGTCAAGAATTTACAGACCTATTTATCGCCTTGGCTAGAGAAAAAAACATACCAGCTCGTAGAGTGGTTGGCATGGCTTATTCCAACAATGAAGAATTGCGTCCAAGTAATTTAGCTGCAGATATTTTGCATACTTGGCCAGAGTATTATGATGATGAAAAGAAAGCTTGGACCCAAGTAGATCCTACCTGGGAAGATACTACTGGTGGTATAGATTATTTTAACAATTTTGACCTCAATCACATCGCTTTTGCCACTAATGGAATTTCCAGCACCCTACCTTATCCAGCTGGATCTTATATCGGCAAAGAAGATGAAAAAAATAAAAAAGTTTATTTGGAATTCTCAAAAGAGGACTTCGCTCAAATTAATCCAGATTTAGAAATTACCCTGATTAGTAAAAAGGTTTATGGCTTGGAAATTCCAGGCAATTATGACCTGCAAATTTTCAATAAAACTGGCCGAGTTTGGTATTTTTCGGACATTCAAATAACTAGCGAAGAGGGTGAAATTTCATTCGATCGAAATAGCAAAATTCAGAAGATATTACCTTTTTCCAAAATTGTTTTACCAATCACCGTTTATAATAATAGCGGAAGTATTGGCCAAAAATTGAAAATCAAAGTCACTAGTATTCTTAAAGAAGGCCAATCAGTAAGTAATGAATTCGAAGTCAGCCCCAGCATCAAAGTCAAAATCGCCGACCCCAATAAAATCATTTTCTTGGGAGGCGGATTTATTGTCGTTACCCTCGTTGCCGGGAGTTTATTCCTTCTTGGACGAAAACTCGCAAATTCTCTACGTAGGAAAGGCCAAAAACTTGAAGAAGAGAGTCGCCAACTACAAGAGATCTCCACTGCTCTCAAGGAAAATCAAGAAAATGACGGAGCTGGCCCACAGAGTGGAGCATCAGGTACTTGATAGCGAAATTGAAGCCTTATTAATCGAGGCCGAGCTCATCAAAGCTCACCAACCATATTTCAACAGCCGTTTAAAAGATGATAAATCCAACATCTATATTTTGATTAGCAAAGAAGATTTTCCAAAAATACTGCGTGTAAGAAAAACTGATCTAAGCAAAAAAATCTATCAAGAAAAACTCGCTCTCTTTGGCCCATTTTCCAGTTCCAACCGATTAAATGAAGTACTTAAAATTATTCGACCAATTTTTAAATGGTGCAATCAAAAAAATGACAGCAAAAGCAAAGCCTGCCTCTATCACCATCTAGATCTTTGCTCCGGAGCTTGCTGCCAAAAAATTAGCAAAGAAGAATATCAAAAAGACATCAAGCAGCTAATAGCTTTTCTCAAAGGCCAAAAAAATAGTTTACTAAAAGAACTAGAAAAAGAAATGTTAGTTTTTTCAAAAGTAGAAGCCTATGAAAAAGCCCTTATCAATAAAAACAAAATCACTCTTATAAAAGAAATCACTAGCAGTCAATATAAACTAAAATCAGACATTATTTTGCCAAATTTCAGGCAAGAAGAAGCCAAAGAAGCTTTAGTTCACTTGCGACATATCCTTCATCAAGAAGGCATTGTTGGAAGCCAACAAAAATTTGAACGCATTGAAGGTTACGATGTCAGTAATACCATGGGACAGCAGGCTACGGTCTCGATGGTGGTGCTGGCTGATGGCGAAATTGATAATAACGAATATAAATTTTTTAAAATTAAATCCCTAGACACTCCCAATGACTATGGAATGCTTCAGGAAGCCCTTACGCGCAGGCAAAAACACCCAGAATGGGGAAGTGCTGATTTAATTATGATTGACGGAGGAAGAGGCCAAGTTAGAGCGGTTGCCAAAGTTTGGGATTTGGAAATTCCTATCATTGGCTTGGTAAAAAATCCAGACAGACTCGTTGTCTCTATAAAAGATGAAAACAAGAAAGATGGAATCGAAACAAAAATAATCCCACTGCAAGCAGACCATCCAACCCTTAAAATGTTGCAAAGATTGCGCGATGAAGCGCATCGCTTCGCCAAAAAACACCACACGAGATTGAGGTCTGGAGAATTCTTGAAAATTGACTAAATAATTCATTAAATTTAATTTAAGTGCTACACTTACATTTAGACAATTCAATCTCCAAACTTAAAATAAGTGCGTTGAAGAAGCTGACTAAAAATCTTAAATTAGCAAAGTGCAAATAGACAGCGACTTCACCGAGTGAGAAGAAGATTGTCAACTAAAACAAATCACAAATTTTCATCGAACGTGACTTTTTTTAGGTTTGGAGATTAAAAAATATGAAATTTATCAAAGCCGTCCTTAGTTCAATTCTAACCATCGCTATCTTAGCCTGGTTTTTCCCAAATATTGATTACAGCAATTCCCTTACTTTGATTATTGCCGGAATCGTTCTCACCTTGCTGGAAAAACTGCTGAGACCAGTCTTAAAAATTTTATTTTTGCCAATCAATGTTGTCACTCTTGGCCTCTTCTCTTTAGTTATAAATGTTTTCATTCTTTACCTCGCTACTTATTTCGTGCCAGGTTTTGTCATTAACAACGTAATTGTTCTTGGCATACACCTCAATCAATTTTTCTCCTTACTTTTAGCCTCTGCCATGATCGGCTTTTTACAAGGGGCTTTTGCTTTGATTTTGTAAAATTGTTATAATAAAAAACAATGAAAATTTATAAACTCGCTTTAATACTATTTTTTCTGTTTCACATTTCTATTATTACTTTGGTTAGATCAAGTCTTGCTGAGGCTCAAGTCAAACCAGCTGGTGAAACTGTGTTTCTCTCACCTACACAAGATGCCAGCGCAACTGCCATAACAACGGACAGCGCCAAGCTTTCCTCACCATCAGCTGAGGTGGTAGAAAAATTGCAACAAAAAACTGACCAAGACATTACCGAGACTAGTGGTCAGAAAAAAAGCGTTCTTGCTGCTTTTCTTGATGAACATCCCATCGGTGCTCTAAGTTGGAACAACATCGTTCAAAAGGCAATTCGTAAAGCCATCGGCAGCGGTATGCCTGCTAATATTATTGTTATTTTATTAATTTTTCCAATCATTGCCTCTTTAGTTGCTTTCTCTAGACACGTCATCGGATTAAAAGGCTTCGGCATTTACATCCCAGCGGTTCTATCTGTAGCTTTTGTTTCCACTGGCATTGCTACTGGAGTGGTTGTTTTTGCGGCTGTCCTATTCACCGCCCTAATGACCAGGCCTGTTTTAAAAAAACTTAAGCTACCAATGCTACCAAGAACGGCCATGCTGCTAATGAGTGTTTCCATAGCCATCCTAGCCTTATTACTAATTGGTTCTGTCTACAACGTCAATCTGATTATCAACATCAGCATCTTTCCTTTATTAATCATTATTCTTTTAACTGAAAATTTTATGGAAACTCAGCTTTTTAGTAGTCAAAAAGAAGCCTTACAAATCACTTTTGAAACACTGCTCATCGCCGTTTTATGTTCACTGATTATTGGCTCAGAAGCACTACAAAAATTTGTCATTTTAAGACCGGAAATGACTTTAATTGGTGTAGCTATCATTAATTTAGCCATTGGTAAATATACTGGCTTACGCCTTCTTGAGTACTTAAGATTTAAGGATCTGTTTAATCGCAATGGCAAATTCAGCAGTTTTAAAGACAACTCAAATGGAAGCGACTCACAAGAAGAGGAATAAAAATGTTTATTCACAAAGCCAAAGATCTTTTGGGAATCAATGCTCGCAATGCAATTTATTTGAGCCGTAGTTCAAATAAATCCAAGGCAATTGTTCATTCCAAATACGCCACAAAAATCCTCTTGCGTGACAACAACATCGCTACAGCAGAGATTTACGGCATTCTTGCCACCGAAGAAGACATCGCTGATTTTGACTGGCAAAACTTGGAAAAAGATTTCGTGATTAAACCAACTAATGGTTATGCTGGAACTGGAGTTATTCCGTTTCGAAGCAAAACCTCAGAAGATTCCTGGACAGACATGCTTGGCAACAAATGGGGTCTAGACGACATCAAATTACATTGCAGTGACATTCTTTCTGGACAGTACAGCATCCACGGCACCAATCACAACGTCATTATTGAGGAAAGAATTCCGATTCATCCAAAATTATTAAAGTATTCTTACAAAGGCACTCCAGACATTAGAGTGATTGTTTTCAACAGTGTTCCTGTTATGGCTATGCTGCGCTTGCCAACGGAAGAATCTGGCGGTCGTGCCAATTTGGCTCAAGGAGCTTTGGCAGTCGGCATTGATTTGGCCACAGGCATTACCACCTTCGCTCTGGCTCATAAAAGCGAACCAATTCGATATCTTCCAGGAACCAAGAAAAAGCTCAATGGCATCATCATCCCTGAATGGGAGAAGCTTCTAGAAACAGCAGTTATAGCCAGTAATGTCGCCGGATTACAATTCACTGGCATCGATCTTTTTATTCACAAAGACAAGGGTCCAATGGTGGTGGAAATCAATGCTGCTCCAGGACTTTCCATACAGGCTGCAAATCGCGCCGGACTTCGCAGAAGACTAGAACGAGTGGAGGATCTCAACATTCAAGGTCCCAAACATGGCGTCAAAGTAGCTCAGGCTCTTTTTGCCAGTGATTTTGCAGCCAAAATCAAAAACAAGGCAGAATTTCCAGTTGTTTCACTTTACGAAGACATCATTGTCTGGGGAGATCATAAGCAAAAAATTGAAACCAGCGCCTTTTTAAATACCGGTCGCTTCAGCAGTGCCATTTCCAAAAAATTAGCTCAAGAACTTGGCTTAATTGATGTCGACGATCTGCTTTGGTTCCAATCAGAGCAAGAAGAAGGTAAAGTGCCAGTAGTAGAGGTCAAATTTAAAATTAAAGATCAAGTTGTCAAAACCACCATGATCGTCAGCAATAAACTAAATAGCAAACAAAATAAAATAGAAATTGGCCGCAAAGATCTTAAAAATTTCATCATTAGATTTGATGAATAAAAGATCAGAAAGTTTTTATGCTTAAACTAAGCGACCTAATTCCCCTTAATTTGGAAAGTGAAAAAGAAAAATTTTTTGCCTCCTCATTCAAATACAATCCGCAGTTTATTTACAAAAAAAATACTCCACAAAGCGAACTCGGTAAACACGGCAAGCCAAAATTTTGGTATTTATTTCTAGCCAAGAGAATTCTGAAAAAACACCTAAAAGAAAAAAATCTGGTAGAGCAAATCCAAAGAAGTAAAGTTTTTCTAAATCAAGACGAGATTAAAAGCTTAATTGAAAAAAGATTAAAATATTATAATTTGGAGAACGATTATGGAATTGTTTTTTCTAGTAATTTTATCAGTCGTATTGCTGTCAACAACAACGAAAAAATTATAAAAGTTCGACTTCCAGTGGCAATTGATAAAAGTGAAATAGAAGCCATTCTTAATCACGAGATTGATACTCACATTGTTAGACATCTAAACTATGAAACACAGTCTTGGTTTAAAAAGAAAAAAGAGAACGATTTTGGACCATATCTGCGCACAGACGAGGGTCTTGCTGCCATTAATGAACTAATCATTAGCGAGCATAAGCTGGCCTACAAATCAGCGGCTAATTATTTAGCTGTCAACTTAGCCCTCAAAAAAGATTTTGCCACCGTTTTCAACTTTTTTTATGAAACTTGGCAAGATCCAGAAAGAGCTTGGACTTGGACCCTTAAAAAAAAGAGGGGTATTTGCGACACTAGCAAAAAAGGCGCTTTCACTAAAGATTTGGTTTATTTTGAGGGCTTTGTCGAAGTCTTAAACTATCTTAAAAAAAACAATTATGATCCGAGCGAGCTTTATTATGGAAAAATAGACTTGAAAGACATCGATAAGGCTAAAAAAATTGGGATCAGCAAGAATTTAATTCTACCCAAAGTTTTTACTGAAGACCAAAGTGGTTATAAAAAAGCAGTCAATGAAATCATTAGAAATAATTTAATTTAATTTAATTGACTTCCTAACTTTTTCAAATAAATCGATGGCGATTTTTTTACTTTCAAAAGAATTTTCCGCCTCAACAAAAAAGCTTGCAATTGTTTTTCCACCGAATTTGGCTTGCTTGACTAAATCACCAACTCCATACCTAAGCTTTACCAAACTTACTGCTTTGTTTTTACTTAAAAACTTTAAATCAATTTTATCAATCATCCCGCTTTTTTCAGCAAAATATTCAACCACGCAAACAGCTTTGATTGGTTTTTTAAGCGGCTGCAGATCTAGATTTGCAGCCGCTTTAAAGACTGCCAGATTATAATCATATTCCGTTGTCATCCTGGTCATTTCAGCACGATTTCCTCCACTTCTGGGGGTAGACTCTATTATTCTGCAGCTATTATTTTTTTCATCAAAAAACAACTCCGTGTGACAAACGCAATTCTTGGCAGAGAGAGCAACCAAAGCCTTTTCAACCGTTTCAATAACCATCTTTTCTTGATCGGAATCTAGAGAAATTGGCATTGTTCTAATTGGCAAATATGAATCATTTATTCCTAAATCATGAGCCAACACGTACTCACAAATTGGAGTGTGAACGAATTTTGAATCTAAAACAAAGGTGTCAACTGTTAATTCTCTTCCTTTAAGCATTTCTTCTAGTAAAAAATGGCATTCATTTAGCTTATCACCATATCCGTCAACAGGCCTGGAAACGACATAACCATTAACCTGAGTTTTAAAAAATTCTAATTTTTCAAACAAATCTTTTTTTGAATCAACTTTTATCACAAAATTTGAATGAACTGCTGAGGTTTTTTTCAGAATCATTGGAAAAGAATGTTTTTCTAAAAATGAATCAAGTTTGTCTAGATTGTCCAGACAAACGCCGTCCGCGCAAGGAACTCCGGATTTCAACCACTTTTGTTTCATTGAATATTTATTGCAAAAATTTCTAGCAGTCTGATAATTAATGCCATTTAATCCCAGGTATTGATTAATGGCCCCCATAACACTGACATAACCCTCATATCTTGTTACGACAGCATCAATTTTTTCTGTTTTATCGATAACATCTTTTATTTGCTGCCAATTGTAAATATTTTCAACTAACAAAACTTTATGAAAAATATTTTTAAATTCATCTTCGTACTTATCGAAGGTGGTGAGCAAGCTAACCTTAAACCCTGCGTTTAAGGCTGCCTGCACATGCATTTTTTTTGTAGAAAAACCAATCGTGAGAAAGTGGAAACTCATATTTTTACTTTATTTTTTTATATTAGGAAAGATATTTTATTACAAAGCTCTTTTTATTTGTATAGGAACTTCTTCTTTTTCATTGAGAACAATTTCTTGACTTCCGACAACAAGATTGTCCTTTTCTAAAGCAAAATTTTTAGAGAAAGCGGTGAGAGTAATTTTTTTGAAAGAATGTTCTATTTGCTTGGATTTTGAAAAATCAAAAGGAATGACCATAGAACGAGACAGCTGACTATCTTGATCAAAAAAAGACAATACTAAGTTTTCGGACAATTGCTGTCCATCTAATAAATTAGCAACTAAGACTAATTTTAGTTTCTTTTTAAGAAAAAGATAAATTTTAAACAGTAACATGAAAGAATGAAATATTAGAGCAATGTCATTGTAAATACTTGGGTATCTTAAGGCAAAAATTAAGGAAAATAGCCAAAAAATAAGCAAAAACCAAAAAGGATAATCTAGCAAATAGAGAACAGAAATGCGTAGGCGTTCGAAAAATGGCAATTTATCCTGACCAGCAGCTCTCAGAGTCGGAATCAAGATAGCCTGACCATAATAGTCGTCGCCAATCAACTGGTTCTGATAAAATTGCCAGTACTCTAGTTGACTTGGTTTTTCATCACCAATTGGATAATAGAAGTTGTCATCTTCAACTTTCAATCTCCATTTTTTATCAACTGGGTAGGAGAGATCGTCAAAATTACCATTCAAATTGGTAATCGCAAAATCTATAACCTGATCATCCTGTCCCAACAAGACAACTTTGGTCAAAGGACTAGCCAGAGTATCTCTATATTCAAAAACTAAATTTTTACTAGCTTTAGAAAAGGACGGAAACAATAAAATTGCGATTTTTTTTATCAACGGCCAAGAAATCATGTAAAAAAACTTACTAAGTAAAATCAAAAATGACAACAAATAAAAAGCAATGATTAGCAAAAGAGCAAACAACAAAGATAAATTCTGCCATAATTTAGAAGATAAAAAATCTCTAATATAGCTCGCTGTTGCCTCAGGCATCGCTTCAACTAATTCATCGCCTACCTCATGAATAATTTCTCTTGGAGGAATGATGGGAATAATTCCAGTTGATGTGGGAGTTGCTGTAGGAGTAAAAGTGGGAGAAAGCGTTGAAGTTAGACTTGGCTTGGTCGTTAAACTCGGAGAAATAGTCTTAGTTAAAATCGGCGATGAGCTAACAGATGGACTCAAGATGCTGGTAGGCGTCAAAGTAATTGTGGAAGTGGCTGTCGGCCAATATTGGAGCGCAATGCGAATGTATACTTTTTCCAAGACGCTAACATGACCAACTCCATCAGTAATGATAAAATCCAATCTGATGTCAGTGTCTCTGGGAAGAATTCCTAGTTTCAGAGAATAATTGCCATTGCCATCAATGGATGTTGTAAAAGTTTGCGACAGATCATCGGGAATAGTTACTGTTAATTTAACGCTACTATTAGCTTCTCCAAGAGCCACTAAAGTTGGCTCATTCGCTGTAGCATCACTTCCAAAAATAATAATCGGACTTGTTGAAACGCTCCCAACATCAGCAGCAGATATATTTACATCAATGTCACCTATTTTTTTGAGCACAAAGCTAGGCGTCAAAGTATCAATTCTAAAATTCCAAATGTCTGAAGAGGAGCTTAGATTGGCATAGTCAACTGCGGCTATTTTCCAAGAATAGGAAGCATCAACAAGAATGGCTTTGGGAGTCAAAGAATAAATTCCATTTAAACTGTCATACTCAAGAGTGTAATAGCTGTTGTCAGTGTTTATCAGAGGAATTCCAGCGTACAGAACAGCCTCATTCAAATAAAAAACATAATTTGAAAGAGCTAGATTGTCAGTCGCTTCATACCACCTAAAGGTTGGGGTGTTGTCCGCTAATGAAGATTCATCAGCAGGTTCAATAAGAATTGGCACTGAAGGAGGAACTGAATCTGGAACAGTAGCACTTACGCTAACGTCAGCAGCAAAAGCAGATCGCTGGTTAAAAGCAAAGGTAAAAAATATAAAGAAAAAAACTAAAAAGAACTTAATTGTTTTTTTCTGGATGATCAGATTCTTCATTATTTGTTTCAGGATTTTTTTCTAAATCTGAGTCAGAATTAGAAGTAGAAGCTAATAACCCAGACTCTTTACGCTTTTTGAGCGAAAGAAACAAAATAGTGCTGATTAAGATAATGATTAGGACTAATAAAATCATTTTGACTGGTATTAAGAACATGCCTGCTTGAGCTGTCATGACTTTGCCCTGATTGCCGTAGGTTGCTTCAACTATAGCTTTGTAATAACCAAGTCCCCAAACTTTATTCCAGGTTCCAGAAAAAGCTCTTTCACTCTTTGGAAAAATATTTTTTGCTTCTGTCTCGATATTTACAACTTCTTTGCCAAAGATGTTGTAAACCTTGAGAACAGGCTTCGTATTAATGTGAATGTCCGATTGATTGTCAATATTTAGAGAAAAATCGACTGGACCATTTTCAAGAAATTTAGGCCAATTAAAAGAGCTGATCGCAGCTTCTTCAATGACATTTCCCTTAACCATCACGTAAAGTAAAGTGCCCACGCGCTGAGAAATTCCTGAGCCAGAACCATCTTCAGAAGCCGAATTGACCGGTCTGTGAAAAATCATTGCGTAGTGCCCACCTGGCAAAGCATCTTTTGGCACCTCTATTAAAACATTTACGACAGCGATTTCTTCACTTGCCAACTTATGTTCTGCTGGAGCCAAAGTTAACCAAGAGGCCAAGCTCCAACGGTTGTCAGCTTGCAACTTATCAACCACTACTGGAGTAGCTCCATCACTCGCCACGACAAAATCTAGAGCTGCACTCTCCAAAACCACGGTGTCACTAGAACCATTGCGAACTTTAACTTGAACTTGTTTTTTTTCACCAGGAGAAAGACTAATGCTGAAATCATCTCCCAAGCGCACTGGAGTTGCAGTGAGCGACATGGTATCAGCGGCAAAAGTCTTATTTAAAAAAGATATTGCGAAAAAAAGAATAAAAAATAAATAATTACTTTTTTTGGTTGGATTGTTGTTTTTGGTTGGGCAGTTTTTAATCATATTTTTTGTACCTAAAAAGTAGCTGAGGCCGTATAGACCAGATAGTTTTCATAATCTCCAGCAGTGTTGGTGGCAGCTGGAGCGATACGATAGCAAACATCTACGACGTCACTAGCCGTCACTGTTGCTCTGGTAAAAATGGTTTGCACAGCTTCTGCAGCCGCTAAATCAGCAAATTGCTTGGCTGAAAAAGCACGACTACTCTCATCAAAAGAAAAGGCAACAGTAGGACCTCCACTAACTGCATCCAAGCTGTAACCAAATCCAGGATAAGTTGCCCCATCAACCCAATCGGCTGAAGTGGTGTGACTAGCTCCAGTCATACTGTTATCAATAATACAAGTAATGCTGGCAGATCCATCAGTGGCACAAGCATTCGCCTCGCGCCCTACTTGATCATTTTCAGCTGCTGTCACTGAATAGCCACCAATAGCATTGGTTGTCACTGTCAATCTTTGAGCAGCGTCAACAAAAGAGCCAATGGTCAAAGCTCCAAAAGGCACGGTTAAAGCAGTGGTTGTCACATCAGTGGAAACTCCACAAGCTGTGGAACTAGCAGCCAACCCAGCAATAGTAAAAGTGAGTTGTGGCGCAATGGAGGCAGAAACCTTAACCGCATCAACTACCCCAATTTTAGTCACTGTTTGATCGATTATCGCATCAGAAGAATCTCTCTGTTGAATAATAACAGTATAAGTGTCAGCCTGGCCTAGGGTGTGATTGGAGGCGCCAACTTTTGGCGATGGATTAATTAAATTTGAAATGATGAATGCTTCTTCCGTACTGCCATCAAATGGGGTGCCAATGGCACCCGCTCCGCTATAGGCACAAACAAAAGAGTGATAGCTGACTCCATCGATAGTTACGGAGGCAGACTCAGCATTGGTGGAAGTTGGGGTAAAAGTACCATAACTTGCGGTCACCGGACAGGCAATAGAAGCTGGCGTACCATCTGTATTTCCAAACTCGAAACCGCCAGAATCTGGAATACCATCATGAGAAGCCGCTGTGGCTCCAATAGCGGGAACCAGGATACGAAACGAACCAGCAGTAAGAGCACTAATCGTGGTTAGACGGACAGTTAACGAAGCAGACTGACTAGCAGAAATACCCATATCATCGGTTACATCACTAGCATCCAGGCCAGTAGTTAGATTGAAGGTGTCATCAGAGGCATCATCGATTGTTGTTGCCACGGTGTAAACACTATCATTAATCAAAACCGTGTCGCGGTTTTGTAATTGCAAAACTGATTCAGATGGATAGCTAGCGGTATCGATTATCACAAGAGAAGAACCCGTCACCTGAGTGCCCTGGAGCCCACTTCGAAAAGAAAGACGAGCATTATTGAGCGTTGCAGAAGTACTTGTAAATTCTCCAGCAGAAATCAAATATTTTTTAGCTACGAGAGAGCCAGCTAAAAGGAAAAAAAAGACAAAGAAATACTTTTTGAGATTCATATATGTCTTAATAATAATCCTCATTAACTCTTCAAGTCAACTAGTTTTTTGAAAAACCTGCCAAACATTGCAAAAATCCAATACAAGATCGGCAAAAGAATTACGATTAACAAAATAGAGAAAGGCAGAGCAATCACTCTTTTTTGCAAAACATCATCGCCAACTTTCAATTCTAGATCGTATGCACCAATCAAAAAACTCTTTTTATAAAAAAATTTAGAACGCAATTTTTCATTAATAAACTTTTCTTTTACACTGGCATAATCATTCCCAGCAGCAATTTGAGCACCCTTTCCTTCTTCCATCTTTTCAAGAGTCTTAAGATCATCTTCCGACATTGCTCTGATTAATCTCGTATTGTCAGCCAAAACCATATCTGGATAGAGCTCATAAACCTCAGAGTTCTGATCTGGCCAATGACTAATTTTAATATAGCCATCGATCGGAGTTGAGTTAATGCCAATATTTTTAACCAAAGCAGAAAAGCTAAAACCGATAAAACTGTCCACAATTTTTGGCAAATAGAACTGTTCAATTGTGAGTTCCCCTCGATTCTGCTCATCTCCACCAATGAGAACAACCACATTGCTGACCAAAATAGCTGAGATCAAGGTGTCTTTTGAAGAGGCACTGGCAAAAGAAAGCTGCTTGGCTTGAAATAAAATTGATAAATAGCGCTCTTCATATTTAGCATCAGAAGGCAGAGCAATAACGAAATTAAGAATTCTTTCTTCACCAGGCTTTAGAATAAAATTTTTGCCCCAGTTATCCTTATCTCCCTCTAAATTTAGGGAAGTGAAATCACTTTTTTGCTCCAAAACAACTCGGCCAAACTTGTCGTCACTATGGAAGTCTACCAAGGCAGGTGTAATCTCCAATGTGTATAAACCATCATTCTTCAATTTTACTTGATGATTGATGCCGGCTCCAGGCTTAACTGATAAATAGGCAGTGGGTGGATAAATTTTCAGATCAAGAGCTGAGGCGGCAGCGACAAACTTGGAGCTGATGGCCAAAAAAAACAAAGCAAATAAAAGGTATTTACTAGGCTTGACTTGATTTGAAAATTCTAAAAACATAATTATTTATTTTAATACCCAGGTACCGCCACAAAAACGATGCTAGTTTGATAATTGCCACTAGCTTGATTGCCTGGCATAGAGGCCTTGTAATTAACTGTCGCCGTACTATTTAAAGCTACATTGGCTGAACCCATAATTTGCTGCATACTTTCACTCGCTTCATTATTAGCAAACTGACGGAAATAATTAGCATTAATAAAATCAGTGGCCGCTCCAGTCCCACTAACATTAAAGCCAAAACCAGCTTGCGCTGGATTTGTCCAGGAAGCAGCGATGGTTTCATCACAGTCATTAGAATCGCAAGTGGTGTCATTAATAGTTTCAGTGCCGGTGCTTAATTTTAGAGGATGATTCTCAAAGGCATAAACGTTATAGCCACTAGCTCCTGTTGTTGTGATGGAAATGGTGTGGGAGTCTGTTCCAAAACTACCTGTAAAAAGCTCTCCCAGCTCAATATTGAGTTTTGAAATACTAAAATTGAAATAATCTATTTGGTAAACATATTGAAAACCGCTACCAATAAAATAATTAGTGCTCCCATATTGACCATAAGGCCCAACTGCCAGGCCACCCATGGTATCGGATAGAGCATAAGTTCCGCTGGTTTTTTTACCAGAAGACATGTTGAAATTTCCAAATTGAATTTTATAGGAGTTGGATTCCATATTTTCAGCCGAAACTTGAGGAGAAAATATGAAGCAGAAAAATAGAAAAAATATAATTTTAGATTTCATCTTCTTCTTGATTTTTTTTATCAATACGACGAGTCAAAGTGCTCAAGTCTCTTTTAAGAATTTTGACTTCACCTTCAATTGCTGTCTTGTTCTTGTCTGGAAAACTTAGTAAAAATTCCAGCATCGGCAAGCGTCTGTTAATGAGAGAAGAAATAAATTCTGCCACTGCTTGATCATCACTTTGAGCCCTATTCAATTCTCTCTCCTCAGCGTCAATCAATAGGGAATTATGATAAGCCTTCTGATATTGGTCTTTGGCAAAAAGATAAAAGATCATTACTAGTGGTAAAGCCAATAAATTAGATAATTCAGCAGTAGATAAAGCAAAATTACTACTCACGGCAATACTTAAACTAAAATGAAAAACCATAATTTCCAAAGCAACTAATAGAGAAGTCTTAGTGGGAGCAGCCAAAGCCAAGAAAAAAAGCTCGATAAAAGTGATGGCAAAAAAAGGTGAGGCAAGCGAGCCGCTGGAACCAGTTAATAGTAAAAAGGCAAAATTAATCAAAGCCAGATTGGCAGAAGAGTTTTCAGGAAGAATCAAATGAACACTGCCTCTTTGTTTTTTTTGTAATATTAAATAAAAAATGCTAATCAGGGCAAAAACCTGCAGAGAGTAGTATCTCAAAAAAGGCACTTGCAGATACAAGTACGCTCCAAGAACACTCATCGTCAATAGAACTGCATGTTTAATGGCAGGCATAGGTCTCAAACAAAAGTATAATAGAGTTGCAGCAAAATAAGAATAACTGCTTGCAAAGCAATCTGTAAATTGCCCTAGATTGACTATTGTCTTTTCATAAACTTGCCCTTAGAATAACTCCCACTCAACGATTTTGTTCTGACTAAGAATAAAATTACTCAGCGCTTAGATAAAAAAGGAAAGCTAACAAGTTTTTCTCTCCTTTTTTTTGTTTGCGGCCAAACTAAGTTGAGTCAAAAGATCTTTAAAAAGTAAACAGTCAATTGGAAATAATTATAGTGATAGAAAGTGTGCAAGGATTTTTCTCGCAAGGGAAAAGTCCGTCAATTTTTTAGTAAATTTTGCTTTTGCTTATCAAAAAGATCTTCGGATTTAATGAGTAGTTAAAAGTTTTTTAGAGCTAATCAAACTTAATTTAAGAGTTTGATCCTGGCTCAGGATGAATGCTGGCGGTGTGCCTTAAGCATGCAAGTCGAACGGGTCCGCAAGGACAAGTGGCAAACGGGTGAGTAATACGTAGGAACTTACCCTAAAGTGGGGAATAGCTCATCGAAAGATGGGGTAATGCCGCATATGGTCGCAAGATCAAAGTCGCAAGACGCTTTAGGAGAGGCCTACGCCCTATCAGGTAGTTGGTGAGGTAATGGCTCACCAAGCCTATGACGGGTAGCCGGTATGAGAGTATGATCGGCCACAAGGTAACTGAGACACGGTGCCTACACCTACGGGTGGCAGCAACTGGGAATATTGCGCAAGGGACGAAAGTCTGACGCAGCGACACCGCGTGTGGGAAGAAGCTTTTCGGAGTGTAAACCACTGTGGCAGGGGAACAATTTTTGAGCGTACCCTGCTAGAAAGCACCTGCTAACTACGTGCCAGAAGCCTCGGTAATACGTAGGGTGCAAGCATTATCCGGATTTACTGGGCGTAAAGCGTCCGTCGGCGGTTTATTAAGTTTCATCTCTAATCCTGGGGCTCAACCCCAGACCGGGATGGAAAACTAATAGACTAGAGTTTACTATGGGGAGCTGGAATTCTCGGTGGAGGGGTGAAATCCGTAGATATCGAGAGGAACACCATTCGCGAAGGCGAGCTCCTGAGGTAATACTGACGCTCAGGGACGAAAGCTTGGGTAGCAAAAGGGATTAGAGACCCCTGTAGTCCAAGCCGTAAACATTCCTTGCTAATTGCTTGGTCCTTTATGGATTGAGTGATGTAAGCTAACGCGTTAAGCAAGGCGCCTGGGGATTACGATCGCAAGATTAAAACTCAAAGGAATTGACGGGGGAGCGCACAACCGGTGGAGCATGTGGTTTAATTCGATACAAAGCGAAAAACCTTACCTAGATTTGACATGTACCTGCACGGCTTAGGAAACTAGGCCTTCTTCGAGAGTGGTACACAGGTGTTGCATGGCTGTCGTCAGCTCGTGTCGTGAGGCGTCCACTTAAGTGTGGTAACGAGCGCAACCCTTATCTCGTGTTACAAGTGTCACGAGAGACTGCCCTGCTTTTTGCAGGGAGGAAGGAGAGGATGACGTCAAGTCAGCACGACCCTTACATCTAGGGCTACACACATCCTACAATGGAGCCGACAACGGGAAGCAATATCGCAAGATGGAGCTAATCCTTAAACGGCCCCTCAGTTCAGATTGTGGGCTGCAATCCGCCCACATGAAGTCGGAATCGGTAGTAATCGCAAATCAGCAGGTTGCGGTGAATACGTTCTCGCTCCTTGTACACACTGCCCGTCAAACCAGCAAAGTTAGCAACACCCGAAGCGGGTGACCATAACTCGCAAGAGAGTGGCCCTTCTACGGTGAGGTTAGCGATGAGGGTTAAGTCGTAACAAGGTATCGCTACTGGAAGGTGGCGATGGATCACCTCCTTTCTAAGGAGAATGGGTAGGGGTTTTTTCACGACCTCCTTCTCCCATCTAGGGTGACCTAGATGAAATAAAAAACAAATCCTATGACCCTGTGTCTAGGTCTCACTTTCTGTCACCGTATTTATATCTAATTGAAGACTTGTAACGAAATAAAATAATTGATTAATTAGCTTAGATTTTAGGATGTTTTGGTCTTTTTCTGATGACGATAGTAGCTTGGTCTACTTGAGGAAGAAGAAAAGATCATAAAACAACTAAAAGATAAGTTAAGGAACAATGATTTTATTTCGTTACAAGTCTACTGTTTACTTTCGATCTTTATTCTTGAGATTTTTTTGAATTTCTGTGAAGCCGCTTTTTTGAGCGGTTTTTTTATTGCTCAAGAAAACACATCGATCATGGCGACTTTTTTAGGTTTATGTTTTAATAAATATCGTAAACTTGAAACCATTATGAAAAAGCAATTTGTAATTTTACTCTCGTTTTTGTTGTTAGTAATAATAGTTGCATGTTTTTTCATCTTTTCTAATAAAATCAATCAAAAACATTTAGGTGAAGCTCAAATTCTGATCACCAATTTTGAATCTGACGGCCAAGTGCTAAAAGCGCATCTAGTTTCTTTGGATGGAACAATAACTGAGTTGACTACATCTGGGTCTTTTTCCAATTTTGGATCAATGGCTAAACGCCCATACAGTCAAAGGGTTTTTTTTACTAATAAGCTCACAGATGATAGAAGGTTTTTTGTCAAAAACTTAAGCGACAACTTGGTCGCAGAATACATGATAAACATAGAACTCAAGTCAGATATAAATTTAGATATAAGATTCGATCTACATCCATGGATTTCTCCAGATGATTCTCAAATAATTTATTATGCTAGTTTTTACAGTGATTGTCCCTATGGTAATTGCGCTGTAATCAAGGAAGAAGGCATTAGAAGTGGATATTATCTGTATGATTTAGATGATGGAAGCAATACCTATCTAACTGATCTGTCATTTTATCCAACATATAACTCAAGTACTAATAAATTGTATTTTGTCACTCATGACCAAGGTTTTAATCCAACATTAACCTACAAAATTAAAATGTTAAATTTGGATACAAAACAAATCTCTACTATTAACAATGTTATTCAAAACAACATTGAATATGGGGTTTACGGAAGTTATTTGACAAAATCCAATGCCATAATCATGAGCAGATATACCAAGATCGATGAGCCATTGTTTTTATATGATCTTGACACCAGAATTACAAAAATTCTTTATCATAGCAATGATCCTGATTTCATTAAACCACTGAAGTTTGAGATTGATTCGATCTTTTCTATTTCTCCAAATGAATCAAAATTTCTCTATTCAAGAAGGCCAATAAATGATGGTCCAAATACTTTATTTGTTTTTAATTTCCGATCGGCAAAACATAAACAAATTGTTTTTTCAGGGGATTGCGGAGAATATTTACTTGGAACCCAGTGGCTAGATGAGAATCACTTTGTTACAGTTTGTAGAGATCACTTTTCAACAACCAAAGTGGATAGGAAAGAAGAAGATTTAAAACGATACTTAGTTTTTGTTGATTTGATCAACAACACCGTCAATGAGCTAGCTAACTGGCCACTTCAGGGAGGTACTTCTTATTACAGTGATTGGCAAATCATAAATTAAATATATCAAAACATATCAAAATATATCCTGATATATCAATTTTTCTATTTTCAAGACCAAATTAGCAGAGTAATCACATGATTGCTAATTTTCAAAAACAGTGCTAAAATTTCAGCAACAGAAACACTTATTAAAAAACTAGAAAATAAGTCTTAAAAAATATATCAGGTGTGCTAAAATATACCCTTGTCGATAAATAGGGTGTGTAGCTCAGATGGTTAGAGCGCAGTCCTGATAAGACTGAGGTCCTTGGTTCGATTCCAAGCACACCCACCACAGAGTGAAACATGTCAAAAGATATCTTAACTCCTAAATCCCTACCCACCAGCCAACTTACTTTGCCAGTTATTCCCATTCGCGAAGGCGTTCTTTTTCCTTCCACGGAGTCAGTTCTTACTTTCGGCCGCAAGCTTTCTCTAGCAGCAATTAATGAAGGCAAAGGCGATGGCAAATACGTCGTTCTTCTCACTCAAAAGAAATCCAATCTAGAACGTCCCAAAAGTAGCGACCTTTACCAAATTGGCACCTTGGCTATCATCGAAAAAACTCTCACCACTGGTGACAGCGTTAGTGCCTTAGTGCGCGGTGTCGGTAGAGTAATAGTGCAAAACTTTGTCCAAGAAAAACCATTTATTATGGCTAGTGTAGAAAAAATCTACGATCTTTTTAAAAAAGATGCTGAGTTGACCGCCCTTAGTAATCAATTGCAAAAATTATTCAAGCAAACCGTCCAAATGGGTAAACAAATTGAATTTTTGAATTTCATCAAACTCCTAAGTGGCGTTAACGAAGGCGAAATGGCCGACCAGGTCGCCAGCACCCTGACTCTCTCCACCAAAGAAAAACAAGAAATTCTAGAAATGACGGAAGTCAAAAAAAGAATCAGTAAAATCATTTTCTATTTATCCAAAGAAATTAACGTCTTGGAGATTGAAAAAGACGTCTCCAAAAAAACCCAAGCCAAATTTGACAAACATATGCGCGAGAGCATTTTGCGCGAGCGCATGCAAACCATCCAAAAAGAACTTGGTGAATTAGATGACGAAGAAGAGATTATCAGCGAATATGAAGGCAAACTAAAAAAAGCCAAGTTACCTCTCGAAACTGCCAAACGCGTCAAGAAAGAAATCAAAAAACTCGAACAAATGTCGCCCAATAATCCAGAGGGTTCATACATTCGCAATTGGCTGGACTTAATTTTGGAATTACCTTTTGGCAAATTCAAAAATAAAAAGATTGATATTAAAAAAGCTGCTGAAATTCTAGACAAAGACCATTATGGCCTCGATGACGTCAAAGACCGTGTCTTGGAATACATGTCTGTCCTGCAACTCAAGCAAAAACAAAAAGCCTCCCTAATTCCTGGCAAAACTCAGCCACAAAAAAGTCAGAATATTCCCACTATTTTATGTTTCGTCGGCCCTCCTGGAGTTGGTAAGACTAGCATTGGCCATTCAATTGCTGCTGCTCTAGGTCGCGACTTCACCAAGATTTCTCTAGGTGGCGTGCGTGATGAAGCTGAGATCAGAGGTCACCGCCGTACTTATGTCGGCGCTATGCCAGGCAGAATCATCAAAGCCATTTCCAATGCTAAGACTGTTAATCCTGTTTTCATGCTCGATGAAATCGATAAATTAGGCAATGACTTCCGTGGCGATCCAAGCTCAGCTCTTCTGGAAGTACTAGATCCAGAGCAAAACCACGCTTTTGAAGATCATTACTTGGATATTCCTTTTGATTTGTCCAATGTTCTGTTCATCGCTACCGCCAATACTCTGGAGACTATTCCAGATGCCTTGCTCGACCGCTTAGAAATCATTCCATATTACGGATACACCGCACAAGAAAAATTCCAGATCGCCAAACGCTATCTTTTGGCCAAGGCAATTACTGCTAATGCTCTGAAAAAGAGCGAGGTTGAAATTGATGATGAAATTCTCCAAAAAATTATCAAAAACTACGTTAAAGAGGCTGGAGTTAGAGATTTGGAAAGACAAATCAATAAAATCATGCGTAAGGTCGTTCGTGAATTATTAGAAACCAAGCAAAAAAAAGTTGTCATCGATCAGAAAAAACTCAAGAAATATCTCGGTCCTGAAGTTTTTGACGAGAGTCTGACTGAAGAGAAGAGTCAGGTTGGCTTGGCCACTGGCTTAGCCTGGACCAGCGTTGGCGGCGATGTTTTATTCATTGAGGTTGCTCTTTCACCCGGCAAAGGCCAGATCAGACTAACCGGCAAACTCGGCGAAGTCATGAAAGAATCAGCTCAAGCCGCTCTAACTTACGTCAGCTCACATCATAAAGAATTAGGCATTAACATCGATCTAATCAACAAATCCAATGTTCACATCCATGTTCCAGAGGGAGCAGTGCCAAAAGATGGTCCTTCTGCTGGTGTGACTATTACTACAGCCCTGGTCTCTGCTTTTACCAAAAAACCAGTGCGCCGAGATGTTGCCATGACCGGAGAAGTCACTTTGCGCGGTCGAGTGCTACGCATAGGCGGCCTCAAAGAAAAAGCAATTGCCGCCTACAATGCAGGCAGCAAAATTATCATTATTCCAAAAGAAAATGAGCGCGATCTAGAAAAAATTCTACCTCTAGTCAAAGATAAGGTTACTTTCAAACCGGTTAGTGACGTCAGCGAAGTCATCAAGATTGCTCTAGAAGACTAGGCTAGTCGCCAAAATGGCTGTTATACTAAGACTAGATTTAACTTATGTTGAAGAAAGTCTTGCTTGTTTTAGCTTCTTTATTACTCCTTGGCGGATCTCTCGTTTTTATTTTTCTTGATCCTCTCAAAAAAAATTCCCGAGCTGGCTTGCAGATTGAATATCCAAATGGTAGCGCCTCGGTTTTCCTCGGCGAAAATTACCTCGGCAAGGCACCTTTGCTTGAAGAAAAATTGCAAAGTGGTGAGTACATTCTCAAAATTACCCCAGATGACAATAAATTGAGCAATTTAAATTTGCCCATCTATTTGGAAAAAGGCACTCTAACCATTGTTGTTTATAATCCTGGAGAAAATCCGCGCAATAGCTCTAGTACTGTTTTTGAGTTGCGCAAAAAAACTGACAAAAGCTCTAGCGTCAGCTTTGAGACGTACCCAGAAAATGCCTTTATTTCTTTTGATGATAAAGAGGTGACTTTTTCTCCTCTCACTATTGATTCAGTTTCTCCTGGAGAACACCATTTTTCAGTAAGCTTGCCTTCCTATGAAGCTCAAGATCATAGCTTTTTGGTCTTAGATGGCTATGAGACAAAAATCACTATCAATCTGGCCAAAAATATTAAAATTGAAGAAGCTTCACCAAAAAAAGTTAATGAGGCTACTGCTAGCGTTATTCAAGCCAAATTTAATAAAGTCTCACCAGAAGCATCTGGCAGTTCAGGAATCTTGGGCAAAAAAGTCCAAATTCTCAAAACTGACTTTTTTGAAGCAGAGCAAGAAGTTCTAAAAGCTAGAGAAGCCTCCGATAGTGCCGCCAAAGAAGTTGGCTTTGCCAAAGTTGGCTTTTTTTATCCGTATCTTGGAGAAAAAAGTGCTGATGGCAAATGGCTGAAGATTCAATTAGACAAAATTACAGCCTGGATCAGTAGTGATTTTGCCAAAATCATTGAAGAGAACGAGCCAAAATAGTAAGATAGTATTCATATGAACCCAAAACAAAATGAAGGAACCATCTTATTCGCTTTTATTCTAGTGATTGGTCTCATCGCCATCACTCGCTTCACCAATATAAAACCGCACTGGGGCAGCTTAGAAATGCGTCCTACCTCTACTATTACTGTTAGTGGCATGGCTAAAAAAGACCAAGCCAATCAAATTGCCAATTTTGGCGCTGGAATGGAAAGCATTGAAGCCACCAAGGAAGAAGCTTTAAACAAAACCAATGAGGCCATAAATCAATTAATTGATAAAGTTAAACAGATGGGCATAGATGATAAAGACATTCAAACCCAAGCGGTGAATGTTTATCAAGAAACAGAATATGTTAATGAAGGCCCAGAAATAATGGAATCTTCTGGTGTTTCTACCATGATGTATCCACAGCCACCAACTAAAGCCAAAAAAGGTCAGTGGAGAGCAAGTAATTCCATCAGCATCAAACTAAGAGAAGTTGATAAAGCCAAAACCCTTCTCTCCATCCTCAACGAAAGTGGCGCCAACAATGTTTATGGACCAAACTTCGGTATTGATGACAGCGATGCTGCAAGCGATGAACTTCTTTCAGCCGCCGTCGTTAATGCCAGAGAAAAAGCAGAAAAAATCGCTGCCGCCAATAAACAAAAGGTTGGCAAGATTATCTCTGTTACCGAAGGAGGAAGTTCCTACCCAATGTATCGCGGCTATGATTCCATCATGCCTATGGCAGTTGGAGCAGAAAAATCAGTCATCAGCGCTGAATTGGAGCCAGGCTCCAGCCAAACCAGCAAGAGCGTGACTGTGACTTTTGAGCTGAATTAGTTAGTCTAAAAATAAAATTTAAATAGTTGTTTAACATGAGAGAAAATCCACCTGTAGGATCTGATGCTATTTATGAGTTAACTGACGGAAAAGAACTAAGTATTGCTGAAGAAATTTACGAAATTATCTGGAAAAGATTTGGATTAAATGATAAGTTACTAAAAGAAATTAAAAATCTCTCAGAAACTGTTTCTCCGCTAGGCAGGCTTGTTTTTGGAAAAAAGACAAGAAGAGATATGTTGGTTGGCAACCATGTTGGAGAGGGAAGAGGTACGTATCATGAAGACTCAAACGGAAATACAATATATGTCAAAGGAACTGGAAATGAAGATTTGGTCAAAAATGGAAACAATGGCTTTCCAGTAAATGAAAATGAATTCTTCCATAAATTTAGCGATAGAATTATGGGTGCTTCGGACACAGTTGAGAATGTCACTGAATACATAAATTCCTGCATTATTTTTTCTGAATCTGCAAAAGAGAATAATTGGACTGATATTGATTCCGCTATTAGATTTGGTATTAGCATCCCCTTAGGCTTAGTCGCCTTTAAAGAAATTTCAGAAAAGTTAAGAAGCTTGTGGAATAAGAGTCGCCTACACAAAAATAATTACAAAAACCTAAGCTGGAAGAAAACGGGTGGAATTGGAACAATTTCTCTACTAGTACCTGGAAAAAATAGAATTTCGAACCATTTGCATGTGGATCATAAAAAACAAATTACCAATGAAGATGAATTGTTAAATCCAAAACTAGTCAAGCAAATATCTCAAACCGTTAGACAACTATTAAAAACAGGAATGATTTATTACCACGATGGATTTCACGCACAAAATTTTTTTGACAGTGGCAATATGTCTCACGCAGATAGTTCTGAAATGTGTTTCATATCAAACATTCTAGAAAGTGGAGTGAGTGAATCAAATCTAATTGAATATTTGGCAGAACAGTTATCAGAAATAGATAAACCCGGATTGTTTGAAAAAAGCCAGAATAATAATGACTTTAATGACTACGTAGAATATATTAAAGAATTTATCTCTGGAATTTTGGGTAAAGATTTGAACATAACTGAAGCAAAAGTATTTGCATTGTTTTCTTCTCTTGATAAAACAACTTTTCATAGAGCTCTAGCTGTAAAATTATTTACAGAATTCAACGGAATTAAGTGGCATCAAAATGCAGAAACCCAAAGACTCTGTCTATCAAAACATCCTCAATCATTGGAGAGGGTTAATGAAAAAGAAAAAGAGTTTGCAGATAGAATAAACTCAAACTTAGAGTATCAAATTAGTGATAAAAAAATTCTTATAGTAGATGGATTAATTGATAAATTACTTGAAGCAAAACAACTAGAACTAAACACATATGGACACAACATTTTTGAGCTTTTAACAACTCTTGTTCAGCTAAATAAACAAGCTATTTTTAACAGCATATTTAAATTATCTAAAGGTACCAGCAGTATTTATTATGAAAACAAAATGGATGATGAAAAAATAAGAAAAGATTTTTTAGACTTAATCAAAAATAAAAAAGTAGCAACTTTCAAAAGAAGAATTGGAAAGTTTTTTAGAAAAAGGTTTGGAAATAATAATTATTAGAAAATAACAATCATTTTTAATGTGCTTTGGTTTACAATAACAAAAAGGAATATTTTTATGATTGAAGTAACACAAGTTGACGCATTATCTAAAATTAAAGATTTATCATTAACCAAAGCAGCGTTTTATGCGCTATTAGAAGTTGATAATGAAGATGGAATGATCGCTAAACTTAGCCAAATGCCTGAAGAAGAAAGTCTTAAATGGCAAAAGAAATTGAATTTCACAGATTTTGCGTTCTTAAAAGCAAAATTTGGTGGAATAGCTTATGAAAATAGAAAAGCTGCAGAAAGAGCAGCTGGCGGTGGGGGGAATTTTCTTGAGGATCTTTTAGGTAGTCTAGATGGAGCGGCCGGAGCTGTTGGTTTGGCTGGAGCTGTTGGCGCAGCGGAAGTTACCCAACGAATAACAGAATTACTGAATGGTTCAGAGCAGACTTATTTTGCTAATCTATCAGTAGAAGATCTACATGCAGCTTTTGAGATTTCTTTACAAAATGCAAAAATTTCTATAGATCTTGAAAGAGATAACGGAGAAAGCGGTACTTTTATTTTTACTGATAGTGACTCTGAAGAAGAGCTATTGAGAATTAATGTTGCTAATTCAGCAGTTGAAGCTGACATTAAACAACGCGTTTACAACGAATCAGAAGTCAGAATGGTTGGCAGATGTTTGGTAAGCATGACTGGCTCCAACATGGAAAAATTATTGGCAGAAGGTGGTCAAGCAGCTTTTGAAGTGAAAGATATTGTAGATGCAATTGGCAGAGGAGGTGATTTACAAAAAATGCTTAGACTGGCCATGCTCGGAGCTACGAAAGTAAAAGAAGTATTTGATGTTGCTAAATTACCTAAAACTCTAGTGTCTGTGATAGAAAAAGTAGCCAAAGATGCCGAGGGCAAAGAGAACAGAACAACTACAATAAATCATGAAACAAACACCTTAGGATTTAAAGAAGTAGCGAGTTACTTTGTTTGTGCTTTTTGTGGTAAAGAAAGAAAAAGCGGGGAAGAGCAATGTTCTAAATGCGGAGGCAACCTATCACCTAGAGATGAAAATGATATGAGAAAAATGAGTCAAGATAGAGAAAAATTAGCGAAACTCGGATATACAATTTCTTCTTAAAAGAAATTTTGTACTGATCAGAAGCAGTTATTTTCTTGGGTTGTTTCTAGCAGCAGATTGTCTAAAAGCTGCTCTAATTGCAAAAGCTCTTATATCTTCAACCTTAGGTCTAAGTTGTCCGGGAATACCATATTTGTCTGAATTATTTTTGAAGAATAAAGCAACTAATAATCCACCAAATTCAATATTACCATTACCTATTATCCAAATATCTTCTTCAGATAACAAAATATCTTGAAACTTACCAGTAATTTTGAATTTCCAACTTCCTTCAGGATTAGATGGTTTCTTTATCTCAATACCTTCAATATCTTTCGGTGTAATTCTTAGATAATTTCCACCTTCAACCACAATGAGAAATTGTCCGCAAAATGGACATTTTCCAGGACCATCAATTTTTCCACCACAACTTGAGCAAGACAAAGTTTCTACTTTTAATGTAGGCTCACTATCTTTAGGAGCTCCTTGTTTTGGAAATTCTATCATATGTTTTCCTTATTTTTGTAAATGCTGGTTATATTATATATCCAATTTAACCAAATAATTATTTCCTTGTGAAGCCACTACTTCTCCAAGAGAGAATAGCCCGCTCACATTTAAGCTTGGATAAGCTTCATGTTCTTTATCACCAATGATTATGTATTTAATTTGATATTCCTTTAGATAAGAGGCTGCTTCTAGGCTAGTCGGGTTATTGTAGATTTTCTCAACCTGACCACTACGCATAGCTGGTTGATCCCAGCCAGCGCGCCACAGCCACTCATGAACTCTCCAACCAAGAATTGTTGGCATCCCGGAGAAGGCAGAAACCCTGGCAAACTCAGTGTAAGATTCACCGACTGCCTCGACTATGTTGACTTGCACGAGTTCATTTCTCTTTAAATAATTCATCAAGACAAAATCTTCTGGATATTTACGAGCAAACCAAGCTAGGCCATCAAGGCCTTGGTAGTTTTTTAGGCCATTATAGTAGCTTCTGTAAGCTAAATATGGGTACATGAGAGTGGATATAAAAAGAAAGAAACCAATTGGCAAAATAAGAAAAACAAACTTACGCAAACGAGCCTTAAACAAGAAGATTTTCTTTTTCCTATTTGAGAATAAGTGTCTCAAATCAATCAGGCGCCAAGAAAACAAGCGAATTCCTTTATCCTTATCAAAGAGTACCAGACTAAAAAACAAACTAAGTAAGAAACCAAGCAGCATAAATCCTTGAAAAACTAATTTAAACATCGTGTTAGCTCTTGGATATGTGGTGTAAATATCTTTAAAGTAAAAGAGTTCTGGAAAAATGATTAGAAATGAAACCATTATAAAAAGAGAGAAGATCAAAATTGGCACCACGGAGTCATTTTTCTTGACTGATAACAAAGATTTTGTAGCGAATAAGAGCAAAACTGCCCAAAATAAATGTGGGCCATACAGAGCTAAAAGTTGCCAAAAAGGTGTATGTTCTTTAGCAATCGTCAAACCGCTAGAAATAGGTTCAAAGTTTAAAAACCAAAAAACTGAAAAAATGGCTGTGCCAACGAAAACACAAGCAGCCGACAAAAATATTGGCAAGAAAAGTTTCTTGTTTTGTAGGAGCGAAAAAATAGAAACGACAGCCACCAAAATTCCATAAATCAAAACATCCCAAGTATTAGTCATTACCAGAACACCAAATAAAGCGCCCATTAGCACGGAAAGCCAAAAGAAATTTTCTCTGACCAGAGTTTTTAATTTATCAAAGCTACGAAGCGTGAATAATTCTTTTAGCCACATAAAAATTGTTAGCAATAAAAACAAGCTAACCGGCAGAGACAAAACATGAGCATGTAAATCACAAACTACAAAGCTATAAGATGGAAATTCATGAATAGTTCTCTCAATAAATCTAGTTGCATCTGGATACCAATAAGCTTCAAAGCCATTGTGACTAAAAAAGTACCACAGGGTATGACCATTCGCTCCCAAAGCCACTAAAAAAACAGCAAAAATACCAGCAAAAACAGCTGCTTTAAAATCATATGCGAAGTGATTAAAAAGTGTTTTTTTATTAGCAAACAAATTTGCTCGCAAATTAAAAGCCAAAGAAAATAATTGCAAACAAAATATTGCAAACAGACTGATCAATAATAAATTATAGCCGTAAGATAGATCTATCTGCCACAAATTAACCAAAACTGAATTATAAAAATGGCCAAAGCTATAATAATTAATACTTGATCCAGCAAACCAGATATCTTGTGCTGGCAAAGTTGGCGACTTCAGATAAGCCTGAATAAAACCTGCATCCATGAATTTTTCCAAGCCCAGAATTTCTGGTTGGAAACTACGAGTGATGGATAAAAAAATAAAAGCCAACAAAAAAACAATTTCTTCAATCAAAATAATCTTGCCAAATTTCCTGAAAAAATCTTTGAGAAAATTTTGCTTGCTCAAGAAAAAAGTCCAAGAAAGATACAAGGAAAGCAAGGATAAACAGAAAAATAAAATGCTAACTCCCAGATCAGTGTTAACTGGAATTTTGAAAAAAGCCAAATTCCAAACCAAAAGCGACAAAAGCAAAATAGAAAAAATTCTAGCAAAACCCCAAGCAGCATCTTTTAGATAATCAAATTTTCTGGATACATAGAAAATCACTGGCAAAGCCATGAGTTGCAACAAAAACAAAATAAAATATGTCCAAACCAACAAAATGAGATCATGAACTAACATGACTGTTAGTTTCGCATATATTTATGCATTTTTGAAGACAAGACTTTTGATCTTTGAAACCACGTCTTTGAAGAAAAAGAGCTTATGTGGGTAATTAATCGCTTGATCGAAAAAATTACTCAACCACCAAACTTGCACTTTTTTTTGATTTTTAGCCAAATAAGAAGCAACGTCCCAATTATCTTCCACAAAATAATCTAATTGTAATTTTTCAATCATTCTTTTTTTGAACATGTGAGGCTGCTCATCATGATCATTAAAGTAAATTTCTTTAAAAATATTTTTGCGATTAATAATCTTTTGCCATTTTTTAGTATCACTTTGCAAACAAGCAAAACGTGCACTAACCACGTATAACTCAAGATCTCCAGTCAAAGCTAGTTTCTCCAAATCTCCAAAGCCATCAGCTAACTTAAAACTACTCTTATGAACCATCAACCATAGAAATTTCTCCAAATTTGAAGTTGGATGATAAAACTCCAATTCTTTGCGTGGGAAAAGATGAGCTTTTTTACTACGAGAAATTAAACTACGAAAAATGCGACTTGGATTGTAGAGAATCACTCCATCCATATCGAAACCAATTTTGATTTTTTGCTCTGTCATAGCTTAGAATTTTCCATTCTAACATACTTCGCCAGCTTCCTAGCGCTTTTGATAGCATGATTAATGCCTCGATCAAAAGGGTAGACGTGCTGCATGCAAACCCAATATAAATTCTTCTCGCTTGTTTTAAATTTAGGCAAGAAACGACTTTGATTGACGAAGCTAATTGGCTGCGCAAAAGGAGCTTTAAAAAGCTTAGCCTCAATTAAATTTTGCTCAAAATGAGGATCCAGCTTCTTCAAAAATGGCTTGTAGTCGGCTAATAATTCTGTAGTTGTCTTCTGGTAAGCCGGATCAGAGACCTCCAAATAGCGACCCAAATAAACCAAGCTTTCACCGCCGTAGTGTTCACTAGAAATATAATTATCATGCTCCACAATCGCTACAAATGGCCAACCTTTTTCATTAATATTGAGCCAATAAGTTCCATCCTTAAGCAGCTTCTTTTTCAAACGCAGTAACATAGTCATGGCACCAAGACCAGCCAAGTTCTCTTGCTTTAGCTCTGGTAAATCAATTATCTTAGAAAAGATTGGTGATGCCAAAGTGGAAATTACCAAATCGTAATTCTCAATATTTTGCTTGCCACTTTTATCAACCGTGGTCAAAACCAAGCGGTTTCCTTCCTTAACAATTGATTGCACTTTGGTTGAAAAGAAAACTTTAACTCCTACGTCTTTTAGTTTCTGAACAATTAAATCAGCCAACCTTTTAAAACCACCATTAAAATAACCAAGCGCTGCAGTGCGTGGGTTCACTCTCGCCCAGAACCAAGACAGATTAACTCGATCTCTAAAACGGCCAAACTTGGAAGTAAAAAGTGGCTCCCAAATCACTCGCCAAGCTTCTTGACCCATAGTCATTTGCAAAAAACGACTAGCGGTAAATTTTTCCAAAAGCACACCATTTGGCAAAATTTTCAAAAAAGCCAAAACCGCACCAGTTCGCAAGCGCGAAAAAAGTGAAATTTCTTTAAATTTTAAGAGTGAAATCGGCGAATCAATTTGGTGAAGTTTGCCGTTATAAAGAGTGGAGCTTTTGGCTCTCTTGTAAATCAATTGGTCTCTCAGGCCTAATTCTGACAGGAATTTCTTAAGAGCTTTGTCAGTATCAAAAGCATGATGATAGTGTTCTTCAAAAGCCCATTCCCAATTTTTCTCTTTGAAGCCGGCTACCAAGCCACCAGCCGAATCATTAGCCTCCAACATTTCAATTTGATTGCCTTTAACTTTGCTTAAATCAAAAGCAGCAGCCAATGCTCCAAAACCAGTACCGATAATTGCAATTTTCATAAAAGTATCTTTTCAAATTTTACACGATAAGGCTAGCGCCAATTCGGCACGAAAAAGTAAACAGCATTTGCAAAAGAAACCGGCACCTGCAAAGCGGTCCAATGTGGATAAAAAATAATAAAGAAAAATAAAGGCCAAAATAATAAATTAAAGGTCCAAGCTCTACGCTTGACTTGATCTGGCATTTTGCGAATCAAATTAATGAAAAAATAAGAAAGTAAAACAATTAAAAACGGCAAAGCTGGCAAATAATGCGCTATGAACATCGGTCGACTAAAAAGAAACCACGGCATAAAACTCATTAGATATAGTGAAAAAAGAAGTGCTATTGTTTCCTTAAGAGTTGAATTGTGTTTTTCATTGAATAAGAAAATAATCACGACAATCAAGCTCAAGAACAAATAAAAACCAAGCAAAGGATTTTCTAAAGCATAAATATTAGCTATCCAATCACTTTGCTTAAGTGGAGCTGCAAAATACCAAACTGGTCTCAAATTTAACAGCCAACTAAAAGGACCACTGCTGTAAAGATGGACATTTGGATTGCTTAGTTGAGACGAAACTATGGTTTTTTGTAAAAATAAAAAGTCAAAAATACCATAACCAGCAAGAAACATCGGTAAATAACTCAATAAATAGATAAAAAAAGGTGTAAACAAGAGTGAAAAAAGTAAAAATGGTAATTTACGAAAATCCTTGAGTACCAAAAATTCTCTGGCAAAAAGCAGCAAAATAATCCACAAAGCTGTCCATTTACTAGCCAAAGCCAAGCCTAAAAACAACCCCACAAGCAATAGAAAAACATATTTTTTTCTAGACAAATAAACAAAATAAGCAAAAACTCCAGTTAGCAAAAAGAATAGTAAAAAAACATCATTCATGGCAATCCGCGATAGCACCAAAAACAAACCATCCAAACTCAAGAAAAAACTACCCACCAAGGCCAAATTAATGGCCAATTCGTTGCGCCTGACTAAATTTTCTTTTTTGAAAAAAAACTCTTGCCCCAAAAAACGCAGAAAAAAATAAAAAACAACCAAAGTCGCTAAAGAAAAAACCAGAGATGGCAAACGCCACGCCAAAGGATTTGCACCCAGAAAATGAATTGAAGCTGCTTGAAAATATTTAGCCAGAGGAGGATGTAACCAATCAGCAATGTTTTGACCATCATAAGCTGCCTGATTGAAATCAAATGGTGTTTTAAAATCACCAGCGCTCATCATCATCGCTGCCGGCACATGATAAACCTCATCAAAATACATGCCTGACGGATAATCCAGACGCAAAAGCCTTGTAAAACAAGCGAAAAAAAGAATTAGACCAAAAATAATTAGCTCTTTGAGGGTCATAGTAGAACATTCTACTACATGAGGATCAGAGATTGACAGATAGATTGAGTAGGAAAGTATACATTAATTGTATACTTTTCTACAAAAAGTAATTATCAATCGCAAATTTTTGCTGTTCCAAAAAGATTCTCTTTAAATGAAAAATATTATTTTGTTCATAAAATAATATTAAGGCTTTCTTATACTCAACCTCATCAACACTTCGGTAAGAAAGCGGGAAGTAGCCATTAGCTAATAGAACTGCATTACTAACCATTCTTGAAGTGCGCTTATTACCATCAGTAAAAGGCTGTAAGTAGGCGATCATTGCTAGAAAAATCAAGGCTTTTTCTGGGACAAAGTCAATTTCATTTACATGAGCAACCAATCTAGATAAGGCATCTTCAATTTGCCATTTATTATCAAGCGGCAAATAGGTTGTACCAGTAATACCAACTCCAGATTCACGAACGCCAGACGTGATCTCAAGATCTTTTGTTAATTCAGCATGAATTGATCTGATGTCTAGTAGATTTATTTCTTTAAAACTATTATTCTTTTTAAGAATTATGTCAAAAGCATTTTTATGATTAAGAATCATGGCAGCCTCGCTCTTATCATGCCCCTTAGCTTCTTTCTTGTTTTTGATTAATTCTTCGGTTTCCAGTAAAGAATAAGTGTTACCTTCAATCTGGGAAGACTTCCAGCTGAGCTCTATTGTAAATCTTTCCAGCTCACGCTTTAAAATAGTTTTGTCCAAATTGACAAATTTATCTTTTAATCTAATTTTCCCTTCTTCAAAAAGATCAACCTCATCTTTTGAAAATAATCCGGATATTTTTTCAATCAGTTCCAAATTGAAATTTGGATACTTAACATTTCTAGAATCTGTTTTTTTAAGAAAGTATTCCTCAAGATTGACAGGAATTAATAATTCTTTACCAGCTTTTAAGCTGTATTTAACATGTCTACCTCCGCCTGCTTGCTCAACCAGATCAAGAGCAAGCAATAGATTTAGATCACGAATAATGGTGATGCGAGAACCTTTTTGATCGTCAATAAACTCTTCTATTTCCAATCTGGAAGATAAAGGGTGGAGAAGCAAATAATTAAGTAGTTTAAGTTGTCTTTGGTTTATCTGCGTATCATTCATAGGCATTTAGCGTATCATAATGATACGCAGGAATCAACAAAATGATAATTAAATCTTCAAACTCTCCGAGGCCACATAAAGCAAATCTACAAAATTCTTCAGTTCCAGCGACGCTCCTCCGAGCAAGACGCCATCACAAACCTTCAAGTAAGCACCGACATTATCGGCATTGACACTACCGCCATAAATCAAAGTTTTGGCTTCATATAAAGGAGCAAGTTCTTGGCGAACAGCCAAAAGATTACCAGCTTCCTCAGCCTGACCACTCCCAATTGCTGCCACTGGCTCATAAGCTAACGAGCATGCAGACATTGAATCACTAGATAGAAATCGCGCCTGCTCAGTAAAATATGGCTTATCTAAACACAAAATTGGTTTGATTTGAAATTTGAGAGCTTCAGCGACTTTATCAGCGATTAATTGAGAGGTTTCCGTCAAAAAACGACGACGCTCACTGTGACCAAGAATCGCATATTGAACATCCAGATCTTGCAAATTGAAAGCAGCTACTTCACCAGTATATGCTCCGCTGCCAAAACCACTCAAATCTTGCACTGCTAATTTAATTGGCAGTTGGCGTTCCATAATAATTTCTTTGGCCAAAGCCAAAAAAGGGTAGGGTGGCGCCAAAATAATCTCCAGCGAAGCTAGAGCTTTTTGACTTTCTTCATTGTTTGGAAAATTATTGAGCCAATAGGCTACTTCGGACAAAGTTTTATTGGACTTCCAGTTGGCGATAATAGATTTTTTCATCTAGCTTCGATTATATGGAAGGCAGAAAAATTAGCAAGGCAAATGGAAGATCTGGTTAAAAATGACCTGGTGGTCAAGCCCACTTTGCAGCGAGCCTGGCCAACTCAGAAATACTAGCTAAGAAGATGGGTTTTCTTTCTCATCAGATTCTTGTTGATCTTCAACTGAACCATTAATTCCCCAGTCAGCACCTTTGTCTCCAGAATCATCGACTCTTTCTTGTTGAATTGCAACATAAAAATCGTTTCTCAAACTATCTTCCGGTTGCGGTTGTGGTTCACCTTGTGTCATATATTGTATTTCCAATCTTCATCATGCTTTCACATGATATTTTATTAAAAATAGTATAAATAAAATTTTAGCGCATAGAATCAATTTGTCCATCAGCTAGCAATAATAGATTTTTTCATCTAAATCAATTATATGGAAGGCAGAAAAATTAGCAAGACAAATGGAAGATTTGGTCAAAATTGACCTGGTGGCCAGACTCACTTATAAAAGCGAGTCTGGCCAACTTCAAACCAGGTTTTATTGCATGGGGGTAAGTTTTATTTCTACTCCCATCGGTCCAAAGGTGACATCTGTTTCACCATTGAAACCATAGTCGATTCCGTCGACGTTCACTCTGGTCCCTTGTTGGATGTAATCCCCAAGGAACAAGTCGCCAAAATTGGTGACACTCAAATTAGCGATAAAACTAAGCTGAGTGGCACCCTCCCTCACCGGAAATACTTTCACGGTGGGGTAATGGACGATTTCTTGACTGCCCTCAACCTTGACTGGGTATCCGCTTAAACTAAAACTTAAAACGGACTGATCCTCAGCGACATCCGGGGCCGCGTCCTTCAGCTCTCCGATATGGAGAGCCATCCCCAAAATCGGGGAGTAGGACACAGCAGCTTCCTGCATCGGAACGGCTGTGGCAGTCGGCTTGCAAAACTGACAAGCAAACATCCAAAAAGCTAAAGCAACGAATAACAACTTCCTTGAAGTTTTCATGGAAAATCCTCCACCTCTCTATACCATGAAGTTAAGAGAGGCCAAAAAAATATGATTTACCCCAGCGAACCGCTGAGGAGCCAGAGGTCCACACTAACTGCAGCGGATCCTTTTCTATCTTTTAGAAAAAACTTCTAAAATCCAAAAAAGGACCCACTGCAAAAGATTACCTTTGCAATAAAAACCTAGTCTGTTAAAGAACTGTCTGTTATTGAATTCTTCGGCGCATTGCCAAATACTCAAGTACAAACAGCTAAATTCTAGCATAAGTCCTATAATATGTCAATATTGGCCCAATAAAATCCCCCTGCGAACCAAACCTAAAAATGCTAAGATGTCCCTCGTGTTAGAAATCGCTAATCTTCTCAACGAGCTCAATCCAGAACAGCGCCGAGCTGTTTTGCATCAGGATGGCCCAGCCATCGTTTTGGCGGGGGCGGGTAGTGGCAAAACCAGAGTCCTCACCACTAGAGTTGCTTATCTGATCAAAGAAAAGCAAATTCCTGCTAGCAATATTTTCCTCGTCACTTTCACCAATAAAGCCGCTGCCGAAATGAAAAAAAGAGTTCTCGAATATACCGGTCAAAACTTACCTTTTGCCGGTACTTTTCATAGTCTCTCAGCCAAAATTTTGCGCATCGAAGCCAGCCAAGGACATCTGGAGAAATTCGGTCTCAACGCTAATTTCACCATCTATGACAGCGATGATCAATTAGCTTTAATCAAAAGCATTTACAAGATTAATGGCTATGATCCAGGCACTTTCAAGCCACAAGTAGTGAAATCTAAAATCAGCAGCGCCAAAAATGAATTAATCGGCACCGATGAATTTAAAGATATGGCTCACGATGGTTTGCAACTTTTTGCCGCCAAAGTCTATAAAAGCTACGAAAAAAGATTGCGAGATGAAAATGCCGTCGATTTTGACGATCTTCTTTCCATTTGCTATCAACTTTTCGTCGACAATGAAGCCGTCAGACAGAAATACCAGGCCAAATTTCAGCATGTCTTAGTCGATGAGTTTCAGGATACCAATAAAGTTCAATACTCACTGACTAGAATCCTGGCACAACCCGGTGACAATTTATTCGCCGTTGGTGACTTTTCCCAGAGCATCTATGCATGGCGTGGAGCAGATTACCGCAATCTAGAAAGATTGAGCAGCGACTTTAAGAATATTAAAGAATACCGTCTAGAGCGAAATTATCGTTCTACTCAAGCAATTCTCGATGCCGCCACTTCAGTCATTGCCAATAACATGTCTCATCCTGTTCTGGAACTGTGGACTGATCAGAGCACCGATGAAAAATTGGAAATTTATGAAACTAGCACTGGGGAATTAGAAGCAGAAAAAATCGCCTCTATTATCAAAGAAAAATACTTTGACCAACTCAAGAATATCGCCCTTTTATATAGAACTAACGTCCAATCTCGCGCTTTTGAAGAAGCTTTCATGCGTCGTCAATTGCCTTATAAAATCGTCGGTGGCACCAAATTTTATGAGCGCACTGAAATTAAAGATTTACTCTCATATTTGCGCCTTTGTTTTAATCAATTAGATAGTCCAAGCCGTGCTCGTGCCGAGAAAATTGGCAAACGTCGCCTAGAAAAATTAGAAGTCTGGCTGGCCAAAACCGATCGTAGTACTCTAGAAAATCCCAGCAGTTGTCTCCAAGGCATTCTCGAAACTACTCTTTACCTAGATAAATATGATCAAAAAGATCCTGAAGATGTTGCTCGCCTTGACAACATTCAGGAATTATTTAACGTCGCTAGTCGCTTTGAGAATACTTTATTGCTTTTAGAAAATATTGCCCTGGTCCAAGATGGCTATCTGGCTAATGAGAGCAGTTTTAACCAAAATGAGGGTAATGAAATCACCATGATGAGCCTGCATTCTGCCAAGGGCTTGGAATTTTCGATCGTTTTTATGGTAGGCATGGAAGAGGGCTTACTACCTCACTCTAGAGCAATTATGGAAGAAAAAGAAATTGAGGAAGAACGTCGCCTTTGCTACGTTGGCATTACGCGCGCCAAAGATAAACTCTATTTCAGTTATGCCAGAAGTCGTTTTACTTATGGCTATAGCAGCAATAGCTTGCCGAGTCGTTTCCTTTCAGAAATTGATCAAAAGTTACTCAAGATTAACCGCAGTTTTGACCAAGGCAGCGTTAATTCCTATCAAGATAAATACTATTACAAGAAACCCAAGACTCCTGCCACAACGGCAAAAACCAAAGATCAAAAAATCCGCCTGGTAGTTGATGAAGAAAGTTTAGACGCTTTGCTTAATGACGAATTAGACATTAGGGAATTTTTGCGCAAGTAGCCGTGCAAAGATCGCCTTGGCAAAAGCCAGAGCTTTACCATATAATGGAAAGTCAACCCTATGTTAATTAGAGAAATTTTTCCACAAGAAAAAGACTTGTTTAATAAGCTTGCCAGCCATCCTTTGCAATCTTACGAATGGGGAGAGTTTAGAAGAAAAACAGGCGTCCAAGTTGAAAGACTTGGATTTTTTGTAGGTGGCACTCTTACTAGCGGCTTACAGCTGACTTTTCACAAAGTGCCATTTTTTAACCGTTTCGTTGGCTATTATCCCAAAGGCTTTACTCCAGATGCCGACCAGATGGCAGCTTTGCAACAATTAGCAGAAAAATATCAAGCCATTTACATCAAGATGGAGCCAAATGTCAAAAAACCTCTGGAACAGCCATTAGCAGAAAATCCTAGTGCCAAATTTCTCAGTAAATTTCAAATAGAAGAGGGCAGAGCTTTATTTACCCGCTACACTTTTGAGCTCGATCTAAACTCCAGTGAAGAAGAGCTCGCCAATAAACAAAACAGCAAAACTCGCTATAACGTCAAGCTAGCTCAAAAAAAAGGCGTTCAAATTATTGAAGACACCAGTGAGCAAGGCTTACAAGATTATCTGAGAATTCTCGAGGAAACCACCAAGCGTCAAGGCTTTTACGCCCACACTCCAGATTATTTTCTGAAGCTTTGGGAAAGTTTGAAAGATAGTGGCATGATGCACATCTTCAAAGCTGTCTACGAAAAAGAAGTTCTGGTAGTTTGGATAGTTTTTGTGTTCAATGGCGTTTTGTATTACCCATATGGAGCTTCCAGCTCATCTCACCGCGAAGTCATGGCCAGCAACCTGATGATGTGGGAAGTAATTCGCTTCGGCAAAGCACAAGGTTGCAAAAACTTTGATATGTGGGGTTCTCTAGGACCGGATCCAGATCCTAAGAGTCCATGGAATGGTTTTCACCGCTTCAAGAAAGGCTACGGTGGCGAATTGGTCGAATTTATTGGTAGTTATGACTTAGTTAACGACTATCCAATGTATAAAATATATAGCCTAGCAGAAAATATTCGCTGGAAATTTCTGCGCTTAAAAAAGAAATTATTTTTATAAAATTAGTCTTGCGAGGCTAAACTAGAAACACGAAAGGCAAGGATGCAAAAAAGATTTAAGAGAATTATGCTCAAGATTGGCGGCGAATCCCTGATTGGCGACCGCGAATACGGCATCGATCCTAAAGCCGTGCTTTCGATGGCTGAAAAAATCAAAACCATCTATGCCAAAGAAATTGAAATCGCTATCGTGATTGGCGGCGGCAATATCTTTCGCGGTCTTTCTGCTTCTAAAAACGGTATTGAACGTGCCACTGCTGATTACATGGGCATGCTTGCCACTGTTATGAATGGCCTAGCACTTCAAGACGCCCTAGAAAAAGTCGGCGTACCCGTCCGCATGGAATCAGCTCTACAAATGCCAGCCGTTGCTGAAAGTTTTATCCGTAGCAAAGCCATCCGTCACATGGAAAAGGGTAGAGTTATCATCCTTTCTGCCGGAACAGGTATGCCATACGTCACCACCGATTCTGGCGCCTCTCTGCATGCCCTAGAGTTACACTGCGACGTCTTGATGAAAGCCACCAAAGTCGATGGCATCTATGACAAAGATCCAATGACCAACCCTAGCGCCAGACGTTTCAAAACTATGAGTTTTCGATCTGCTATTGAAATGGAAGAAGTTCAAGTGATGGATACTGCCGCCTTAGCCATGTGCAAAGAAAACAACATGCCTCTAATGATTTTCGATCTCTTTGAAGAAGGTCAGTTGGAAAGAGCCATCAACGGTGAAGATGTTGGCACCTATGTTTCCAATGAAACTCAAACTGTTTTTGCCTAAAACTACGCAGAAGAATTAATCATTTAGTCACGTTCGACTAAAATAGTTCAATTTTCAGACTTGTCTAGAAATGTCGTCTCGTGTCATACTAGTTTTTACATAAATCAGAAAGGCTGCCCCTTATGAAAACTTTCGCTATTAATGGTTTTGGCCGTATTGGTCGCTTAGCATTCCGCATTTGGTTTGAAAAGCAAAGCAATAAAATTGAGCTTAAGGTTATCAATACCTCCGGTTCGATGAATATAGGTGACTGGGTGCACATGATCAAACATGACACCGTCTATGGTTCTTTTAGTGAAAAAATTACCTTTAAACAAACTCAAGATATTAAAGAAGTTTCTGATGAAAATATCGAGCTTGGTTACATTAAAGTTGGCGATCATAAAATTATTGTGACTGCCCAGAGAGATCCAGCCAAAATTCCATGGTCCAAATACGAGGTTGATATTGTCTTAGAATCAACTGGCCAATTCAACAAACCAAAAAAGGCCATCGCTCACATCTCATCTGGTGCCAAGAAGGTTCTCCTTTCAGCTCCAGCTAAATCAGATAAGGAAAATGAAGTTTCCACAGGCGTTATTTCTGTCAATGAATTTGATCGTTCCAAGCAAATTTTTTCTAATGCCTCATGCACCACCAACTGTATCGCTCCTCTGATGAAAATCATGAAAGAAAAGTTTGGCATAGAAAAAGCCATGCTGACTACCATCCATTCATATACAGATGATCAAAATTTGCATGATAATTCGCACAAAAAAGATCTCCGTCGCGCTCGTAATGCATCTAGCAATATTGTGCCTACTAGCACTGGCGCTGCTAAAGCCGCTACTGCCATTATTCCTTCCTTAAAAGGCAGATTTGACGGCTTGGCCATTCGCGTCCCAACCCCAACAGTTTCTCTATCTGACATAACCTTTTTGACCAAGAAAAACGTCACTGTTGAACAAATTAATGAGGCATTCACACAAGCAAGTAAAGGCGATTACAAAAAAATCGTCGCCGTCAGCAACGAACCACTCGTTTCTAGCGACTTCATTGGTTGCGAATATTCAGCCGTAGTCGATCTAGCCCTCACTCAAGTAGTCGATGGTAACATGGTCAAAGTCATTGCTTGGTACGACAACGAATGGGGATATACAACTAGACTGGTGGAGCAGTTGCTAAAGATTTAAATAGCCTAAATACTTGCAAAAAGACTAATTTTAGCCTATAATTAAGGCATGAATTCTCAAACTATTCAGCTTCGAGTTACTTTGTCAGTTGAGCTTCAATCTTACTTAAAAGTTAGAGCCAGTAAGTTCGGCCTCAACATGTCTTCTTATATCAAAAATCTCATCATCAACGATGTTAAAGATATGGACTATCCAGTCATGAAAGCTTCCGAAAAGACAGAAAAATCTTACGAGAAAGCTATTAAAGAGAGAAATAAAGCCACTGAAGTAAAAAACCTAGAGGAATTTTTTGAGAACTTATGAAAAGAATCGTTTTCAGCGAAAATTTCCAAAAAAAACTTCTCACAATTAAAAGAAAAAATCCAATTCTCCTCCTAAAAATTAAGAATCAACTGTAAAAATTTAAAGAAAATCCCAAACACCCTTCACTTAGAATTCACAAATTAGACGGTAAGCTAAAAAATACTTGGAGCTTATCTGTTGGCATGAACATCAGAATCCTCTTCATAGAGGACGCGGAATACTATTTCTTCGACATTGGCACTCACGACCAGGTTTATAGAAAATAATCCAAAATTAACTTTAGAAAGAAAAGCAATTGAAATTGAGTGCTCCATTGAGCCTTTCCTGTCTGCTAAATTTGAAAAATAATCCAAACTGACGAATCGCTAGAGCCGTTCCTGTCTGTTAAATGCACAAGTGGGATCTCCCGATGAGGAAGTTTGGATTATTTTTTCATGTTATAATCCTCTCCTATGTCAAAAACCGCTAAAATCATCGACACAAAAGAAGAAAAAAAAGAAGTTAAAGCAGAAAAAGCAGAGGTTTCCAAAAAATCTCCTATTGCTCCAAACGACTCAGTTAAAATCACCCTAGCTTGGGCTGAAATTGAGCCAGCTTACAAAAAAACCGTCAATCAATTCGCCAAGAACGTCAAAGCTGAAGGCTTTCGCGTTGGCAAAGCTCCTTTTGCTATTGTTGAGCAAAATGTCGGTTTTGAAAAAATCGTTGACCAAGTGCTCAGAGGATTGATTCCAGAAGCCTACGAAAAACAAATCAAAAAAGAAAACAAAAAACCAATCACTTCCCCAGAATTTAGTCCAATTAGCCTAGAAAAAGGTAAGGATTGGGTTTTGGAAGCATTTTTCTCACCAATTCCAGAGGTAAAACTCGGTGATTACAAGAAAACCACCAAAAAAGGCAAAGAAGAAGCCGCTAAATTTGTCAGTGAACGTAATGAAGAAATCAAAAAAGAAGCCGAAGCTCACAAAAAAGGCGAGCATGGCGATGATCATGAACATGCTCACACTCACGAGCCACTTGGTGAGAACGAGACTAAAGAAATCAATTTACAACACATTTTCAAGGGTTTAGTTGATGCTTTTGCTCCAGCTATTGGTGAAATTTTACTCAGACAAGAAACTCAAACCGAGTACGAAAGATTAGTTAAACAACTCGAGCAATATAAGATTTCTGCTGAAGATTATCTCAAGAGAAGACAAATCACCATCGATCAACTTAGCCAAGAGTTAGCCGGAACTGTTCTGAGTCGCTTACAACTCGACTTTATTTTGGCTGAAATCAGCAAAGCAGAAAAACTAGCCGTCACAGACGATGAGGTTAAAGCCGAATTGATCAAGGTCACCAATCTAGAAATGCGTGGACAACTAGAGAAAAACCAAGATTATCTCAACCAAATCAAGGCCACTTTGCTCCAAAAGAAAACTTTAGACCTTTTACTCAGTCTTTAATTTTGCTATAAGATAGTAATTGATTGACTTGCAGATTATAAAAGCCTATAATAAGCAGATCAATTATATATCTGTATCAAATGACATCTTTTGGACAGGGCATCAACCAATCAAAATCAGCTTCGCAAAAGCAAGTAAATCCTTTTGCAGGTTCTTTATTGGAAAATGAGAAAAAAGCCACCGGCGCAGTGCCTCCTTCCTCCAACTCTGAGGATAATTTCAATCCATTCGCCAACGCTTTATTAAACAGTCCTGGAGCATCTGTCGATTCAGAGAATCCAGAATTCTTGCGTAAACAACAAGAAGAAGCCCTACTTACCCAAAAAAAAGAGGCCTTGCGCAAGAAACTTCACGATCGCGTCAATCCAGTTAACACCTACGAACTTTACTCAGCCAGAGAAGAGAAGAGTAAAGAAGAATTAAATCAGGTCAGAAAAGAACTGGAATTTTTAATTATCGACCTCAAAGGCCTCAATCAAGAAATTGCCATGGCCGTCAGCCAAGATGTGGTTGCTCCTGGAATCGATGGCGGTACTTATTACACCAATTTTTTCCACCAATTACGCCAACTGATCATGTTAATGCGCCAACAAGTTGGTAGCGCCAGAAGTTGGGCTGCTCAAATGCAAAATAAAGGCAAAAAGAAAAAAGGTCTCAACTATAAAACCACCAAAGGCGTCCAGAGCAGCATTAATAACGAAAGAAATGCTGGCGCAAATGCGGTAGGGTAAAAGCATGAGTGCCGGACATGAAAGATCAACTTTACCAGGATGGAGCAAAAAAGATCGCGATAAAGACTATAGAAAAAGCAATGAAACTATATTGCTGTTAAAAAAAGAAATCAAAAAGAAAAAGGCAGAATTAAAAAAGAAAAGAGAAGAAGAAAAGAAATCTGGAAGTTAACCTGCAAACTTATTGAGCTTTAGAAATTATTTTGCACCTCTTTGTCGTAAACAACAACTGTTTTAGGAATTTCATCTGCAGTTTGCAAAATCCAAACTGTTTTGTCTGGAGATTTAGATCTGCATTCTATTACCTTTAACGGATTTTTTGATAAATGTGGAATTTCCACGACTTCGTTTTGATTGATTCCTGTTTCTTTAAATTCACGGTTTTCCAAAAATCGTCTTAAATATCTGCATTCTGTTCGCAACTCAAAACAAAACTTTTCTGTACCTTTGACAAGAAGGTTGCTTGGAGCATTATAAACACCATGCCCAAATAAACTTCCAAAGCTTTCACTATCTGGATATCTAATCCATCTAGTCTCTCTGAGAAAATTTGCGATCAAAGCACTGTGATTCTGCCATTTGTGGTCATCTTTACCCGTGGTAGTCAAAACTACATGAGTGACGCCAGCATCAATCCAAGCCAAGAAATCGTCCACCGATTCTTCCAAAGTCTTAGTTCCCAGAGTAACTCTGCCCATAAAACCAAAATCATTTGGGTCACGATGATTTTCATCTAAAAGTCTTAATAAAACTTCTTTTCCTTTAATGAAGGGTTCCACGTCACCAAGCGGCATCCAACCGCTGCCATAAAAAGCAGCTCTTTCTAGGGCTGCTGGTGACAAACCACCAACCCAGATAGGAACCTCATGTTCTGCAGGCGGATTGATGGCCATATTATCGAGATTCTCTCCACCAATTTCGAGCCTAACACTTTTGCCAGTCAACATCATTTCTAAAGCAGGAATTTGCTGATTTAATATTTTACCCCTCTTTTCAAAACGACCTCCCATGCCCACAGCATCATACTCAGATTTGTTCCAACCCACACCGACACCCAATCCAAACCTTCCATTACTTAAATTAGAAATCGCTGCTACTTGTTGAGCTAGCACTGCCGTTTGCATCTGTGGAACAATCATCACTGCAGTAAAAAGTTCATTTCGAGTTTTTGCTTTTGCCAATAAAGAAAGGAGTGAAATAGCATCTGGAAAAGGAGTTGTACTTTTATATCTAGTTTCTCCCTGTGCAGGCTGACTATGAATTCTCATTTCTTCGCTAAGAATGGTGTGATGATAAACAGCTAGAAAAAAATTTTCAGCATCTGGCCACCTCGCGATCAGCTGCATTAAATCAGAATCTTCACCAGATCCATTAGGAATTGTAGAAAGTTCTTTAGTGGGAGTGACTAAACCAAGCTTGGGAACCAATATTTCTCTGCCTGCCATAATAAAAAACTTTAGGTTTTATTTGGGGCAGATTTTTCTACTTGTGAGCCCGAGAGAACTCGAATCTCTGACCTCTTCAATGTCAATGAAGCGCTCTAACCAACTGAGCTACGGGCTCGTTCACAACAAACAGCAATTATAAATCAAGAAGCCACATTAGACAATTGCTACAAAAGGCTTCTTAAGTTATAATTCCCTCACTTAATAACTTGAAGGGATTTGAACTTCGCACTTTGAGCAGTCCATTGAAGGAGCTGGCCTAAAACTTAAATGTAATCTTAAGTTTATAAACAGCGACTTAACTGAGCGAAAAGAAGATTGTGAATTTAAACAACAAACAATTTTAGTGCAGCGTGACTGATTAAAGTGCGAAATTCAAATTCATAGTATATAATAAACGACCTTGCGTGATTAGAAAAAAATACAACAAAAGCAGAAGCGAACAAATCTACGTGAAAGCGAATCATCAGATTCATTTCCCGGTAGTACGCGTCCTAAGCGAGCACGGTGATTCTTTGGGAGAAATGTCTTCCAATGAAGCTTTGGAAAAAGCCATGGAACTAGAGAGTGATCTTATTCTAGTTACAGATAAAGCCGAGCCACCAGTTGTAAAGATCATTGAACTTTCAAAATATAAGTACCAGCTCAAGAAGAAGACAGCTGATACACGTAAAAAATCAAAGACTGCAGAACTAAAAGAATTGCGTTTTACACCTTTTATGGGTGAAGCAGATTTTCAAGCTCGTAATCGCAAAGTCAGAGATTTTTTGGAAAAAGGCAATAAAGTTAAATTAACTTTAACCTTCAAGGGCAGACAAATCGTCCGCAAAGACCTTGGTTTTGAAGTTATCGAGAAAATTTTTAGCAGTAATGCCGATCTAGGCAAGATCAGTATTCCGCCAAAATTAATTGGTAAAAAGATATTGGCACAACTCGATCCAATCGGTAAGAAAAAATAAGTAGGAAGGCTATGAAAAAAATTAAAGTAAAAACCAGAAAAGGCGTCTCAAGACGTTTTCATTTAACCGCTACCGGTAAGATCATGCGTCGTATTCAAAATCGTCGCCATCTTCGTAAGAATAAAAGCAAAAAAGCTATTAGAAACTACAGAATTCCAGTCGAAGTAACTGGCAAATTTGCCGCAAAGATCAAGAAAATGCTTGGTTTGGCTTAATTTTCTCTAGAAAGAAAGATTTAATATGTCGAGATCAAAAACAAGTATCATTCGTCACAAAAGACACAAAAAAGTCCTAGACCTTACCAAAGGTTTCCGTGGTACCAACAACCGTCTTTACAAGCGCGCCAAAGAAGCTCTTTTGCACTCTGGTCAATATGCTTATGTCGGTCGTAAGTTGCGTAAGCGTGATATCCGTAAGCTATGGATCACTCGTATCACTGCCGGTGTCAAACAAATTGGTGAAAGCTTAAACTATTCTCGTTTTATCAAAAGCCTGAAAGTTGCCAAGATTGAATTAAATCGTAAAATGCTTTCTGAGATTATCGTCAAAGATTTTAATACTTTCAAAGAAATCGTTGCTAAAACTCAAAAATAAATATATAAATAAAAAGTTACATGTTTAAATCTTGTCGCCAAATTACCATGTTTAGTTTCCAAAATTCTTTGAAAAAGGAGAATGCGGGGTAATTTGCGAACAAGCTAGTAAGAAATAAAAACCCCGCATTAAAAAGCGGGGTTTTTTAGTTTAAGGACTCGTTTTGCGAGTCCAAAAGGAGTAAAGAAATGCCAATAGAGGCAACTCTCGAAAAAAATAAAGAAGCTAGACTCAAGGCCTACGAGGCTTTGCGTGAAAAATCAAGAAATTTGGGTCAAATTATAATGAATTACCCAAATTTTCAATCTAATTCCCCAGAATTATATTTACTAGCTTATCTAAAAGAGCTTGGTTCAACTCAAGCCTAGTAGTACAATAGGACAATCATGAGCCAACAAGATCCCATTAAACAATGCCAAGACCTTCTCAAACAAATTGAGCAGGAAACAAACATTAAAGCAGAAGACCTGCGTATCAAATATCTGGGCAAAAGTGGCTTATTTAAAAACGTCTCAGCAATGATTAAAGATGTGCCAAATGATCAAAAGAAACTTTTTGGCCAAACCTTGAATCAGCTTAAAAACAAAATTGAAGAAAAGCTAGTCAGCCTAGAAAATAGCAAGCAAGATCAAGAAAAAATTGACCTAACTTTGCCTGGCAAAAAAGACAAAGTTGGTCATTTACATCCAATTTCTCAAGCAATTGAAGAAATTAGTCAAATCTTTGAAAAAATTGGCTTCAATAGAGTTAGATATCCTGAAGTTGACTTCGATTATTATGTTTTTGAAGCTCTTAATATGCCTAAAAATCACCCAGCTCGTGATGAGTGGGAGACTTTCTTTGTTGACACTAAACCAGACTATAAATTGGGTAAAATGGTCCTCACCACCCACACTTCAAATGGTCAAGTTCGTGAAATGGAACGCCTCAAGTCAAAACCACCAATTCGCATGATCAATGTGGCTCGCACTTACCGTCGCCAGAGCGACGCCACTCACACACAAATGTTTCACCAGTTCGAGGGATTGGTTGTTGATAAAGGCATTAATATCCAAAATCTCAAAGGCACTCTCGATTACTTCGCTGAAAGTTTTTATGGACCAGGCACCAAGAGTCGCATTAGACCATTCCATTTCAAATTCACTGAACCATCTTTTGAAGTCGATTTTAGTTGTCATATTTGTGGCGGCACTGGCAAACGCGACGATCAAAGTGGCGAAAATTGCCGTTTTTGTAAATCTGGCTGGCATGAAGTTGGCGGCGCCGGCATGGTCCATCCCAATGTCTTAAAAGCTGGTGGTATCGATCCAGATGTTTATACTGGCTTTGCTTTTGGTTGGGGAGTGGAGCGTACCTATACCTTGAAAAAAGGCTTAAACATTGATGACATCAGACTTTTTTATTCAGGTAATTTAGAATTTTTGGAACAATTTTAAAGGTGAGAATCAATATATGAACATTTTAATTCCAGATTCATGGCTTCGAGAACACCTGCAAACCAAAGCTAGCAAAATCGACATCCAGAAATATCTATCACTTAGCGGACCTTCTGTTGAAAGAATATATAACGATGAAGTTTATGACATTGAAGTCACCACTAATCGTGTTGACAGTATGTCTATTCGTGGCATCGCTAGAGAAGCCGCCACCATCTTAAAAAGAGCTGGCAAAGACGCCAAACTCAAGAAAATTAATTTTGGAGAAATAAAGAAGCACCCAAGCAAAAACTTGCCTTTGCCAGAAATTATTTATGAGACTGAATATGTGCATCGCGTCTTGGCTGTGGTCATGACTGATGCACAACACCTTGAAAGTCCAGATTTAATGAAAAAAAGACTGACTGATATTGGCGTCAATCCGCATGAAGCTTTGATCGATATCAGCAATTACATTACCCATGAACTTGGTCATCCTTGTCATGTTTTTGACTATGACCAAATCATGAATAGAGGTGGCAAAATTATCATCAAAGAAGCCAGCAAAGGCAAAAAATTCGTTACTCTAGATGAAGTGGAACACGAGACGCTTGGCGGAGAAATCGTCTTTGAAGCAGCAAATGGAGAAATTATTGATTTGCCAGCCATCAAGGGCACTTTGAACACTAGTGTTAATAAAAATACCAAATCTATTTTGTTCTGGATCGAATCACTCGATGCAAAAAAAGTTCGCCAAGCTTCCATGAGTCACGCCATTCGTACCGTAGCCGCTCAACTTAATGAAAAAAATGTCGATCCACATCTTGGCAAAGAAGTCATGGAATACGGAGTTGAGCTATTTGGTAAACTCTGTGGTGCTAAAGTTGCTTCTGATCTTTATGACTATTTCCCAGATCAAAAAAGTCTAAAAACAGTCAAGGTCAAACTTGAAATTATTGAAAATTATCTTGGTATTAAATTAAAAGAAAGCGAAATTAAAGAAATTTTACTAGATTTAGATTGTTTGGTGGAGATTAAAGATGGAGTAGTGAGCGTTACGCCACCAACTTTCCGCTCTGACATTCAAATAGGGGCCGATGTAGTGGAAGAATTGGCTAGAATTTATGGCTACCATAATTTGCCAAGCAAGTTAATGAGTGGAGAATTGTCAGTTAATCCAGATCCTAACACTAATTATCAAGTTGAAAGTTTGATTAAACATTTTTTGGCTGATATTGGTTGGCAAGAAATCTACAGTTACTCTTTGGTTAGCGAACAGCAAGCTTTGGATTCTGGTTATCAATTAGCAGAACATTTGAAATTGGCCAATCCACTCAAAGAAGAAACAACTTTCTTGCGTCGCACTCTGGTGCCTTCTTTGATTGAAATTATTGATGGCAATCCAGCTGTCAAGCAAATGTCTATTTTCGAACTAGCCAATGTTTACCATCCAAAAAAGAGCGGTTTGCCAGATCAAATTCTCAAATTAACCTTGCTTTCCAATAGAGATTACCGCCAAGTTAAAGGAGATTTGCTCAATCTTTTTGATCGACTTTATATTTTTTCTCACAATCAAGAATTGATCATCAACGAAAAAATTAATAAAGAAATCCAGATGCCAATTGCCAAGCAAGAAGCCGATTTAATTATCAAAGATGGCAAAAGCAAAACTAAAATTGGTTCTTTGATGATCCTAGAAAAAAACAGAGTCGCCATTGAACTCAACCTTAAAGAATTAATTGACATTTCCAAAAAATATCCAATTTACAAAAAAATAATCAAAACAGCCTCCATCGTTGAAGATCTTACTTTTACTTTAAATAAAAGCACTGCTGTAGGCGATTTGATTGAGGCCTTTAAAAAGGTTGATAAACGCATCAGGAAGGTTGAACTTTTGAATATCTATCAAAGTAATTACAGTTTCAGCTTTATTTATCAAGATGATGGCGTTAATATAAGCAATGAAGAAGTCGAGCCTATTAGACAAAGTATCGTCAAGATCGGCAAAGATGAATTTAAAGCTAACTTGGTTGGCCAAATTTAAAGAAAAAGAAACCATCGACGTTGTCAAATTATTGCTGCTATTCCTGATCATTTTCACTTTTAGTCTCAATCTATTTTATAAAATTTCTTTGGATGGTGCCTACGTTCATGGGTTATTGATTGACTACTTAATCCCAAAAGTTTACCTGGCTGAATTTTTAATTATTCCTTTTTTGATTATTGAGGCCAAACAATTAAAAAAAATAAAAATCAGTACTTCTTTTTGCTTTTTAGTTTTAATATTACTTGTCCGCCAACTACTTAGTCAAAATGCTTTGGCTGCTTTTACTCACTTACTGCATTTTGCAGAAATTTTATTGTTTTTTAATGCCATCAAAAGCGACCCACTTTTCAAAACCAAAATGGCAGAAAAATTTATTTTGGGAGCAATGCTCAGTACTTTGTTGTTTCAAAGTCTCCTGGCAATTCATCAATTTATTTTTCAACAGTCACTTCTTAGCTATCAATTTTTGGGTGAAACTAATTTAAGCGATTTAGCCAACATCAGCAGAGCCCAATTTTTCTTTGGTGAAAAAATATTGCCCTATGGAACCTTGGCTCATCCAAATATTTTGGCAGGGCTGGTAGTTATTTTTTCAATTTTAATTTTTAATAAAATTAAAGGTGAATGGAAAATTAAACTCATTTTAATTCTCAATGCTTTATTGATTGTTTTTATGACTCAATCAATTGCCGCTTTGTTAACTTTGGGGCTATTTTTCCTTTATCTATTTTTAGACAGAATCAAAGCCAAAAAAATAATCGTCGTCGCTGTTTATTATTTCTTCATTATTTTACTGCCTTACTTACTGAGCTTATCAACAAGCATGAGCCCAAAATTAGACTCTATAGATCGCCGAGTAGCCTTAAATGAAAGCGCTTTTGAAATGTTTGGCAGCAATCCATTTTTTGGAGTTGGAATAAATAATTTTACAGTCGTACTAGAAAAATACTCGATGGGGTCTATTAATAATGAGGTGGTTCGCTTTGTTCAGCCGGTTCATAATCTTTTGTTTTTAATTTTAAGTGAGGGAGGCCTGCTTTTATTAGTCGTCTTATTTTTGCTAATTAGACAAACTCAAATTGATAGCTTTTATCAAAAATCAATGATCCTCTTAGCTATCGCTAGTTTGGATCACTACTTCTTAACCCAATTCGGAGGCTTTGGAATCTTGGCTGTTTTTTATCTTTTTATCTAAGGAGCAATTGTTGCGCTAGGAGTTGCTGTTGGCGACAAAGTTACAGTCGCAGTTGGCGTGGGCGTTGCAGTCGGCTCCGTATAATCCCACTTCATCCCGCCGGTTCCAATCTTGATTTTATTGCTTTCTTTGACACTGCCGCTCTTGGAATAAGCCTTGGCATTTAGCTCATATTTGCCACGGCTTAGTTTAATGGTGTCCTGGAATTCATGCTGATTTTCCACGGTTTTCTTTAGCTCACCATTGACGTAAAACTCCAACTTAGCGACACCAGCATCACTGCCAGCAGTAATTTTGTAGGCAACTTCATCACCATCGAAGTTCTCTTCATTCTTTGGCCTCTCCATGTTCACAGAGATGTCTCCTTCGGCTCCGCAATACTCAGTTGGGTTTCCGTAGCGCGAGTCTGTTTGTGATTTCATCCAGGCATCTATGCCTTCCTGCCAACGATTTTTTCCATCTTCACTAACTGGATCATTTTCTTTCAAAAGAATAAATTCTTTTTCATTAAAATCGCCAGCCGCAATCTTGGCTTCAGTGGCCAATTTACCTTCATCACCTTTACAAACTTTAAGTTTTTTATGGATTGGATCCAATTCATTGCTCAAACTTCCTTTGATGATGTAATCCCATTTGGTGGGAAAGCCGTCATGACTTCTAAACCCAGAGAGAGCATCTAATTCCACCTTATCGACATTCTCAGGCATTTGCCAGGCTGGAGCCTGATAACCAAGGTCCAGAGCAGCAAAAATAGTACGGCGCCAAATAGGGGAAGCACCAGTAATACCAGAGGCCACATAGCTCATGGCAGTGCCATCATTGTTACCGACCCAAGTGCCAACAATCACATCCTGGCTCCAACCAATAGTCCAGTTATCTTTCATACTGTTGGTCGTACCAGTTTTAACTGCAATGGCTTTACCAGTATTGAGTAGGGAATTAGCGCCAAAAGCAGGCATACGAGCAGAATTATCTGTCAAAATATCATTGATAATAAAGGTTTCTCCAGCATCAATAACTCGTTGACCCTCTACTTGATGGTGTTCGTAAATTACATTGCCTTTTTGATCTTCCACTTTGAGGATGGAAACTGGTTCAATCTTCAAGCCGCCGTTGGCAAAAGCACAGTAGGCAGTTACCAAGTCAATCATCTTAACCTCGGCACCACCAAGAGTTGCAGCTAGACCAAAACGCTTAAGATTTTCTGGAGTTGGCTCTAGGGTTTTTAGACCCATGGTGTAAGCTAAATTCAAGAAATTATCCAAGCCCACAATAGCCAATGATTTAACAGCGGGAATGTTTAAAGAACTGCCAAGAGATTCTCGAAGGCTAACTGGACCTCTAAACTTACCATCATAATTTTTTGGTATGTAAGGTTCTTCCTTTTCATTGTGATTGAAGGTGGTTTCAGCATCCATCAGCATGGAGGCTGGGTTGTAGCCTTTTTGAATCATACCCAAATAGGTAATTGGCTTAATTGAAGATCCAGGCTGACGCAGAGCGTCAACGGTTACGTTAAATTGGCCGCCAATTTCACTGTCAAAATAATCTTTACTGCCCACCATGGCTAGAATTTCACCGCTTTTTGGACTCATAACCAGAGAAGCACCGTTGCTAATCTTG